>NZ_OZ243890.1:3270280-3642920 GCF_965213555.1 Acuticoccus sp. | reverse complement strand
TGGGCGTCGGGGCGCGACACCGCCCTCGACCTCCTGCGCACAGAGGTGGTCGACCGCGGCTTCCTCCCGCCCGAGGCGCTCGCCGCCGCAGCGGCGTTCCTCGACACCGGCGGCAGGATCACCTTGCGCGCCGCGCCGCCCCGGCCGGTGCCGCTGTTCCAGCTCGGCAGCCTCGCCCTCGCGCCGACGGCGCTGCCTCGCCTCCTCAACGTGGAGCTCGTCCACCAAGACTAGCGATGATCGCGGGTCGAGCTGGGACCGCCATCCGAAGTCGTCGACAGCTTGGCACGGTCTTGACGCTGCCGCATCGTGCCGAACAATACTTGACGTCCTGCCACACGACTGCCAACTTTTTCCGCCGACTGAACCGCTGCTGGCAGACGACGCAGGTCTTCTGAGGCAACTGCGACTCCTTCGTCGTTCGACCCTTCCCGCTGATGCTTGGTTCGTCCGGGCACCTGTGCCAGAACGGCGCCGACACCCGTCCCCTCTCCCAAAGGGCATGACCATGCGGTTGCGCACCCTCGCTTCGGCGCTCGTCGCCGTCCCTTTGACCTCGATCCCAGCGCTGGCACAGGGCACGACCTTGGAGGACGGGCAGGCCGTGCGCGACTTCCTGACGAGCCCCGAGGCGCTCGGCGCGACGAGCGCCACCGTCGGCTCCGTCGCGTCCGACGGTGAGGTGGTCCGTGTGAGCGACGTCGCCATGGAGTGGTCCGGCGAGTTCAGCGCCGAGGGGGGAGAGACGCTCAGCATCCGCGCCTCGGTCACCGCCCCGACGCTGGAGGTCGAGGGGCTGGAGCGCGCCGCCGACCGGTACCGCGCCGACCGCATCTCCGTCCCGTCCTCGACCCTGTCCGTGGCGCTGACGGGCGGAGCCGACGCCCCCCTCGATTACACGCTCACCGTCAACGACTACTTCGTGGAGAACGCGAGCTGGGCGCCGCTCCCGCGCGTCGCCGCCGACCCGTCCGCGCCGGTGTCGCGCTTTGCGCCACTGCTCGACTGGGTTGCGACGCAGTCCTACGACAGGGTGAGCCTCGGGCGCGTCAGCGGACGATATGGCGATGGCGAGCAAGACATCGACTACGATGGCGCCTCCTTCGGACCGGTGGACAACGGCGTGCTCGCCTCGTTCGCCTACGATGAGGTCGTCAGCACGCAGACGATGCCGAACCCCGCGATGGACCCGGCAAACCCCGACACCCTCGCGCCGATCGAGGTCGAGGTGCGTTACGGCCCGGTGTCGGGCTCCGAGGTCGACATCAAGCCGCTGATCGCCCTGTTCACCGGCACCGACGCCGCAGACGGGCCGCAGCAGTTCCTCGGCTCGATGCGCTACGAGGGCATCGTCGTGGACGGTGGCGACGCCTTGCGCATCACCGTCGGGCCTTCGGTCATCGAGGACCTTACCATCGACCCGAGCCGCGGTCCCTTGATGCGGGCGTTCGACGACCTCGTCGTGACCCTGGTGGCGAGCGAGGACTTGGATCCCGCGGCCCTCCTGACGCTCGTTGTCGACATGTACGGTGCCATGGGCATCGGCGGGTACGCGCTTGAGGACGTCGACGTCGCCTTCATGGACGGCAACGCCGCGCTCGCCCAGTTCGCCATCGAGGAGTTCGGCGCCGCGGGCCTCGGCCGCCTTGCCCTCGACGGAATCGACATCGACGTCGCGGGCACGCAGCTGCGCGTCGGCGCGATGGAGGTTGGCGAGCTCGCCTTCCCGCCGCGCGAGGCGGTCGTGTCCGTGCTCGAGACGGCGATGGCAGGCCTCGAGATGGGCGGGCGACCGCCCAGCGCAGCCATGATCACGGGAGCCCTGCCCACGGTCGGCAGGGTCGCCGTGCGCGACGTCGCCATGGGCGGTCCGCAGATCGGCAGCCTCCGGCTCGGCCTGTTCGAGGCGCGGGCCGAGAACTATGTCTCCGCCATCCCGACGAGCCTCACGCTGGTTCTCGACGGGCTCTCGATGCCTGCGGCGATGGTGCAGGACCCGATGACGCAGCAGATGCTGACCGCCCTCGGCGCGGACCCCGTGGAGGCGGACGCGAACCTGACGCTCGGGTGGGACGAGGCGACCCAGGAGGTCACCCTCGACCACGACATGGCCGTTCGCGGGGTCGGCGAGCTGACCGCCTCGACCCGGCTGTCGGGCATCCCCCGCGTCGTGTTCGCCGAGCCGAGCCGCGCGCAGGAGGCGCTCGTCACCGCCGCGCTCGACGACCTGTCGCTGCGGTTCACCGACATGGGGCTGACGCGCTTCCTCCTCGGCATGGTGGCGCAGCAGTCGGGGGTGTCCGTGGAGGAGTTAGTCGCCGGCATCGCCCAGCAGGTCGCCTTGCAGGTGGGCTCGCTCACCGGTGACCCTGCGCTCGGCGCCTCCATCGCCACCGAGGTCGAGACGTTCCTGTCCGACCCACAGTCGCTCGCAGTGACGGCGGCTCCGTCCGCGCCGGTGCCCCTCGCGCAAATCATGGGCGCTGCGATGACCGCGCCTCAGGCGCTGCCCGGGCTCATGGGCTTCTCGATCACCGCGAACGGTCCTGCGGCGCAGTAACCGGAAGCCGGTCGCGAGGCGGCTTACGGAACCGTTGTGCCGCGTGCTCCGTTTGTCTCCCGGAGCGCGTCACGCTCACCGCGTGGATGAGCGCGGCGCGTTCCCATTGGATGCGACGACCTTGACGGCATGAGCAGCCCGTCGAGGTCGAAGAGCGGGATGACGATGGCCGACGACACGGCGCCGGCAGGTGCCACCCTTGTCAAGGATGGGGACCTCGCGCCCGAGCGGGAGGCTGAGGTGGAGCTTGCGGCGGGTCCGGATCCCGCGTTCGAGCGTGACCGGCTCGTCGAGCGTGGGCCGCCGATCGACGAGCCGCGGGAACGCGCCGCTGCCCCCCCGAACAAGGCGTCTGGCTGGCTGACGCCGGCAGCGGTCTACGGTGGTGCGGCGCTCCTCACCGCGGTGATGTACCAAGCCGGCAAGCGCTCGTCCGCCGAAGCTGAGCATCCGCCCATCGGCCGCTTCCTCAAGGTCGACGGCACCACGCTGCACTACACCGACATCGGCGAGGGCTCGCCGATCGTGCTGCTGCATGGCATCGGCACCACCCTCGAGGACTGGTTCATCTCCCCGTTGATGGACCTCCTCCTGCCGCATCACCGGGTCATCGCCATCGACCGGCCCGGGCACGGCTACTCCGACCGTCCGGCGCACAGCCGGTGGACCCCGGAGCGTCAGGCGCGCGCCATCGCCCACCTCCTCCACCGCCTCGGTGCGCACGACGCGGTCGTGGTGGCGCACTCCTACGGCGTGCTGCCGGCGATCGCGCTGGCCTTGCAGCACGAGGGGTTTGCCCGCGCGCTGGTCCTCATTGCAGGGGTGTACTACCCCGGTTCGACGCACGCCAAGGCGGCGGCGACGGCGCCCGCGGTGCCGATCCTCGGCCCCCTGGCGCGCATGACCGTCGCCCCGTCCATCGCCCGCGCGGCCCTGCCTGCGATGATCCGTGCCAGCTTCGAGCCGCAACCCGTCCCGCGGCGCTTCCACGAGGAGTACCCTGCGGGCCTCGTGACAAGGACGAGCCAGCTCGACGCCGGTGCCGAGGAGGGTTCTCGGGTCGACAGCACCGCCGAGCGCATCGGCAAGCATTATCCGCGTATTGCGTGCCCCGTCACCGTCGTCACCGGCAGCGGCGACGGCATCTTCGATCCGGACGAGCAATCCCGCCGCTTCGCCGGCGACGTGCCCCACGCACGGCTCATCGTGGTGCCCGCGTCGGGTCACATGGTCCACCACTCCGGGGCGGCGCGCGTGGCCGCCGCCATCCTCGAAACGGCCTCGGGCGAGGTCGAGGAGGACGACCAAGGCGCCCCGCCCGATGCCGACGCTGGCCTCCTCTCCGACGAGGACGCCGCGGCCGGGTCGTCCAACGACCAGCAGTCATTCGACGACGCCGACGAAGATGACGGCACCGATCAAGGCACGACCTCGGGCGGCCGCGGAAGGGCGGCGAGCGGCGCCTCGTCCGCATCGAGGTCGTCCGCGAAGAGGCGGTCGGCCTCGAAGAAGGGTTGATCGGCGCTGCCCTCGCGTGGCTCGTCGCGGTCAATACCGTCGGCCTCATCGTGTTCTGGCTCGACAAGCGTGCTGCCATCGCAGGTCGCCGCCGCGTGCCTGAGCGCGTCCTCATCGCCCTCGCTGCCCTCGGTGCGACGCCAGCGATCCTCGTCGGCGCCTCCGTGATCAGGCACAAAACGCGCAAGCAAACGTTCCGCGCGGTCGTCCTCGCCCTCTCCGCAATACAGGTGGGCGTGCTCGCGGCGTGGGTCACAGGACTGGTGTAGGGTCAGCGTGGATCTGCCCGACAAGGCTCGCCTCCTGCAGCGCGCGCGATCCGGTCGGGCTGCCTGGGCCGGTGCGCATCGTCCGCCGCGCGAGGCGGTGCGGGAGGGGCAGGAGTCCGTGTGGGACTTCCCGCGTCCGCCGGCCGTGCAGCCCTCGTCGGCACGCGCCCGCGTCGTGTTCGCCGGACGCACCGTGGCGGACAGCTGCAGCACGGTGCGCGTCGTCGAGACGGCTTCGGCACCGGTCGTCGCCTTCCCGACGCGGGACGTGGACCTCACGCTCCTGTCGCTGAACGGTCGCATGAGCGTGTGCGAGTGGAAGGGTGCGGCGGTGTACTACGACCTCACCGCACAGGACAGGGTCAGCCGCGACGCCGCCTACACCTACCCCGATCCGTTCGACGACCTCGCCGAGGGCTACGCGGCCATCGCCGGGCTCATCGCCTTCTATCCCGGGCGCGTCGACGAGGCATGGCTCGACGACGAGCGCGTGCGCCCGCAGCCCGGCGGGTACTACGCGGGCTGGGTCACGTCGCGCCTTGCCGGGCCGATCAAGGGCGAACGCGGCACCGAAGGCTGGTGAGGGCGCGTAGCACCGACTTGCGCGGGACGGGGTCCTCGGCGACCCTCAAGCCATCATGCACGGAGGACGCGGATGGAGGCCCTCTTCATTGGTCACGCCTACATCGACATCACGTTCCTGGCCGACACCCTGCCGACCGGGGACGAGAAGACCATCGCCGAAGACTATGCCGTCGCCTTCGGCGGCAACGCCACCACCGCCGCGTTCTGCGCCGCCAAGCTCGGCCTCAAGTGCGACCTCCTGTGCCAGCAGGCGGACGACTGGCTGGCGCGAATGTTCCTCGACATGGCGTCGCGCTACGGGATCTCGGTGCACGGTCGCAAGGTCGCGGAGTCGTCGCTGTCCTTCATCATGCCGAGCGACGGCAAGCGCGCGATCGTGCGCTGCCGCGATGCCGAGTTTCTGCACCCGTACCCAGCGCTGAACCTTGCCGGCATCCGCGGCCTCCACGTCGACGGCCACATGGCGGACGCCGCGATCCACTACGCGCGCGAGTGCCGAGAGCGGGGCGTCCTCACCTCCCTCGACGGCGGCTCCGCGCGCGCCGAGACGGATGAGCTCCTCACCGCCATCGACGTCGCGGTCGTGTCGGAGCGCATGTGCGAGCAGATGCAGCTGAACCCCCTGTCGATGCTGGACTACTTGCGAGCGCGCGGCGTCACCGTGGGCGCGGTGACGCTCGGCGAGCGCGGCCTCGTCTGGTACGAGGGCACCGGCGGGGAGGCGCGCACCATGCCAGCGCGCAACGTTCCAGCGGGCGAGGTCGTCGACACCTCCGGCGCCGGCGACGTCTTCCACGGCGCCTACTTCTGGTCGGCGCTCGAGCGCCCCGAGCTCGGCTGGGCGGACCACTTCGACTTCGCGCGCTCGGCCTCGGCCTACGCGGTGCAGCACCTCGGCAACGAGGCCTCCCTCCCCTCCCTCGACGACGTCACGGCCATGCGCGCCCGACTTCCTGAGGCGGAGGCGGCCTGAGCCTCGGGGCAGGCTAACCCGTCGACCCCTCCGCCGCACGGCGCCAGTGCAGGCCGCTCGACTTGTACTCGACCTTCGCCTGCAGGAACCGGCGGGCGGGCTCGACGAAGCTATGGCACCAGCGCACGGGCATCACCGCCACGTCCCGCGCGTCGGGGTCGGCGCGGATGTGGCGCTCGAGGGCGCGGGAGAGCATGACCGGCCCGGTCAGCCCCAACAGGCTCTGCTTCACGAAGCGGCCGTCCGCCTCGCGTGGAGCCTGCGCCAGCTTGCGGGCCATGCGCTGCAGGATGGCGCGGAGCACCGGGTCGCCCGGCGGCGCGCACAGGAACCAGTTCGCGACGTTGGTGCGCGAGCCGTGAGCCCACTGGGCGAACAACGGTACCGGGGGCGGGGCGAAGGGGAGCGGGCGCGACAAGGTCATGTCGGCGTCGATGTAGATGCCACCGTGGTGCGCGAGCTCAACGACGCGGAGGATGTCGGCTTGCATCGAGGGATGGAACGCGCCATCGAAGGCGTCGACCCACGCCGCGTCCGTCGCCGCGAGGCGCGCGCGGGCGCCCTCCAGATCGTAGGCCACATGCTCGTAGCCCGTTTCGCGGCAGACCTCCTCCACCCGGCGCATCAACGTCAGGATCTGGTCCGGCGGGTTGCGGTCCCAGAACTGGACGACGCGGCGCGGCGTCGTGGGACCGGCTCGGAAGTGCGCCGTCCAGTCGAGCGCGGTGATGTCGAGCCGGCCCTTGCCGTCCGTGCCGGCGAGGGCCTCGAGCCGCTCGCGCGCTGCGTTGGTGGCCTGCCACTTGGACCGGGCCTCCGGCGTGGCGATGCGCCGGCGCGGTCGGTCCGCCCTCGCTTCCGTGCGGTCCGCCCGCTTGCGAGTGTCGCGTCGCTCGCCGTGCGCCATGTGGCTCGTTCCGTCTAAGGTCGTGGGATGTCGAAGCGCGCGGTGTTGCACATCGGGTTCGAGAAGACCGGGACGACGTCGACCCTCGCGACGCTGCTCCGCTCGCGCGCTGACCTCGCGGCCGCGGGCATCCTAGTGCCGGAGGTCGGCGCTGACCACACGTTCCTCGCTGCCGCCTTCGGCCGTCAGTCCCGCGCTGTTGACGGCCGCGAGGCGGATCTGGCGGCCTTGGCGAGGCAGGTCGAAGCCTTCGATGGCGGGGACATCCTGTTCTCCGCCGAATCCCTGGCAGCGATGCAGCCGGCCGGCGTCTCGGCGCTTGCCGAGCACCTGTCGAGCATCGTAACGGACGTCCTCGTCGTCGCCTACGTTCGCCACCCGGTCGAGCAGGCGGCGAGCCTGTCGCAGCAGCTCGTCAAGTCCGGCCACGCCCGGCTCGCGGAGGTGGACGCCGCGCCGCGCTACCGGCGCTACCGCCCACGGCTGGAGAAGTACGTGGAGGCGTTCGGGCGCGACCAGGTGCTGGTCGTCCCATTCGAGCGCGCAGCCCTCGCCGGCGGTGCGGTGCAGCGCGATCTGCTGACGCGCATGGGCCGCGCCGATGCACAGGACGCGCTCACATTGGAGGACCGCAACGAGAGCCTGACGACCCCCGCAGTCGTCCTCAAGAGCCTGATGGATCAGGCCGACCCCTCACTGCGCGTCCGTCGCAAGCCGCTTTCACGCATTGCAGGCCCGAAGTTCGCACTGACCGAGGAGGCGCTGGCCGCGGCCGAAGCGCTCGGCGCCGACGACCTCCTTTACCTCGAGGCGGCCTTCGGCATGCGACTCAGCGACCCCTCCCGCAGAACGCGCGAGCCGCTTTCGACAATGTTCACGAAGGAGGTCATGCGCTCGATCCGGCGCTACGGCCGACGGCTCGAGGGCGCCTACCGCACCGCCTTCGCCGCGGCGCTCGAGGCCATCGAGGACGGCGACTACCACGGCGCGCGGTTCGTGGAGGGTGGCGCGGCGCCGCCCACGAGGCGTCGCGCCACGAAGGGTCGGGGCATCCTCGGTCTGTTGAGGACGAGGTAAGGTGCCCTGGCCGCCCGCGCGGGCTGCCCGAGGGTGCCCGGCCGCTGGTGCGTCCGATCCAGGTCAGTACCCGCTCGCCGGGCCGAACGGCACAAGCTCCACGTCGACCACGTCGCCAGGCAACAGCGCCGCGTCGAGCGCAGCGTCGATGATGGCGCCGGCACCGTCCGCACTGCGGTGGACCGTCACGGAGGTGTCCCGGTTGCGGTTGAACAGCGCGCTCGGCGCCGCGCCGGCGGACAGCATCTCCTCGGCGAGGGCGCGCATCCGCCCGCGCATCTGCGCGATCTCCGTCGCGGCGGCGGCCGTGGCCTCCACGAGATCGACGCGCCGCGACTCGTCGAGCTGGTTGCGCGCGCGCATCATCTCCTCGATCTCTTTGGCGGTCTGCGCGATGCTGGCGCTGACCTCCTGGACGCGAGCCGCCGAGGCTAGCGCCAACCGTTCGGCCTCGGCGACACGGTTGATGGGGATCAGCCCGCGCTGGAAGCTCTGACGCACCGTCTCCTCGAACTTTGCGTCCGCCGCCGCCGCGCGCTCCTCCTTGACGCGGCGCGCGCGCAGGAACTCAAGCCGCTCCTCGACCTTCGCGATGGCCCGGCCGAGCGACGCCTTGTCGCCCTCGAGGCGCTCCGCGCGCGCCTCGATGAAGTCGCCCTCCAGCTCGACGAGCCGGTCGACGAAGCCCGGCTCCACGCTCCCCTCGAGCGGCGGCGCATCGAACTCCCGACGCCCGTCGAGCTCGGCGATCAGCCGAGCCTCCTCGACCAGCCGCTTGGCGAGCCTGACCTGCAGGTTCTGGAACTCCCCCTGCAGCCTTGCAAGCTCAGCCGACGGTTCCTCGTCCCGCCCGCGCACGACGCTGACGCCGCCCGCGTTGGCGATGGCTTGGCGCACGGTCATCTGAGGACGGTAGGCCTGCTCGCCGGGACGCGTCACGTCCCCGTCCACGTAGACCGGTCGGTACTCATCGATCGTCACCCCGACCTCGTGCGGCTCGATGACGGTGCCGATCTCCTCGCCGGTGATCAGCCGACGGTTGAGCACGCTGGCGGACAGCCTGCGCGCGATCTCATCACGCACGTCAGCGAGGGTCATTCCCGAGGCCTGGAACGTCCCGACCAGCGGCGCGGTAAGGTTGCCGTCGACGTCGATGGTGGCGGAGGGCTGGAAGTCCGCCACCCCAGCGGCCTCCACCCGCACCGTGTCGCCGGGCTGGAGGGCGTACTGCGCCGCCGCCGCGAGCGACGACGCCACGAGGATGAGGACGGCGAGGAGCGCGCGCTTCGCCGCGAGCACGAGCCGACTACTCCGCAGCTTCAGCGCCGCGGAAGGCGACGGCGGCGAACTCCTCGAAGATGGCGTCGATCGTCATCGTAAGGTGCCAGCTCGGGTAGTCCTCCTGGAAGCGCGTCAGGTCCGTGTAGTATACGATGTGGTCGCCGATGCGGTTCTGCGAACTCAGCGTGTGGTCGAGCATGGTGCCCGTCATGTCGAAGATCCGTGCGATGGACTCCAGGATCGACACGCTGTTCGCCCTGCCGCCACCGAGGTTGTAGACCGCGCCCGGTCGTGGCGCGGCGATGTAGGCGTCGAAGGCCGACACCACGTCGCGGCTATGGATCTGGTCGCGGACCTGCTTCCCCTTGTAGCCGAACACCGTGTAGTGCCGGCCGGTCGCTGCGGCCTTGAACAGGTAGGCGAGGTAACCGTGGAGCTGGGCGCCGGAGTGCCCGGTGCCGGTGAGGCAGCCGCCGCGGAAGCACACCGTGCTCATCCCGAAGTAGCGCCCGTACTCCTGGACCATGACGTCCGCAGCGACCTTACTCGCGCCGAACAGGCTGTGCTTCGTCTGGTCGATGGGGAACGTCTCGTCGATGCCGTCGGCGTAGGCGGGGTCGGCGAAGTCGTAGCGCGTGTCGGTCTCGTCGAGCACGATGAGGTTCGGGCCGTCGCCATAGACCTTGTTGGTGCTCATGAACACGAACGCCGCCTCGGGGGTGTGCCGCCGGCACGCCTCCAGGAGGTTCAGCGTGCCCACCGCGTTCACGTCGAAGTCGTCGAAGGGGACCTTGGCGGCGAGGTCGTGGCTCGGCTGCGCTGCGCAGTGGATGATCGCGTCCGGCGCCACCTCGGCGAACAGCGCATCGACGCCGGCGCGGTTGCGGATGTCGAGCTCGCGGTGATCGTAGCGCCGGCAGTCGCGCCTGAGCTGCTCGCGCTGCCACGTGGTGTCGCCGTCGGGCCCGAAGAAGGTCGCCCGCATGTTGTTGTCGACGCCGACGACGCGCTCGCCGAGCCGATCGTAGTGCCGAACCGCCTCCGCGCCGATCAGCCCGGCGCTTCCGGTGACGAGGATCGTGCGCACGGCCTACGCCCTGCCCTTGAGCCCGAGGGCGATGGCCTGGAGGGCGAAGCGCCAGACGAACAGGCTGTTCGTGACGAGGTAGCGCCGGAACAGGCGGCGGGGCTCCTGGCAGAGGCGGTAGAGCCACTCGAGGGACGCCGCCTGCACCCAGCCTGGTGCCTGCTTCTTCGTCCTGGCATGGAAGTCGAACGCGGCGCCGACGGTGACCTGGGGCACGCCGATGAGGTCGCGGTGGTCGTGGGCGAAGCGCTCCTGCCGCGGGCAGCCGAGGCCGACGAAGACGAGCCCCGCGCCGCTGCGCTCGATGCGCTGGGCGAGCGCGACGCTCTCCCCCGCGGTGAGCGGGCGGAAGATCGAGGGCTCCGAGCCAGCCACGACGAGCCCTGGGAAGCCGGCGACGAGCTCACGTTCGAGCCGTGTGACCGTGTCCAACGTCGAGCCGTAGAGGTAGATCCCGACGCCGTCCCGGGCGGCGCGCTCGCACAGGCGCAGCATCAGCGTCGGGCCGTACACGCGGTCCCTAAGCCCGGCCCGGTGAAGGAGGTTGAGCGCGAAACGTACGGGCTGTCCGTCCGGCGTCACCATGTCGAAGTCCTCGATCACCCGGCGGAAGCCAGGGTCGCGCGAGGCCTCCACGACGCCGTGCACCGCGAGCGCGGTGACGGTGTAGGGCCGGCGGCGCCGCGCCGCCTCCAGGATGCAGTCCACCGCCTCGGCGTAGGTCGTCGCCGAGACTGGGACGCCGATGACGCCGGCACGCCGCGGTCGTCGCACCTCACGGGGACGATCCACGACGTCAGCCGACAGGCCACCGCGTTCGAGCGGCCGCGCGGGCTGCATGGCCTCCGTCGCCGACCCGCGATCCAGCGGGTGCGGCGCAGCCAGGGCGTCGGTGCCATCGTCGACGATTGCAATCAGTCGTTGCATGTACTCACTTTTAGGATGTAGTCATGCCTTCGTCCAGCCCAAGTGCTATCTTTGGTTGACATAGCGGGCGGCGCCATGGCTGAGCGGGCGCATGGACCCAGCGCCGGTCGCTGAGGGATGCGAGGCAGGCGCATGGTAGACGGCGCGCAGTCCGGGGATGCACCGGCCGTCAGGCCCTGTGCAGGGGCGTCACCGGCGATGGTCAGGATCGGTCGTGGCGTCGCGGCCTACTGGAGCATGCGCCCTCGCCCGGCGCTGTTCCTCGACCGTGACGGCATCATCAACATCGACCGGCACTACGCGTCCCGCGCTCGGGACGTCGCGCTCATCGAGGCGACCGCGGCGGCGATGCGCCTAGCCCGCCGCTGCTCGGTCCCGGTGGTCGTCGTCTCCAACCAGAGCGGCGTCGGGCGGGGGCGCTTCACCTGGTCCGAGCTCGTGGCGGTGGACGACGAGGTAGGGCGGCTCCTCGCCGCGGCTGGCGCGGCCGCCGACCTCACGCTCTACGCCGGAGCGGCACCGGACGAGCTGGGCGATGCGATGCTCTACAGGAAGCCAAACCCAGGGATGTTCCAGCTCGCCGCACGGCTCCTCCCCCTCGACCTTCCCGCCAGCCTCATGGTTGGCGACAAGCCCAGCGACCTCCTCGCCGCCCGCAGCGCGGGCGTCGGTTGGGGCGCGCTCGTCGATCCCGAACGAGGGGCGGAGGCGCTCGCCGACATCTCCAGTTCCGACAGCGCAGGTCCGGCCATGGAGCTCGCCCACCTCGCCTCGGTCGAGGCGACCATGGCTGCCGTCGCGGCGCGCCTTGAGCGCGTAACGTCGGAGACGAGCAAGGGGGACGAGTGAGGCGCCCGCTCCACCGCCATCGACCGAGCCGCCGCGCGGTGCTGCAGGCGCTCGGCGCGCTGCCGTTCCTCCCGGCGGTGCATCGCGCGAGGGCGAGCGCGGCCCCGGCGCCACTCACGCTCCACATCTCCCCCGAGGGGGACGACGGCAACGACGGGCTGTCGCCCCGCACCGCCCGGCGCACCCTCACAGCGCTCACCGACGTCGGAGCCCCTGAAGGCTCCAAGATCCTCCTCGAGCGCGGCGGGACGTGGCGCGAGACGCTCGTCGCCCCCGCCGACGGGGTCACCATCGCGGCCTACGGCGATGGTCCGGACCCCGTCATCTCGGGCGCCGACCCGGTCACCGGGCTGGCCCCGGTCGGCGACGGCAGCTGGGTCGCACCGATGGCGGAGCCGACCCAGCTCTTCTCCGGCGACGCTCGGCTCGAGCGCGCGATCGCCGGGGCGCCGCTCCGCATCGGCACCTGGAGCTGGGCGGCCGGGACGCTGCGCGTCGCGTGTGGCGAGGCGCCGCCACCGATCCTTGAGGCGAGCGTGCGGCCCTTCGCCGTCGACCTCCTCGGGCGGCACGGCCTCCTGCTCGCCGGATTGACCATCCAACGCGCAGCAAGTTACGGCATCATGGCCGACACGTTGAGCGACGGCACCATCGCGAACTGCCGCGTCGTCGCGGCCTACGTGACCGGCATAAGCCTAGCGAGCGCCGAGCCGCGCCGCGGCCTCCTCGTCGAGGGCAACCGCGTGGAGGACTGCGGCGCGTCGGGCATCGGCTTCGGCGGCCGCTTCGACGACGTCGTGGTGCGAGCCAACACGGTGGCCCGTTGCTGCGCACTCACCGATGGCGTCGTGCCGAGCTCATCCGTCCCATCCGCGGTCTTCGCGACGACCGGGGCGATCAAGAATTGGGGATGGGGCGAGCCCGGTTGGCAGGGGGCAGCGTTCGTCGAGCGCAACACCGTCACCGACTGCGTCCCGCTGTCGTTTGCGCCGAACCCGTCCGAGGGTCACGGCATCGGCATCTGGATCGACGAGGTGGTGGCGCCCCGGGCGCGCTACGCGGTGCGCCACAACGTGGTCCAGCGCTGCCACTCGCGCGGGATCTACGTGGAGAAGTCCGACTTCATCGACGTCGACTACAACCTCGTCGTCAGCTGCGCCTCCGCGCGGCGCAGCGGCTCCATCGCGCTGCAGGCGAACCGGTACGGCTACGACGTCGCCGCCGACCGCCCCGCCCTCATCGCCCGCGACTGCACCTCCAATCGGGTGCGCCACAACACCGTAGTCGGCGGCTACTGGGGCCTCGAGGCCTACTGCGAGGACCCAGGCTGTCGCCTCTCCGACAACCTGGTCGAGGACAACATCATCGTGTCGGAGGACGGCGGGGGCGCGTGGCTCCACTTCGCCGGCGGCGGTGCGAACAACGGCGTCAACGGCACAGGCAACGCCTACCACAACAACTGCTTCGGCCCGCGTGGCGGCGCTGCGTGGGATTGGGACGGGCGAACGTCAGCCTCCTACCGCGGGATCGTCGTGATCAGCGACGGCGCCGTCGCCGACATCGTGGAGGGCTCGCCGCGGTTCGACGACCCTGAAGGTGGCTCCTACCGGCTGACGGCGACGAGCCCGTGCGTGGATGCCGCACGGGCCGCGCCGCTCGCGGTCGACCTCGACGGGCGCCGTGTGCCCGTCGGCGCCGGGGCCGACGTTGGCGCCTACGAGTTCGGTGGCTGACGAGCCTCGCCGTCAGCCGAGCCAGCTCGCGTCCAGCGCCTCGGCGTAGAGTTCCAGGAGGTCGTGCGTCGTCGTGCCCGTCGCGGAGGACGTCAGCGCGGCGAGGTCCGCCGCGGACTGCGACATCGCCTCGTAGGGGTCGTCGCCGCGCAGCGCAAAGGTCGGGTCGAGCGCCTGAAGGTCGGCACCGGGCGAGCGAGGGGCCTCGTCCGTGCGTTGCCAACCCTCGTCGAACGCCGCGACCATGTCCTCGCGCAGCGACCGCTCGGCCCCGACGAAGCTCCAACGCTCGTCGTACACCTTGGTCTCCACCACCGCGTGGCGCTTGGCGCTCTGCCTCGTCGCACCCAGAAAGTCCCAGTCGTCGGCGAAGTAGCTCGTCGTGAGCTGGCCGAAGGCGACGTGCTCGATGGCGTTGCCGACGTTGGACCACGCGGGGTCGTAGGTCTGACGCAGGGTTTCGTCGCCAATCGCGCTGACGATCTCCGCGCCGGTGCGCTCCCAGTCCTCGTCGAACAGGTGACGGATGATCTGACCGTCTTTCAACTCCACCGTCTCCGCGCCGATCAGCGCCCAGTCGGCGTCGTAGTGCCGGCGCACGAGCTGATCGCCGGCAAGCCCCACGACCTCGTGGTGGTGTACGGTCCAGCCCTCGTCGTAGAACACCTTGTAGAGCTCGCCACCCTCTTGGAACGCAACCTCCGATCCAGCGTAGGTGCCCCGCGCGTCGAAGAACTGGCGCGTCACCGTGTCGTCCGTGACGATGCGCACCTCGCGGCCCAGGCCATGATCCTCCGCCGTGACGGCGAGGGTCGCTGTGGACGCGTTACCGTGCGCGTCAGCCGCGGCGACGGTCACCGTCAGGCGGTCGGCGCCCTTCGTCAGGCTGATGTGGGAGAGGACCGTCGCGAAGCTCGTGCCCGTCGGCGTCAGCGGACCCTCGTGGAGCGTGCGGCCCTCACCGTCCGTCACGACCACGGTGAGCGTAAGTCCCGGCTCGACTATGGCGAGCTCGCCGGACAGCTCAAGCGCGCCGTCCGCGGCCGCCACCGCCTTGAACGCGGAAAGCGCGGGCGCGGTGGTGTCGACGGTGACGGACAGCCGCTGCTCCTCGGTGTTGCCCGCCTCGTCCGTCGCACGGACGCTGAGCGCGTGCGTCCCGTCGTCGAGGGCAACCTGGGAAGAGAAGCCGCCGTCCGCGCCGACGAGCGCCGCGCCGATCACAAAGCCCTTGGACAGGAGCGTCACGGTCGCCCCCGCCTCGACGCCGTCGACCGTGCCCGCCACCACGACGTCCGCCGTCGTGACGACGCCATCCAACGGGCTGAGCGCAATCTCCGGTGCGGTCTGGTCGAGCTTGAGGACCGCAGGAGCGCTGCGGCCGACGTTGCCGGCCGCGTCCGTGACCCGCGCCGTCAGCACGTGCTCCCCCTCGTTCGGCAACGTGACGGTGATGGCAAAGTCCCCACGCTCGTCCGCGATCGCGTGCCCCAGGACCACCCCGGCGGCGACGATCTCGACGACGGCCCCCACCTCGGTGTGGCCGGCGATGAGGCGCTCGGCCTCGTTCGAGTGCGCACTAGAGGCGTCGATCGTCACGCCCGGGGGCGTCTCGTCCCCCGGCACGGCGGGCGTCGTCGCGATGGGTTCGAAGACGAGGCGTCCATCGACGACCATCGGAGCCATGTCGGCTTCGACCCACCCCAAGCTCGCCGGGTTGTCGACGTGCTCGGCCTGGCGTCGCGTCCCATCCGCCTCAACCCAATCCACGAAGAGGTTGCGCTCGCCCTCACCCTCGGAGTCGTTGGCGTAGTACACCTCGACGATGAGCTCGTCGGCGGTCGCCACCTCGCCGGTGAACGTCAGCGTCTGCCACTGACCGCGGTAGGCCCAGTCGTGGGTGAAGAGGTCCGCGGTCACCGCCTGCGCGCCGAGGATCTCGCCGTTGACGACGACGGTGAGCTCGGGGTCGACCTTGTAGCTCATGCCGGAGGCGCGCACCGTGACTGTGACCTCCTGGCCCTCCCGGGCGACGTCGTCCGCACCGTAATGCCGGGCGATGACGTCCTCGGCCGGCTTGTTCTGCGGCGTCAGCGCCACCTCCCACCGGTCGATCTTGCTGCTGTCGGTGGTGGGGTCCCAGTTCCACATGAACGTGCCGGCGAGCCAGTCGGCCTCGGCGCCCTTGCCCACGCTCCAGAACTCGAAGAACGCCTGGTAAAGGTCCGCCTGCAGGGCGTCGTTGGGCGTCCCGGCCCAGTCGTCGTAGCCCGGATGCCTGGCGCCGATGTCGGTGGACACATAGCCGAGCTCGGTGAAGATCACCTTCTTCCCGAAGGTCTGCGCGATCGAGGCGTAGTACTCGTAAGGGGTGAGGCCGCCGTAGGTGGTGGCGGCGTGGGTACCCACCTGCGGCGCGTCCCATGCGGCGACGAAGTCTTCGACGGTATCTCCGACGTCGCCGAGCGGCACGTAGGGATTGATGCCGATGACGTCGAGCTCGCCGAGGAACGACACCTGCTTGGGGTCGAACCAGTGCGCCGAGTAGGTCAGCTCGCCGTGGTAGACTTTTCGGACGGCTTCGATGATGTCGAGCCAGTAGGACTTGTAGGCATCGGTGGAGAGCTGATCCATCTCACAGCCAAGGGAGAACAGCTCCACGCCCATCGCTTGGGCGAACTCAGCCTGCTCGACGATGAAGGCCTTGTAGTTCTGGAAGAACTCGGGGACGTTGCTCGGCTGGAACGAGCCGCGCCAGACGTGATCGTAGGAGTCGAGGTGGGGCTTGAGCATCACGGTGAGGCCGCGCGCCTGCGCGTCCCTGATGGCGACTGCCATATGCTCGAAGCTCTCGGTGTGCTCCGGATCGGCAACGATCTGCGAGCCTCGGCTGTGCTCCAGAAAGTATGTCGACGTGATCGAGACCGAGTTCGCCCCTACACCCCGGATGTCGTCTAGTGCCTCCTTCGAACCCAACTTCGAGAAGTCGCCGTTCCACCAAGAGGTATAAGCGATCCCTTGGTACTCAAAGCTACGCGGCATGGTGACTCTATCCGTTGAATGGTGTAGATCTTTGTCTCGTGGGGAAAACCCTGAGCAAAGCCCATTGATCCGACGGATGGCGTGATGCTTGCGCGATAGCAGGTTCGCACAAGTAAAGGATGCGCGACCCGCAACTGTCGGGCGCTAGCTTGTTGGCGCGCGGGACCCGCCGCCCTTCCTTCCCTCGCGACCCTCGCGAGATCCGCTTGATCGCTGCACCGCAGCAGGGGGCCCTGTTCGAACTCAAGCCCATCGCAACGCCGGACCGTTCGGCAGTCAACCTGATGATGGGGCGGCGCACAGCAGCAACAGCACCCAAACTCTCCTTTCCTCAGGACGCTTACCGCGGTCCGCCTCTTGCTGCGCCTCCTTGAGCCAGGGACTGGTTCAACCCTCTGGCCGATGCGACGCCCGCGCCGTCGGCGGTCAACGCGCCGATGGGAGGGGTAGCGCGGCGCAACGGCGTCGTGACCGGTGCGAAAGCACGTCGTCCACCCCTGAACATCGCGCCTCACGGGTCACCGCCGCTGCCTTGCTGGGACGGCGAGCTCAACGCGACGCTGAAGGAGGCGGTTTCGCGTTTGCAGTTCGCACGTTGAGGTCGCCGAGGTGGGCGAGGCGATCGCTGCGGCGGGCGCCAGCGTCCTCCATCTTCCGCCCTACAGCCCCCGACCTCAACCCCATCGAGATGGTGTTTGCCAAGCTGAAGGCGCTCCTGCGCAAGGCCGCCGCGCGCACCCGCGACGACCTCTGGGACACCATCGGCGCGCGCCTCGACCGCTTCCATCCCGACGAATGTCGCCGCTACATCCGTCACTGCGGCTATGCGTACGACTAAACCGAAAGTACTCTAGGTGTCTGATCCCGGCATTTGCTGGAGCGGGTTGATGGTGAAGCGTTGGGGTTCGTCTGTCCACCGTCTGCAGATGTCTTCGTAGGGCGTAAGTCCCTTGAGGGTCTTGGGTCGGCGGCCGTAGTCGTAGGCGGCGATGAAGTCGGCAAGGTGTCGCCGGAGCTGCTCGTGGCCGTCGTAGGGGAAGCGTTTGACGGTGGCGTCCTTGATCGTGCGGTTCATCCGTTCGACCTGACCGTTCGTCCATGGATGGTTCGGCTTGGTGAAGCGGTGCTCGATGCCATGCTCGCGGCAGCGCATGGCGATGTGGGTCATCGATCGAGCAGTCGGGCCGTTCGCATGGCGCGGTGGATAGCGGAACCGGATGCCGTTGTCGGTGAGCACGGTGTGGATCTCATACGGCACCGCTTCGACGAGAGCGACGAGGAAGGCCGATGCGGTGACGCGGCTGGCCTTCTCCACGAGCTGGGCGAAGGCGAACTTCGACGTCCGGTCGATCGCCACCAGAAGCTGGAGCTTTCCCTCGGCGGTGCACACTTCGGCGATGTCGATGGGGAAGCCGATCGGCTAGGCTTTGAGTTTCCTCTTGCAAGGTTTGTCGCCATCGACATCAGGCAGTCGGAATATCCCGTGGCGCTGCAGGCAGCGATGAAGGGATGCGCGGGTGAGATGTGGGATCGTCGGCTGGAGAGCGTAGGGGCAGTCGTCGAGCGGCAGCACGGTGTGGCGACGGAAGGCGACGATGATCGCCTCGTCCTCATCGGACAGGACCGTTGACATTAGCTCTTCCGGTCCCGTCGGCAGGTCGCTCACCGACGAGCGCTCCTTCCATTCGGCCACGGTCTTCTGGTTGATCCCGTAGCGCCTCGCGAGGGCCCTCAGCTCTCTCGACTAACTTGTCTTGCTCAGCGGAACGACCTCTTCGAGGCGTTGGCACAGGAGGGCGGACCACCGGCGACACTCGTGCTGGATGCCACCAGCGCGAAGGCTCACCGCTGCGCCGCCGGCGGCAAAGGGGGGCGGACGCCCCGACCATCGGTCGCTCGCGAGGCGGGCGCACCACCAAGATCCCCATGGCGGTTGATGGCGCTGGACGCCCCCGACGCCTGATCGTTCGCCCTGGCCATCGCGGCGACGCGCCAGTGGCCGCCGACCTCATCGGCTCCTTCGCTCCGCGCTGGTGCCCCGCCGATGGGGCCTACGACGCCAAGGCTCTCGACGCCAAGGCCCTGCGCACGCTGGTCAGCGATCGCGGTGGCCTGCCGGTCATCCCCAACAACCCGACGAGGCGTGACGTTGCCCCGAACTTCTATCCAGCGGCGGCTGGAATTCGGCGGTTAACGTCGGTAGGCGGGGCAAACCAAACCCGTCGAGGTTGAACAGGTCGTGAGAGCGACGCGGGCGCAGGATTGCTGCGGCGTAGTCGTTCGGGGTGAGCCAGCCGAGACGCGAATGCGGCCGCGTCGTTTTGTAGTCGGCGCGCCACGCAGCCAGCACAGCACGGGCATGGGGGAGCGAGCGGAACAGGCCCTCGTTCAAGAGCTCGTCTTGCAGGCGGCCGTTGAAGCTTTCGATGAAGGCGTTCTGGATCGGCTTTCCGGGCGCAATGGAGTGCCAGGCGACCCGACGCTCGTCGGCCCGTGAGAGGATCGCGTTCGCGGTCAGCTCGGTGCCGTTGTCGCTGACGATCGTCGTCGGCCGGCCGCGTTCGGCAACGAGCCGGTCGAGCTCGCGGGCAACCCGCACGCCGCAAAGCGAGGTGTCGGCGACCAGCGCCAGGCACCTCGCGGGTGCGATCGTCGACGACGGTCAGGATGCGCAGGCGCCTGCCGCAGGCGAGCTGGTCGGACACAAAGTCGAGCGACCAGCGCTCGTTCGGCCGGAGCGGCACGGCGAGCGGGGCTCGCGTCCCGACTGCCCTCTTGCGGCCGCCGCGCTCGCGCACCGTGAGGCGTTCCCTCGCGGTCAAGCCGGAAGAGGCGCTTGTGGTTCAAGGCATAGCCTTCGCGCCGCAGCAGCACGTGCAGCCGCCGATAGCCGAACCGCCGTCGCTCGTGCGCCAGCGCTCTCAACCGTTCGCGCAGCTGACCGTCGGGCCGCCGCACCGAACGGTAACGGACCGTCATCCGGCTCGCGCCGACCACCGTGCACGCCCGCCGCTCGCTCACCTCGAACGTCGCTCGATGATGCGCGACAGCCTCTCGCTTCGCAGCGGGCGTCACCATCTTCTCCCAAGAGATCCTTCAGCGCCGAGTTGTCGAGCATCGCTTCGGCGAGCAGCCGCTTCAGCTTCGCGTTCTCCTCCGCGAGCCCGCGCAGCCGCTTCGCCTCGCTCACGTCCATCCCGCCGTACTTCGACTTCCAGGCGTCGAACGTCGCGTCGCTCATGCCGTGACTGCGGCACGACTCGGCGACCTTCGCTCCCGCCGCACGCTCCTTCAGCACGCCGATGATCCGCTCTTGCGTGAACCTGCTGCGCTTCATGCGTTCGGTCCTCTCTGGGCCGAAACTCCACTTCGCCCTGGATCAGGCGCCGGGGGCAACGTCATCGTCCGCCAAAGCTGCCGTCGGTCACCGCAGGCGGCCTTACATGAGGGCGGCACGCACAGGATAGGCTATGAGGCTCGAAACCGGCAGCGCTCGGTTGCGCCGGATGGCGGACGGGTGGTCGAAGGCGGCCGCGGGGTGCGGCGCCGGCGTCAGCCCCGTCGTTGGGGCAAGAGCGTGGCGAGGCCGATGGTCGGGCAGGTCGTCTCGTCCTCGGTGCGCCAGAAGCGAGCATCCCAACCGACGCCCAGCGTCCGCTGGGCGAGGCTTGCCGCAACGCGTCCCTGCCCCGCTGCGAAGTAGAGATCGTAGCAGTTCTGCGAGCGCTGCCAGACCAGGAAGCATCCGGTCTCCAGGGGCACCGGATAGGCGAAGCAGATGGCTTCGCCTTCGAGCGTGAAGGTCCCTGGGGTGTCCACCGCATCGTCGCGGTAGAGCGTCGTCAAGTCGGCGCGCAGTTCCTCGGTGAAGGAGCCGCCGCTGGCGTAGCGACCCTCCACGGTGCTGCCGACGAGCTCGCGTGCGATGGCGGCGGCATCGAGGCTGCGCCACTTCACGTCGTCGCGGGTCGCCGGGTCGGCGGCGGCGCTCGACGCGAGCCACGCGACCGCGAAGAGGACGGCGAAGCTTACGAAGGGCCTCGTCATCGGTTCATCTCCGTGCTTGCGACTAGCGCTGGCGGATCAGCGCGACGACGACAACCCTTCGTCGTCCGGTGGTCCGTCATTGCGACCCTTGGGAACACGTGCCGTCCTTGCCAGGTGCGGCGTGTTGCCTGTCGTCCGTCGGCCTCGAACCATCGGGTCCTTCTGAGCGACAGGGCGCTGGCGACGGCGGCCTCGATCTCGGCGGAGCGGTTCATGCGGCCTCCGGGCCAAACGGCGTGGGATCTAGCACGCGCGGCCGGGTGCGCAAGGCGACGTCGGGCACCGGGGCGGCGTGGTCGAGGATGTGGCTCCGACCCTGGGCGTTGGAGCGTCGTGCCGAGGTGGGCACCGTCATCAGGACCAGGCCTGAGACGATCAGGGCAGCCGCGACGATGCGCGACGGGCTGACGGCCTTCCCTAGGAACACGATCTTCATGAGGAACGCGCCCACGGCCCCGATGCCGGTTTCAGATCGGATAGGCGGTGCCGAGCGGCAGGGTTCGCATCGAGACCGACAGCAGGCTCACGCTGCCGATGACCATGACGACCATGACGCCCGGACGAGGCGCGTGAAGCCGTCCGACTGCCTTATCGCGTAGGCCCAAGCAACTTCGAGCAACTTCGAGGATGCCGGCGGCGATCTGGTGGATCCAGGCCATGAGGCTTTTGAGGAGCGCCGGGCCGTGCCGGTCGGCAACGCCGATGACGCGCGCAACCTGTGACGCAGCACCTAGGCATCCCCTCCGGGAGGGCAAGCGGAGCGGCTTGGAGCCCGAGGCGTGGCGCCACCCGGGCGCGGAGCGGCTCCCGCCCATGCAAGGCGTAACGATCGGTCATGCCGGCGACGTCGTCGCATAGGCGCGCGCCCGCGCGGCCTTGCCGTGGTTCAACCCCGCAAGCGCACGGTCGATCGAACCACGGTCGGGTCAGTACAGCCCGCCCGTGCCCGACAGGACGGCGCGCTCGGACTCGCGCGTGATGCGCCCGTTCGGCTGGTTGTCGTTGAGGCCGATGATCGAGAACGTGTCGCCCGGCGCCGTGCCCGGCTTGAAGGCCTCCAGGATCGCACCCTCGCCGTCGGCGACACGCCGCCCCGAACCCCTGTCGATGGGGATGAGCTTGATGCCCGCGGGTGCGCGGAACTCGATGCCGGGCTTGCCCTCCAGCGCCTTCTCCATGAAGTCGAGGAAGATGGGCGCCGCTAGCTGGCCGCCCGTCGAGCCCTGGCCCATGGGGGTCGGGTCGTCGTAGCCGATGAAGACGCCCGCCACGAGGTCGGGCGTGAAGCCCACGAACCAGGCGTCCTTCTCCTCGTTGGTCGTGCCGGTCTTGCCGGCAACGGGCTTGCCGAGCGCCTTCACGGCGGTGGCCGTCCCGCGCTGCACGACGCCCTCCATCATCGAGGTCACCTGGTAGGCGGTCATCGGGTCGAGCACGTACTCGCGCTCGTCGATCACCTCGGGCGCTGGCTGTCCGCGCCAGGCAAGCGCGGTGCACCCGTCGCAGCGCCGGTTGTCGTGCTTGAAGACGGTGCGGCCGTGGCGATCCTGGATGCGGTCGATGAGCGTCGGTTGGATGCGTTGTCCACCGTTCGCGATGATGGAGTAGGCGCCCACGAGGCGCTTGACGGTGGTCTCGCCGGCGCCGAGGGCCATCGGCAGGTAGAGCCCAAGGTCGTCGTAGATGCCGAAGCGCTCGGCGTACTCGGCCACCAGCGGCATCCCCATGTCCTTGGCGAGGCGCACCGTCATGAGGTTGCGCGAGCGCTCCAGGCCCATGCGCAGCGTGGAGGGCCCGGAGGAGGAGCCGCCGTAGTTCTTCGGCCGCCACACCTCGCGTCCGACGACGATCTCGATGGGCGCGTCCATGATGATGGAGGACGGTGTGTAGCCGTTGTCGAGCGCCGCCGCGTAGACGAACGGCTTGAACGAGGAGCCGGGCTGCCGCCACGCCTGCGTCGCGCGGTTGAACTCCGACTCGGCGAACGAGAAGCCGCCCACGAGCGCCTTCACGCGCCCGGTGTGGGGGTCCATCGCGAGCAGCGCCCCTTGGATCGCCGGGATCTGGCGCAGCGTGTAGGCGCCGTCCTCGCCCTCCTCGACGTAGATCGCATCCCCGGGGTTCACGACCTGCCGCATGGAGGACAACGCCCCGGACGGGCCCCGACGCCATGGCACGTCCGACAGCCGAAGCTGGGCCTGCTCGCGCTGGGTCGACAGGGCGCCCCAGACGTCCCGCTCCGGCTGCAGCCCGATGACGGCCTCGTTCCCGCTCACCGACAGGACGACGGCGACGCGCCACTCGGGCACGTCGTCGAGCTCCTCGACCCTGCCGATCTTGGCCCCCCAGTCCTCCCCTGCCCCGAGCTCGAGCGTCGTGATGGGGCCGCGCCAGCGGCCCTTGCCCGCGTCGATCTCCAACAGCCCGTCCATCAGCGACTCGCGCGCCAGGACCTGCAGCTCGGGATCGAGCGAGGTGCGCACCGACAGGCCGCCCGCGTAGAGCGTATCGTAGCCGTAGAGCTCGATGAGCTCGCGCCGGACCTCCTCCGCGAAGTACTCCGAGGCGAACAGGAAGCGCGAGCGCTCGCGCGGCGACACCTTGAGCGGCTCCGCCTTCGCCGCGCGTGCCTCCTCGACGGACAGCACGCCGTCCACGACCATGCGCTCCAGCACCCAGTTGCGCCGGTCGATGGCGCGCTCGGTCTCGCGGAAGGGATGGTAGTTGTTGGGTGCCTTGGGCAAGGCGGCGAGGTACGCGGCCTCCGACAGCGTCAGCTCGTGGACCGACTTGTCGAAGTACACCAGCGCCGCGGCGCCGACGCCGTAGGCGCCGAGGCCGAGGTAGATCTCGTTGAGGTAGCGCTCGAGGATCTGGTCCTTGGTGAAGGCAGCCTCGATGCGCAGCGACAAGATCGCCTCCTTGACCTTGCGCTCGTAGGAGACCTCGTTCGTGAGGAGGAAGTTCTTCGCCACCTGCTGGGTCACGGTGGAGGCGCCCACCGGCCGCGAGTCGGAGCCGCGGTTCTTGAGGTTCGTGAGGAGGGCGCGCACGATCGCCTGCGGGTCCAGCCCCGCGTGCGTGTAGAAGCCGGAGTCCTCCGCCGACAGGAACGCCTGCCGGATGCGCAGCGGGATCGCCTGGATCGGAAGGAACAGCCTGCGCTTCTCGGCGTACTCGGCGACCAGCGAGCCGTCCGCCGCGTGGATGCGCGTCATCACCTCGGGCTCGTAGTTGCGCAGGACGTCCACGCTGGGCAGCGATTGCGAGAGCTGGGCGATGTAAATGCCGACGCCCGCCGCGGCGATCAGGCCGAGCACCGAGCCGAGGGAGAACAGGAAGCCGAAGAAGCCGACGAAGAACCTAAACACGTGTCACGCCTCCGGTGGGCCGCTCCGCGGGGGACGCGCCGCTCAGGCGACGCGGCACAGCGCTTATCCCCATGGTCCCCAACGCACTTCGCCTACTCAAAGGAAGCGCAGCGGGCAAGGGCGTGGCTGACTTCGGGCTGTCCGACGAGGATGCCCGACGTCCCATCGACCCAACCGCAACAACCGGTCCCACAGATCCGCAGCGACCACGAACCACGGTCATGGATCGGACGTCTGGGAGGCGCCGCCCGCGCCCCTGGCGCCCAAAGGCTCGACGCCGAAGAAGGTGGCGACCGCCTCGGCGACCGCGCCAGCGGCCTGGTCCTGCCACGCCTCCGAAAGGAGCGTGGTGGCATCGTCCGCGTTCGTGAGGTAGCCGAGCTCAAGGAGCACGGAGGGGATGTCGTGCGCCATCAGCACGCGGAAGCGAGCCGAGCGGTGCGGGTTGGCGTTCATCCGCACGTTGCGACCCAGGGCGGCGACGAGGTCCCGCGCGAAGCCGTGCGCGTAGACCTTGGTCTCGCGGCGCAACAGGTCCGCCAGGATGCCCGACACGTCCTCCTTAAGGTTCGGCCGGATGGCGCCGGAGACCGCGTCGGCAAGGTTCTCGCGGGCGGCAAGGGCGGCGGCCTCAGCGTCCGAGGCACGCTCCGACAGCGTGTACACAGTCGCTCCTTGGACGTGATCCTCGGGCGCTGCGTCGGCATGGACGGAGATGAGGAGGTCCGCTCCCTCGGCGCGGGCAAGGCGGATCCGTCGATTGAGGGACAGGAAGCTGTCGTCGGCGCGGGTGAGGCGCACCGTGAGCCCCTCGACCTCGCGCAGGCGCTCGGCGAGGCGCAGGCAGAAGGCGAGCACGAGTTCCTTTTCGGTCGTCCCGTCCTCGGCGATCGCGCCGGGGTCGATCCCGCCGTGCCCAGGGTCGATCATGACGACGGCCGCATCGCCAGGCCCGGCGGCTTCAACGAGCCCAAGCTCGTCGCCCATCGCCGCCAGGTCGGCCGAGGCGGTGGCGGTCGCCCTGGCGAAGCGCACGGGGTCGGCGGGCGCGATGTCGATGACGAGCCGAGCGGAGCGATCGGCGAGGGCCGACAAGAAGAAGTGCCGCTCCACCAACGCGGGTGCTGCGAGGTCGAACACGATGCGCGCCGCTCTTGGCGACAGCGAGCCGTAACGCCACCCAGCAACCACCCCGGTCGCGCTCGGGGACGATGCGAGGTCAAAGTCGACGTCCTCGAGGTCGACGACGAGGCGCGGCGGCCGATCGACGACGAACGTCCGCAGGTGTGGCTCGCCGGAGAGCTCCAGGACGAAGCGTGTCCCGTTCGCGACCTCGTCGAAGGCCGCCGACGTCGCGACCGTGCTGGAGGCGGACGCACCGCCGCCGGTCGCGAGGACAAGCGCCGCAACGGCGACGGCGACGATCTTACGCTTGCGCAAGCCAACCCCCATATCATCGGACGTGCCGCCCGCGGAGCGGACCGCGCGTGCGTCGGCCGACCGACGACGAACCAGACGCCGTCCTCTGTCACCCGTGCGCGGAGCGAGGCAAGCTCGGCTCCGTGCGCCTACCGTCGATGTTGTGGAAGTTGCCTGTTGACGATAGGTTGACGGCACCTGTAGCGACTATGATTGTCAGCACGGGTGGTTTGCGGAAGGCTGTCTCATCCAATCTCCATCCGGCCCGAACAACCTTGCGCTGACCGACGCGCGCTCGGGTCCAGTTTGGGCAGATCGCTAAAGCTGGCGTCGGCGCCTGGCGCAGCCTGGTCGGACGAATGCGTCCGTGCCCGGTGCGGCGATGATCCCGCCTCGTCAGGGTGGCGGGCTCGAGGCGCTGCCGGTCCGCACCGCCCTTGCGATCACTGCAGGGTCGGCGGTGCGGTCAGCCGCGGGGGACGACGCAGGAATGCCAAGCTGGAACGTGGCAGGCAGACGCAAGGGACACCCTCCGCGGTGCATCAATGACGTGCGTGATCCCTCCAGCACGCGTTCGGCGTCGCCGCGCCATGGCACTGTAACGTAATGCGGCCGACTGACTTCGTGCCAGCCGTCCTTGCCGCATGACCACGGCGCGGGACCTCACGATCGTCCTCCCCGACACCCGGTGCAGCCCCTGGCTGCAGCCGGCCGAAGGCTCGTCGCGGTTCATCGAACGGGTCGACGGAAGGGCACGGGGGCGCGCCGCCCATCCTACACCGCCGACGGGGCCAACCTGGGCGGGCAGCGCGGTCGGAAAGCCCGTGCCGCGGCGCACCCGTCGCAGCACGGTGGCGATCCCGTGTTCGCCCTCACCCCATCGCGCCGACCCCGACGGTCGAGGCGATACCAGCGACGCCGTTGCGCGCGGCCGCTCATGTGCGGCCGCCCCGCGAGCGGCACCCAACCCCGACCTCACCGACTTAACGGCCCGCTCGGATGCGACCGGCCCTTCCGGCCGACGCTCGCGGTGCCAGGAGCAACTTCATGTCCAACAAGATGCTGATCGACGCCACGCACCCCGAGGAGACGCGCGTTGTCGTGGTGCGCAACAAGCGCGTCGAGGACTTCGACTTCGAGGCTGCTAGCAAGCGTCCGCTGCGCGGCAACATCTACCTTGCGAAGGTGACGCGCGTCGAGCCGTCGCTGCAGGCCGCGTTCGTCGAGTACGGCGGCAACCGGCACGGCTTCCTTGCCTTCAACGAGATCCACCCGGACTACTACCAGATCCCCCAGGCGGACCGCGCTGCGCTGCTCGCTGAGGAGCGCGCCGAGGCGCGCGAGGACGAGGAGGCGGCGAAGCCGAAGAGCCGCCGGCGCTCGTCCTCGAGCGCGTCGTCGCGGAGGTCGCGGACCGCGACATCCGAGGCAGCGTCCGCGGACGAGCCGAACGAGGAGCTTGGTGGCGGCGGCAGGGACGAGGCGCCGGATGCTGGGCCGTCGTCGGACGACGAGCCGGCCACGCTCGACCGCGCGGTGCAGCAGGTCGAGGAGAACATCGAGGCCGACGTCGGCACGGTGCACGACGGGCCAGCGGCGACGGTCGAGGTCGAGGTCGAGGACAAGGACGAGCCGGCGGTCGCGAACGAGGCGCCCTCGGACGAGGCCGACCGCGATGCGCCCTCCCCAGGGGACGAGGACGTGCGTCGTGCCTCGAGCGAGGCGGCCCCAGAGCCGGAGCCGGATGCCGCCGGCGAAACGTCTACAGCCACGAGCGCCGATGCTCCAGGCGATAAGGCCGAGGCCGCGCCTGCGGCCAGCGCCGATGCCGACCGGGCACCTGGCGGGGACGAGGGCGAGGAGCCGGCACCGGCGCCGAAGCGCCGACGCCGCTCCCCGAGCCGCACCACGAAGAAGTCGGCCGACGGGCTCGACGACCCGCGCGTGTCCGACGAGGCGACGGCGCGCTCGCCCGACGACTCGGACGACGGGAACGACGCCGGGTCCGATGAGGGGTCGGTCACCGCCCTCGGCAACACCGACGCGCTGGAGGAGATCCCGGAGCGTCGCGCACGGGCGCCGCGACGCAACTACAAGATCCAGGAGGTCATCAAGCGACGGCAGATCCTGCTGATCCAGGTCGTCAAGGAGGAGCGCGGCACGAAGGGGGCCGCGCTGACCACCTACCTATCGCTCGCCGGGCGCTACTCGGTGCTGATGCCTAACACCGACCGTGGCGGCGGGGTCAGCCGAAAGATCACCGACAACGCGGACCGGAAGCGGCTGAAGAGCCTCGTCGCCGAGCTCGACGTGCCCGAGGGGATGGGCATCATCCTGCGCACCGCCGGCGCCGCGCGGACCAAGACCGAGATCAAGCGCGACTTCGAGTACCTGCTGCGCCTTTGGGAAAGCGTGCGCGAGCTCACCTTGAAGTCCATCGCGCCGCAGCTCGTCTACGAGGAGGGCAACCTCGTCAAGCGCTCCATCCGTGACCTCTACGGGAAGGAGATCGACGAGGTGCTCGTGTGCGGCGACGCCGCCTACCGCGAGGCCAAGGACTTCATGCGCATGCTGATGCCGAGCCACGCGAAGAACGTGAAGCAGTACCGCGAGCCGACGCCGATCTTCACCGCCTACGGGGTGGAGCCGCAGCTTGACGCGATGTTCTCCGAGCAGGTGACGCTGCCCTCCAAGGGCTACATCGTCATCAACCCGACTGAGGCGCTCGTCTCCATCGACGTCAACTCGGGGCGCTCCACGAAGGAGAGCTCCATCGAGGAGACGGCCACGAAGACGAACCTCGAGGCGGCGGACGAGGTTGCTCGGCAACTGCGCCTGCGCGACCTCGCAGGCCTTATTGTCATCGACTTCATCGACATGGACGACAAGCGGCACAACCGGGCCGTGGAGAAGCGCCTGAAGGACGCTCTGAAGCTCGACAGGTCGCGCATCCAGGTCGGCCGGATCTCCCCGTTCGGGCTGATGGAGATGAGCCGACAGCGCATCCGCCAGGGGATGGTGGAGAGCTCCGTGGTGCCGTGCGCGATCTGCGCCGGGACGGGCCACGTGCGCTCCACCCAGTCGGTGGCGCTGCATTGCCTGCGCTCGCTGGAGGAGCACCTCCTCAGGAACGCCGATCATCACGTGATGATCAAGACGTCCGCCGCGGTGGCGCTCTACATCCTCAATCAGAAGCGACAGCATCTCAACGAGCTCGAGGAGCGCTTCGGCCTCGAGATCGCCGTCGATGCCGACGAGATGCTGTCCGGGCAGCACCTGCAGATCGTGTCGGGCGCGGCGGTCGATCGCGACCCTGCCGAGGCACCTCCGACGGCGCAGATCGTGCCGGACGCGGTGATGGCGGATGACGAGGTCGAGGACGAAGAGGACGTCGCGGCTGAGGCGGCCGAAGAGGCCGGCGAGTCCAACGACAGGTCCGGCTCGTCGCGCGGTAGGCGCCGCCGCCGCCGGCGGCGGGGGGGCGGGTCTTCTGAGGAGTCCTCGAGGGAGGTCAGCAGCGCCGCGGCAGCGGTAGACGATCACGCGGCTGATGGGCGCGGCGACCCTGCACCGGTAGGGGACACGTCGGACGTTGAGGCCGGTGATGTTGGTGCGGGGGACATGTCCGCCGAGGCGGACGAAGGCCGACAGGCCAGTCCGGCGGAGCCCGTCGACGCAACGGAGGCGGACGAGGAGGAGCGGCCGAGCCGTCGCCGTCGCGGACGGCGCGGCGGACGCCGTCACCGCAGGGAGGACGACGAGGCGTCGGCTGATCAAGACGCCACCGCAGCCGAGGCGTCGGATGCCTCGTCCGAGGCCACGGACGACGCGGTTTCAGCGAGCGCAACGGACGAGCAGCGCGCGGGGACGAACGGGGGAACTCCTTCGGCTGCGCACGAGGCGGACGGCGCGGAGGGGTCGACCGTCGAAGGTGAGGCGGAGCGGAGCGACGAGCTCGGTCCGAAGGAGACCGCGGCGCCGACCGTTGACCTCATGGAGGACCCGCCGGCCACGGACGCCCCTGAGGATGAGGCAACCGCTGCTGCCCCGGAGCGCGCTGAGGCGGCGTCAGAGCCGCCGCGGCCGCGCCGCTCCGGGTGGTGGCAGCGCCGCTCGTTCTTCTGAGCGGCCTCGGTTGCACGGCTCCGGTCAATGGAATGTGACGCCTTCGGTCCGTCCCCCGCTTTCGGGGCGGGCCGTGGCGCGCTAAGGCGGAGCCTCACCGCGAAAGGTCGACCATGGTCCGCATCTTCCTCGCCGCAGCCGCGATTTCGGCCCTCCTGCCGCTCGGTGCGCCGAACGCTGCGGAGCCCCTGACGAGGTCCGACGTCGAGGCCATCGTGCGAGATTACCTGATCGCCAACCCCGAGGTCCTCGAGGAGGCCTTCGCCGCGCTGCAACAGCGCCGGATCGAGGAGGCGGAGGAGGAGCGTGCCGCGGCGCTTGCCACGATGCGCGAGGACCTCGAAGGCTCGCCCTACGGCGCGGTGCTCGGCAACCCGGAGGGCGACGTCACCCTGGTCGAGTTCTTCGACTACAACTGCGGGTACTGCAAGCGTGCGCACGAGGATCTCGACCGCCTCATCGCAGGGGACCCGAACCTGCGCGTCGTGCTGAGGGAGTTCCCGGTGCTCGGCGAGGCATCGATGCGCGCTGCGCAGGTGTCGATCGCGGTCAACGCCGTCGCACCCGAGGCGTATGACGAGTTCCACCGCCGCCTCCTTGCTACCGAAGGGCGCGCCGACGACGCGGCAGCGCTGACGCTCATCGATGCCCTCGGCCTGCCGCGCGAGGAGATCGAGGCCGCGATGACCTCGGATGCGGTGCGCGAGTCAGTGGAGGAGAGCTACGCCTTGGCTCGAGCGCTGCAGATCGAGGGCACGCCGTCCTACGTCATCGGCGACGCCGTCGAGCAGGGCGCGGTCGGCCATGATGCCCTCAAGGCGCGCATCAACATCGCCCGCTGCGGCACGCCCTCCTGCTGACGCTTCCCCAGCGGCGCGATCCGGTCTAGTTTGCTAAGGGCGACGATGGCCGCCCCGGTGGATGAGCCCCGCATCAACGGCACAATCACCGGGGAATGGGCGGCGACGCGCCACACCAACGCCTGCACGAAGGCGGCGGGCACGTCCGCGGCCACGACAGCAGGCTCCTCACGGCGATGGCAAACACTCCCCCAATCGACGAAGATGCCATCCGCGCCATCGCAGCGATCCTGCACGAGGCGGACTTGTCGGAGATCGAGGTCGCGCACGGCGACGTGAAGCTGCGGGTGGCGCGCCATGTCGTCGCCGTGCCCGCACCGCCGGGCGCAGCGGCGTCACCTGTGCCCGCGCCGGCAACGGTTGCTGGCGCGTCCTCTCCGGCGGCGCCCAAGGGTGGTGAGAACGCGGTGCTGTCGCCGATGGTAGGGACCGCCTACCGCGCGCCCGAGCCCGGCGGCCGCCCCTTCGTCGAGGTCGGCAACAGCGTGCAGCAGGGGCAGGTCGTCATCATCGTCGAGGCCATGAAGACGATGAACCAAATCATCGCTGAGCGCGCGGGGACGGTTACGGAGATCTTCGTCGAGGACGGGCAGCCGGTGGAGTACGGCGAGCCACTACTCACCATCGTCTAAGGAGGTCCGCGTGGAGGACGCTGCGATGGCAACGGCGGTCGGCTGATGTTCAAGAAGGTGCTCATCGCCAACCGCGGTGAGATCGCGCTGCGCGTCCAGCGGGCATGTAAGGAGCTCGGCATCGCCACGGTTGCGGTGCACTCCACCGCTGATACGGACGCCATGCACGTGCGCCTCGCCGACGAATCGGTCTGCATCGGACCGCCCGCCGCTGCCGCGAGCTACCTCAACATCCCCTCAATCGTCGCAGCGTGTGAGATCACGGGCGCCGACGCCGTCCATCCCGGCTACGGCTTCCTGTCGGAGAACGCCCGCTTCGCGGAGATCCTGGAGGCGCACGGCATCACCTTCATCGGCCCGACCGCCGAGCAGATCCGCATCATGGGGGACAAGATCGAGGCCAAGCGCACCGCGAAGGCGCTCGGCCTGCCGGTCGTCCCCGGATCGGACGGCGCGGTGCGGACGGCCGAGGAGGTGATGACGGAGGCCGACCGCATCGGCTACCCGGTGCTGATCAAGGCGAGCGCCGGCGGCGGCGGACGCGGCATGGTGATCGCCCGCTCCCGCGAGGAGGCCGTCAGCGCGGCCCGGCGCGCAAGGGCCGAGGCGAAGGCCGCGTTCGGCAACGACGAGGTCTACTTGGAGCGCTTCCTCGGCGCGCCGCGCCACATCGAGATCCAGATCATGGGGGACGGTCGTGGTAAGGCGATCGTGCTTGGGGAGCGGGACTGCTCGCTGCAGCGCCGGCACCAAAAGGTGTGGGAGGAGGCGCGCTCGCCCGCGCTCAACGAGGAGCAGCGGCGCAGCATCTACGCGACATGCGCCGAGGCGATGCAAAAGTTGGCCTACCGCGGCGCGGGGACCATCGAGTTCCTCTATGAGGACGGTGAGTTCTACTTCATCGAGATGAACACGCGACTGCAGGTCGAGCACCCAGTGACCGAGATGATCACCGGCATCGACCTCGTCCATGCGCAGATCCGCGTTGCCAGCGGCCGCCCCATCGGACTGGCCCAGGACGACATCCGGTTCTCCGGTCACGCCATCGAATGCCGGTTGAACGCCGAGCACCCGCGTACGTTCGTCCCGTCGCCCGGGACGATCACGCACTATCATCCTCCCGGAGGGCTCGGCGTGCGGGTCGATTCCGCAGTCTACCAAGGGTACAGGATCCCCCCGCACTACGACAGTCTGATCGGAAAGCTGATCGTCCACGGCAACACGCGGGTCGAGTGCCTCATGCGGTTGAGGCGAGCGCTGGACGAGTTCGTCGTTGACGGCATCCACTCGACGTTGCCGCTGTTTCGCGAGTTGATCCATCATCCCGACATCGCGAACGGCGCCTACGACATCCACTGGCTGGAGGCGTTCCTCGCCCGAGGGAAGGTATGACGAGCCCGGACAACATCGTCTTGGAGATCACCCCAGAGGTCCTGTTGAAGGCCTACGCCTGCGGGATCTTTCCGATGGCGGAGTCGGCCGACGATCCGGGGCTCTACTGGATCGAGCCTGAACGCCGGGGCATCATGCCGCTCGACGCGTTCCACGTCCCGCGACGCCTGGCGCGCCTTGTTCGGCAGGAACGCTTCGAGGTGCGCATCGACGCCGACTTCGAGGGCGTGATCGACGGCTGCGCCGCGCCGGGTTCGGGCCGGCAACGCACGTGGATCAACGGTCGCATCCGCCAGCTCTACGTCAGCCTGCATCAGCTCGGCCACGCTCACTCGATGGAGGCCTATCTCGACGGCGCGCTGGTCGGCGGCCTCTATGGGGTGAGGCTCGCCGGTGCCTTCTTCGGCGAGTCGATGTTCTCGCGCGTGCGTGATGCGTCGAAGGTCGCCCTGGTGCACCTTGCTGGGCACCTTCGCGCCAACGCCTACACGCTGCTCGATGCCCAGTTCACCACCGACCACCTCAGCCAGTTCGGCGCCATCGAGGTGAGCCGACGACGCTATCAGGCGCTACTCGACGAAGCGCTGAAGACGAGAGTGACCCCGCTCACCTCGGGAACCTTGAGCGGCGCAGCGGTCCTCACTGAGCTCGGTTCTCGCTGACCGGACGAGGCAGCGGGAGCGGAAACCACTCTTGCGGCCGTTCGATCAAACCCATCCGATCGGTGGCGTACTTGTCCCTCTCGAAGCCCGGCGGCGCCGTGACTTGGGTCGAAAGCGTACAGCCCTTCAGCCAGACGTCGTAGACCGAATGCTCTACGGCATTTAGCCCCGGGCTCGCAGCGAACATCCAGCCCGTGAAGATCCGACGGATCCTTGAGTCCAACGTGATCTCGTCGACCTCGGCGAAGACGACCGTGTTCGGTTCCTCGGTGGGTGGCTGGGTCTGGCACGTCCGTGGCGTCACCCTCAGCGCGCCGAACTGGACCGTCTCACCGATGTAGACATCGAATGAGATGATCCGCCCCGTGACCTTGTCGAGGCCCGAGAACACGGCGACGGGGTTCTCGATGGGCGCGGCGACGGCAGCATTCCCCGCCAACGCCGCGATGGTCACGGCGCCAGCGAGCAAGCGGGAAGCGAACGTCGACTTCATCGATGCCTCTCATGCGTGACAGCGCCAAACTGCGCCAGCGCGGTACCGCCGCAGCGCAGCGGTTCTGCCCTGGTCAAGCCGCGGGGTCGAGCCGATCGAGGGCTGCACGCAGCTTGTCGAGCCGTGAGGCCGCATCGTGCCGCTTTTCCCACTGCTCCTCGATGACCTCGCCGTCCGCCTTCTCCAAGAACGTTGCGTTGGACAACCTGCCGTCGATCCTGGCGAGGTCGGTCTCGGTGCGCTGGAGCTCCTTCTGAAGCCGTTGGCGCTCGGCGTTGAGGTCGACGAGGCCCTCCAGCGGCAGGCAGACGACGACGTCGCCTACGACCGACTGCGCGGCGTTCGGCGGTGCGACGTCCGACACCTTGACCGCGGATGCGCGAGCCAAGCGCCGGATGGCAGCGTCGTGCCGGGCGAGCCATCCCTCCTGGTCCCGCGAGCCGCCGATCACGACGACGTCCGCCTCGATTGCAGCCGGGACGTTGGCCTCCGAGCGCAGCGAGCGGACGGTTGCGACGAGGTCGACGACGAAGTTGATCTCGGCTGCGGCGCCGACGTCGCGCAGCCCGGTCGTCGGCCACGGACTGTGGATGAGGAGCCGTTCGCGCGCCAAGCTGGACCGCTCGGCGGTGAGCGCCCAAAGCTCCTCGGTGACGAATGGCATGAACGGGTGCAGGACGGCGACGATGCGGTCGATGACGTGCGCCGTGGTGGCGCGCAGCTCGGCCTTCTCCGCCTCGTCCGAGCCCATGAGTGCCGGCTTCGCGAGCTCGAGGTACCAGTCGCAGAACGTGTTCCAGGCGAAGCGGTAGATCGCGCTCGCCGCCTCGTTGAACCGGTAGGCCTCGAGCGCCTCGGTCACGGCGTCCGCCGTCCGGGTGGCCTCGGTCAAATCCAGCGCGACAACGTCCCCGAGGTGCCCTTGGGATCGAACGACGGGTCGATGCGACACTCGTTCATGTCGGCGAACCGCGTCGCGTTCCACAGCTTCGTTGCGAAGTTGCGGTAGCCCTGCACGCGCGCAGTGGCGATCTTCACGTCGCGTCCCTGGGCGGCCATCGCTGCCAGGGTGAAGCGCAGCGCGTCGGCGCCGTACTGATCCATGAGCTGAAGGGGGTCGACGACGTTGCCCTTCGACTTGCTCATCTTCGCGCCCTTCTCGTCGCGGACGAGCGCGTGAATGTAGACGGTGTGGAACGGCTCGCGATTGAGGAAGTGCAGGCCCATCATCATCATCCGAGCGACCCAGAAGAAGATGATGTCGAAGCCGGTCGAAAGGACGCTGGTCGGATAGTAGCGCCGCAGCTCCGGCGTCCGGTCCGGCCAGCCGAGCGTGGAGAATGGCCACAGCGCGGAGGAGAACCAGGTGTCTAGCACGTCCTCATCCCGGTAGAGGACGATGGGTGCGCCCTCCGCCGTCGGCTCGTTCCAGCTCGCTTGGGCCTCGGCGCGTTCGCGGACGACCACCGGGCGACCATAGTACGTCTGGGCCGACTTCGTGGCGTCGGCCTCGGTGCGCTCGACGAAGATCTTGTCGCCGGGTCCGTACCAAGCAGGGATCTGGTGTCCCCACCAGAGCTGCCGTGAGACGCACCAAGGCTGGATGTTCTCCATCCAATCGAAGTACGTCCTCTCCCAGTTGGCGGGGACGAAGACCGTGCGACCGTCGCGAACCGCATCCATCGCCGGGCCGGCTAGGCGCTTGGCGTTGACGTACCATTGATCGGTGAGGAAGGGCTCGATGGGCACGCCGCTGCGATCGCCGAACGGCACCTGGTGCACGTTGGGCTCGACGGTCTCCACGTAGCCGCCCTCGTCCATCGCTGCTACGATGACCCGGCGAGCGTCGAAGCGGTCGCGGCCCTCGAGCTCACTCGAAAGCCGGCTGACCCTGTCCGGATCGACGCCGCGGGCAAACGCATCGTTCTGTGCGATGGCGATCGCCGCGCGCTCGTCGAAGACGTTGATGAGCGGCAGCTTATGGCGCCCCCCGACCTCAAAGTCGTTGAAGTCATGCGCCGGCGTGATCTTAACCGCGCCAGACCCCTTCTGTGGGTCCGAGTAGGGGTCGGCGACGATGGGGATGACGCGTCCCACTAGCGGAAGGACGACCCTGCGTCCGACAAGCGCACGGTATCGCTCGTCGTCGGGATGTACGGCGACGGCCGTGTCGCCGAGCATCGTCTCCGGCCGCGTCGTGGCGACGACGATGTACGTGGAGTCGTCGTCCGGATCGAACGCCACGCCCTCGATCGGATAGCGGAAGTGGACGAGCTCGCCCCTCACCTCGCGCGACTCGACCTCGAGGTCCGAGATCGCGGTGAGGAGCTTGGGGTCCCAGTTGACCAGCCGCTTGTTGCGGTAGATCAACCCTTGCTTGTGCAACCGGACGAAGACCGTCAGCACCGCCTCGGATAGTCCGGCGTCCATGGTGAAGCGGTCGCGCGACCAGTCGCAGGAGGCACCGAGCCGGTCGAGCTGCGCCTTGATGGCGCCGCCCGACTCCTCCTTCCAGCGCCAGACCCGCTCCAGGAACGCCTCGCGCCCCATCTCGAGCCGACCGACGTTGCCTTCGTCCGCGAGCTGACGCTCCACCACCATCTGCGTGGCGATGCCAGCATGGTCGGTGCCCGGCTGCCACAAGACATCCTTGCCCCGCATCCTTTCAAAGCGAACAAGGACATCTTGCAGCGTGTTGTTGAGCGCGTGCCCCATGTGGAGCGAGCCGGTCACGTTCGGCGGTGGGATGACGATGCAGTAGGGCTGCGCGTCAGCCTCCGCTCCCGCGCCGGCACGAAAGGCCTCAGCGTCGTGCCAAACGCTGCGGATGCGCGGCTCGATCTCGGTGGCGTTGTAGGTCTTCTCAAACATCATCCGCACCCTCGCGGGTGTGCCTACGGCGCCGCGCGCCTCGCCGTCAACGATCGCTGCATCGCGCTGCTCCGCCTCACGCACGCGGCAGGGTCACGGTGGCGAGAAGCCCGCCCAGAACGGAGGGGCCGAGCGTCAGTTGTCCGCCATACAGCTCGACGAGCTCGGCGACGATGGACAAGCCCAAACCGCTGCCAGGCTTGCTCTGATCGAGCCGCTTGCCCCGCGACAGGACCTGCGAGCGCTGATCGGCGGACAGCCCCTCCCCGTCATCGTCGATGGTGATGCGGAACGCGCGCTGGAAGGGCGCGCCAGCCAGCCGCTCCTCGCTCGGCGTCACCTCGATGGCGATCCTCGAGCGAGCCCACTTAAGGCCGTTGTCCACGAGGTTGCCGACAATTTCCTCAAGGTCCTGCTGCTCGCCGGCGAAGCGGACGGCCTCGAGGAGGCTGAGCTCGACCTCGACGCCTCGGGCCTGACCGAGGCGGGACATGGCCCGGTGCAGCCTAGTTAGGACCGGACTGACGTCCGTCGCAGTCCCGATGAGGCGGTCCTGCGCAGCCATCTGAGCACGCTCGAGGTAGTAGCGCACCTGCCGCTGCATTGTCTGAACCTGCTCGCGTACCGAGCGTGCCAGCGGCTCCTCGCCCCGACCGGCGTCGTTGGTGAGGACCGACAGCGGTGTCTTGAGCGCATGGGCGAGGTTGCCGACGTGCTGGCGAGCGCGCTCCAAGGTCGCTCGGTTCGACGCGATGAGCGTGTTGAGGGCCTCGGCGACCGGAGCAATCTCGGCTGGCAGATCGCTGCTGACGTGAGCCACCCGCCCCTCTCGCACCGCCTGCAGCTCCTCCCCGAGCTTGGTGAGCGGCCGCAGGCTGATGCGCCACTGCACGAAAGTCATTGCGAGCAGCACGGCCGCGAACAGGCTAAGGTAGAGCGCAAGGCGCCTCGTGAAGGCGGCGATGTCATCCTGGATGGTCGAGGCGGCGCCGCTGACGGCGACGAGGTACCAACCGCCGTCGGCGAACGCGACACGACGTGCAACCAGGCGCAGGGGATCGCCGGTCGGACCCTCCGCGTAGGCCTGCATCACGAGGCTCGTGCGTGTTTGCGCCAGCGATTGGGGGATCGCGAAGACGTCGCCCGCAAGGGATTCGGAGCTTTGCGTCACCTCCCCGGTCCCCGCATCGACGACGATCCAGTACCAGCCGGACAGGGGCAGGACGAAGCGCGGCTCTCCAAGGTCCGGAGGGATGCCGCCAAAACGTTCGTCCTGTTCCTCAGCGAGCTGACCGATCAGCATGGAGAGGTAGACGGCGAGCGTGTCATCGAAGCGCTCTTCGACGCTCTCGCGGAAGGCTGACACGAGGACGATCCCGGTAGCCGCGAGCGCGAAGACACTCCATGCGAGGGACGTCAAAAGGACCCTCGCGGAGATCGACCTAAGTCGCATCGCCTGGGGGGACAGCGCGGTACCCTAGGCCGCGCACCGTCTCGATGATCTCAGCGTCGAGCTTCTTGCGAAGCCTGCCGATGAAGACCTCGATCGTGTTCGAGTCGCGATCGAAGTCCTGATCGTAGAGATGCTCGGTCAGCTCCGTGCGCGACACGATCCGACCCTGATGCAGCATCAGGTAGGCGAGGACGCGGTACTCGTGAGAGGTGAGCTTCACGGCGGCGCCGTCGACGGTCACACGGCTCGCGCGAGCATCGAGGTGGACAGGACCCAGCACATAGTCGTTGGAGGCATTGCCGGCTGCGCGCCGGATCAGCGCACGAACCCTCGCGAGCACTTCTTCCATGTGGAACGGCTTGGTGACGTAATCGTCCGCTCCAGCATCGATGCCGGAAACCTTGTCGCTCCACCGGTCGCGCGCGGTCAGCACGAGGACCGGCATCATCCGCTCGTTCTTGCGCCAGCGCTCGAGAACGGAGATCCCATCAAGCTCAGGAAGTCCCAGGTCGAGGATGACCACGTCGTAAGGCTCGGTGTCTCCGAGGAAGTGCCCCTCCTCACCGTCGAACGCCGTGTCGACCGCGTACCCCGCGCTTCGTAGACCTGCGCACAGTTGCCTGTTGAGGTCCTTGTCGTCCTCAACGACCAGGAGGCGCATCGCGATCCCCTCCACCCCTCAGCGCAAGGGCTCGCCACTGCGTGCGTCCAGCACGCGATCGACGACCCTTCCATCTCCCTGCAGGACGGTCACGCGCCAGGCAAGCCCGCCACCCTGCCGACATAGGTTGAGGCGCAGCACCTCGCCTCCGAGGCGACGACCTATGCTGCCGGGGCGGACTGCCTCCCCCGCACGCACGGCGCTTCGCTGCTCGGCGGCCGAAAGGCAACCGCCCTGCGCCACGCCGTCAGCGACGAGCATCGGCATGGCGAGCGCCAGCACGAGGGCCAAAACAACACTTGAGGATCGCATGGATGGAACGGTAGCCCGAGCCTCGTGTACGACGGATGAATGTTACCGGCAGCCATCGTGCTGCTAGCGCAGGCGATGCCCCGCACCATCGCACAACGCACCCCAAGCGGCGTTGTGCCCTCGGACCTGCCGCGCCGTCTCGGCGGTGTCGTCGACGGACCAGTGGATCGGTCCGAACGCCCGGCACGACACGTCAGTCCCGGCGGAACCCGTCGTCTGGCACGCCGCCATCGCCGAGCACACCGTCAGGCTCGCGATCAGCCGCGCGGCGCGCACGCAGCGCTCTATCAATGCGCTCATTCTCCTTCTCCATCAACTGAGCGTGGCGCTCGGCGAGGACGCGCTCTAAGCGCTCTTCCCAGGCGGCGTGTTCGGTCCACTTGCCTGCGTGGTAGGCAGGCGCTGCGACGAGGACGGCGCCGACGGCAAGGCCGACCATGCCGTGCCAGCCGAGCGCCCCGGCGATCCTTCCAAGCACGATCACACCATGTCCTCCGCCATCGGACCCTCGGCACGTCGGATCGCGAAGCGCCACAGCAGGAAGCCGAGCACGCCGACGATCGCGAGCACCACAAGCGTCGCGCCGACGACGGTGCCGTCGTTGAGCGAGCGGACCTCCTTCGCAATCTCGACGCTCGTGGTCACCGTCGCGCCGATTGTGACCGCAGCTCCGGCGCCTGCGATTGGCGCGGCTGCCTTCTGCGCGGTCTCGCGGCGCGCCTCACGGGTTCGCCGCGCCTCAACCGCTGCGGTCAGTGCCGCCAGCATCGCCGGGTCGGCAACGCCGTCGCTTTCCAGGCCCCGCCGGGCCTCGAAGCGGCTCACCGCGTCGCGGGTGCGGCCGCCGAACTCGCCATCGACGTCGAGCTGGTACCCGAGGACGTTCATGTCACGCTGCAACGCCTCGACGTCGGAGCCACGCGACCCCAGCCGAAGCGAGCGCTGCCCGAGCTGCTGTTCCGGCTCCTGCGGCATGCCACGCGCAGGAGGCACCGCGCCGGGCGGCCAACGGATGCCGTCGGGAAGGATCGAAGCGGTGCGGAACACCGATCGGCGGACGGCATTACCGACGTTTCCGTTGATCACCGTCAGTGTGCCGTCGGACTGGACGCTCTCCACGATGCCGACGTGCCCGAAGAGCGTGTTCGAGCCGCGGGGAAAGACGACGATGGCGCCGCGGACCGGACGAGCGAGCGGCGTGCCGTAGCTCGTGAAGGACCGTGCGAGCGCCGAACGCGTCGAGGGATACCCGCAGTGCACCAGCGCGCCGTTGACTGCGACGGCGCACCAGGCGTCCTCGTCGTTGTTCCACCAGGCAATGCCGGCGAGCTTGCCCCACTCGACGATCAATGGGTTGTGCTGCGCCCCGGGGACTTCCTTCAGTCCGATGTGGTTGGTGAGGTATTCGAGCCAAGGGACACGATCGTGCATCGTGGGCGCTCCAACGGGGAAAAACAAAAGGCCGCCCGAAAGGACGGCCTACGGGTCGGTCAGTCAGTCGCGGTGCGGCTAGCGCTCGAGGCGCTCGATCCGCGCGAGAAGGTCCTGGATGGCCTTCACCATGGGTCCGATGAGCTCGGTGTAACCGAGCGACACCACGTCCTGGCCGCCGGAGCGGGCGTGGTCCTGGTAGCCGCCGAAGTCGGTGCCGAGCTCATGCATGACTTCGGCGACCTCTTGGGCCAGGAAGCCATGGTGATAGCGAGGCCGCTTGCGGTCTCCGAGTTTGCTCGTCCCGGTTCCGGTCCGGTAGTCCTCGCGGTAGTCCCAGCGGAAGTCGACGGGCCGAAGCCGCGCGATGAAGTCGAGACCCAGCGTCGTATCGCGCACGTCCGCCTTGTCGCGGGCGTCGGAGCGCATTTGCACCGCGCCGTAGGTGTAGGTCGTCGTCGCGCTGTTGCCGAGCTGAACCTGGTTGCTGCCTGTGACGGTGGCGGCGTAGCCGATCGCCGTCGCGTTCTGGACGCTGGCAGGGGCTCCGGCGAGGGCTGCGCGCCCGACCGCGGTGTTGTGCGAGCCCGTGATCGACGCCGCCGCCTCGTGCCCGACCGCGACGTTGTCCCGCCCGGTGTTGATGGCAGCCAAAGCGTTGGTGCCGAGCGCCGTGTTCGCCGAGCCCGTCGTCGCCGCGCCGAGCGCCGCGATACCGAGCGCGAGAGAACCCTCTTCGTCCGCCAACCCGTGCGACAAGGCAAGGCCACCTGCGAAGCGCAGCTCCGTGGGGCCCAGCGTCAAGACATTCGCACCGTCGACGACGCATAACGGGGTGTCGAAGCGCGTCTTCGAGCCGTCGTGGTTCGGCCCGTAGAGCCCCCGCTCGCGCCCCTCGGGGAACACGTAGTCGTACCCATCCGACATGTTGCCGAAGATCGTGTGATCGCGGTCGACGCGAACGCGAATGAAGTCACCGGATCCGGATGTCGCGCTGTTGGTCGAGCAGCCGTAGACCGACAACGTGCCGTTGGCTTGCTCGATCAGGGCTCGCGTGCGGACGACGCTCGGGTTCACTTGGAACCGCACGCCGGAGACCGTCAGCTGCCCAGAGTTGATCCTGAAGCCGCCGGACGCGACGCTGTTCGCAAGGTCGATCTGGCCATTCGAGACGAGGCAGTTGGCAGCCGGACCATCGACGAGGACGAGCGGCACGTTGGCAGTTCCGTTGACCCTGAAGCTGAAGTCAGACAGCACGAGTTCGCCGCCCGTCTGCAGGATAAAGGTGTCGTCGGCAGCTGCACTCGTGCAGTACATGCTGGTGATCGCGATGTCGCCCTCTTCAAAGAGGATGCTGGATCCCGAACCATCGAGGGCGAGACCGGTCACCGTGCCGAACGGGCCCACTCCGTCCGTCGCCTCGAAGATCACCTTGGTGCGGAACGGCGTACAGTTCGACATCTTGAGATCGTCGACGCGGCCGAACCGGAAACCGACGTTCTGGCCATCCTGGTAGATGCCGAACAGCGTCGCATCCCCGGCAAACTCGTAGGGCCACGTCCGGCACGCCACGAGCTCGACGGAGTCGCGTGCGTCGGCGAAGCGAAAGCCTTCGTTGAACGACCCCGACTCGATGTCGCTGAGGATCGCTCCCCCCGTGTTGCCGGTGGCATCGACGCCGTCCCAGGCGGCCTTGAACCGCAGCCGCGAAAGCCGGCAGCGGCTCTGTCCGGCAAGGTTCACCGCCGGCGGATAGCGCACGAGCGTCTGCCGCGATGTCGCGCCGGACTGATCGAAGTCGATCTCGATGTCCGAGACGGACACGAACGGGTGGACGATGTGGACGACGCCCGCGGCTGATAGGTTGAACGAGGGCCGAACGCGCAGGGTCGTCCGCCCGCGACCGTCGCCGTAGATCCGCTGGAACGGTCCGCCGGTGCGCAGCGCGTCGGTGACAAGGTAGGTGCCCCGTTCGACGAAGACGGTCCGGTTGGAGGCAAAGGCGCGGTTGAGCGCCGCGGTGTCATCGGTCGCCGCGTCGCCCCTGGCTCCGGCCTGGCGCGCAGTGACCGTCGTCCCTGCGAGTTCCCAGAACCCGCCCGCGCCGTCGGCAAAGCCGAGACCGTCCGATGGCAGCGAGCCGACCCGCACGTACTCTCCAGCACCGCCGTCATTCTCGCTGGCTAACCCGCGCGTATGCAGTCGAGCCACCCCAGCAGGGACCGCGATCGAGGCGAGCGCCGATCCACTTCGGACCGTGTAGCCGATCGCTTCGACCCCACCGACCGCGGGGACCGAGGAAAAGTCCACGCGCGCGCTCGTGCGGTCGACGCGCAGCGCCTCGGCGAATGCGCTACCGTCCGCCGACACCTTCAGCGAAAAGTCGTCCGACCCGACGAGCCCGAGCTCCGCCCGTCCGGAGAAGTCGGTCTGGAAAACGTGCGAGGCGACGTTCCCCGGCGCGTCCTTGTTGGCGATGATGCGGACGTCGCCGGTCGGTGAGGCCTGCGTGTTGTCGGGCGCGAACAACGCCGCCTCGGAGCGCACGACGAGCCGGTTCCTGGCGTCCGCGGCGGCGTTGATGCCGAGCCGACCCGTTGCCTCGAACCCCTCGAGCGGTCGCAGGACCTCCCAAGCGTCGCCGCTGAAGTAGGCAACGATGGCCTCCTCGCGCACGAACGCAGTCCACCCCTCGACCGGGACGAAGAATACCCAGGCGCCGTCGATGAAGACCGCGACGCAGAAGTCGTGCCCGGCCCAGGCGCCCGTCCCGTTGGCAGCAACGAGATGGCGATCACCCTCCTCGGGAGCCGGCGGCGGGTCGGACCGCGAGCGGTCGATCACCGAGAGCTGGACGATGGAGTCGATCCGACGGAACGCGTCGTTTACCGTGGCGTGCTTCTGCGCCTGCGCCTCCGCCACGTACGGCAGAGCAAGGTTACGGCTGTTTGACATTCACAGTCACCTCGTAGGGGACGCCCGGGCCGAACCCCGGCGCGATCTGCGCGACACGGAAGGACACGGGGTCGGGCCGCTCGCCGAAGTCGGCGGTCTGGTCCGCCGGTGCGTAGGTGTAGGTGGGTTCCGTCACGTCCGCCGAGCGCACGACGATGGCGCCGTCCAGGATTTCGATCCTGTACAGCTCTGAGGTTTCACCGAGCGGCACCTCCGAGGCAGACCACGACCCGCCGCCGGTCCGGGTCCGCCGGATCCAGGACAGGAACAGCGCGCCGTCCTCGCGAAGCCGCGCCTCGCCGTGCACCGGCGAATAAGGCATGAGGGCACGTCCGGTGCCGATGAAGTCGAAGGTGACGGTGTTCGAGCCGCCGACGCCCTCGCCGAGTGGCCCGACCCGGTACGTGCGATCGAGGCCGACCTCGTTGCGTCCCAGGGGAAGCGTCGAGAGCGTCCCGTCGAGTAGCGCCACGGGCGAACCCACGGACAAGCCCGACGCCGTCGCGTCCTCGGTGCCTAGCTGGCCACGTAGGAGGACGGAGAGGCGATAGGTCCGCTCGCCGACGAGCTCCGCGTCGCGGAACTGCAAGACTTCCCAGACCCCGCTGTCGGAGCGCACCGCGACGGCGTTCGCGCCGCTTAGGACGTCGACCCGCGGCGCCGACGACACCCGGGTGTTGTAAAGGTGGACGACGAGCTCCCCGCCGTAATGCCAGCGGTTCGTCGGCGCCGGCGGGCTCGCCGACAGGAGCTCGCCGAGGGAGGCCGGCCGTTCGATCGTGCGTAGAAGCTGGAACGATCCGCCCGGCACCAGTCGCCAGACGCCCATCGCAGCCGGGAACGGCCGCGCGAAGACGCCGAGCCACGGCCCGTGTTCGGCCACCGTGTCGTCCACCAGCGGCAGGTTGAGTCCGAATGCCACTGGTGGTGCCAACATCGGAGGCATCACCGGCGGCTCCGAGGATCCTGGGACCGGCGTCACCACCTGCGCTGCGCGATCGATGCTGCGCGCGGTCACGAGTCGTGGGCCGAGGTCCTCGATCTCCTCGATGATGAAGTCTCGCGACAACCCGTCGTAGACGACGGTGACGATGTCGCCTGGCACCAGCGCGAGCTTCGACAGGGGCAGGGCGAAGCGGACCGTCGTACGACCGGTCCAGCGCACCGCCAGCGCGAGCTCGGCGAGCTCGGCGGCGAGCCCACCGTTCATGCTCGCAGGGACGGCGATGCTCTCCGTCTGCCGGGCCGAGCCCTCCCGCGGCCGGTACCGCGCGCTCGCCACTTGGAAGTCGCGCCCGCTGTCGAAGTAGCGCAGCCGAACCTCAACGGGCAGGCTCTGCGCCTCCTCCCGGGTCTCACTGACCAAAGGGGTACGCCCGTCGACCTCCACGAGACACGCCTCGTCGATCGTCAGCGAGCTCGGACGAGACAGCCCCACGATGCGCAGCTCGGTCCCAGTGTCCGCTGCGACCGCACAAACTGCGGCCAGCAGCGGCTCGAGCACCGCGCGAAGGCTGGTCGGCCCAGAAACAAGGAAGCCGTCTAGCACCACGGGCACACCCTCGACGGAGGGCGCATCGAGGCCCCAGCACCCGAACAGCGCTGCGACGAGCCCATCGAGCGGCAGCCCACCGAAGCGACCGTTGACCCAGTGGCCGCGCTCCCAGTTGGTGCCGTCCGCCCAGATGTCCTGACGATGGGGGAACGCCGGCCAGGGCCGCGCGTCCCAGGTCCACACGTGGATCGCCGACGGTTCAACCATCCGCCCTCCATAGACAGCCGAGACCGGGTTGGCTGCGCTCTGCGGGCTCGACGTCCCGAACACGCTAAGCATGGCAGCCAGGTAGGCCCGCTGCATCGCATCGTCGCGCCGCCCATGCGAGTAGTAGGGCAGCGCCGACTCCACGCTCTTTGGGTCGTAGAAGACGTTCGGCTGGTTCGAGCCACGGTCGACCGCCGGGCAGCCAACCTCGGTGAACCAGATCGGCTTCGACCCAGGTTCCCAGGCCGTGGGCTGCGCGCGCTCCACTCCGGCGATGCGGTCATGGTGCCGGCTTCCCCACCAGCCTGCGAGGTCCTTGAAGCGGTACAGCCACGGCTTGCCGTAGGCCTCGTCGACGATGGGTGTGCGCACCTGCGCCGCCCTCGCCGCGGCATCGGCGTAGAACCAGTCGTACCCCTCGCCGCCAGAGATGTTTCCGCTCAAGTAGGCGGCGTCGTAAACGTCGGCTGCATTCGCCGCGTCGAGGTGGTCGCCATCCCGCCAATCCGACAGCGGCCAGTAGTTGTCGATGCCGATGAAGTCGATGTTCGGGCTCGCCCACAGCGGGTCGAGGTGGAAGACAAAGTCTTCGCCGGATACCTGATGACCAAAGTACTCCGACCAATCCGCCGCGTAGGAGATCTTCGTGGCCGGGCCGACGATCATGCGAACGTCGTCCGCGAGCTCAGCAAGCGCGGCGACGAATGGATAGTCGCTGGCCCCTCGCACCCGGGTCAGCCCGACCAGCTCGGAGCCGATCAGGAACGCATCGACGCCGCCTGCCTGCTGCGTGAGCTGCGCATAGTGCAGCACCATCCGCCGCAGCGACCACTCCTGTGGACCGGAGTAGCTGACGCGCTCCTCTGCGCCGGAAAACTGCGCGGCGGACGCCGCACCCACGAAGCGCTGGATAGCAACGTCCGCGTCGGTGTTCCCGTCGGGCCGCACCGTAATGCGCCCACGCCACGGGAAGGGCGCCTGCTCCTCGCCGCCGTAGGGATCAACGAGGCCGTTGCCGGGAGGAACATCCATCAAGACGAACGGGTAGAACACCACCTTGAGACCACGAGCCTTGATCGCGCGGATGGCGCGGAGCACGGACCCGTCCGAAGGAGTGCCGCCGTAGTACGAGCGCCCAGCGGCATCCTGGCTGACGAGCGTCGCGGACCCGCGATCGTGCTCGGCGACGAACCACGGGACGTTGGTGTCACGGTGGCGCCCTTCGACCTTCGGGCGCAGCGTGCATTCGCCGGCCCTCAGGTCGTCGCCGAACCAAGCCACGACGAGCGCAACCCGCTCGAGGTTCGGGCACAAGGCAACGAGCTCGTCGAGGGACGCCTCGAGGTCCGTGTCGGCAACGCCGAGGTGGCGGTTGTCGGCGATCGCCTCGCCGGGGCCGACGCGCCGCCGCACCAACTCCGGATCGTACCCGAACTCTGTGGCACCGGGGATCATCGTGATGGCGCGGACCTCGGTCTCGAGCTGACCCACGGGACGCAGCACCTCGAAGGTCAGCTGCGGCAGACGGTTCCCGTACGGGCCCACCGGCAGGCCCTCGAACACCACGTAAGCAAGGTTGCGGTAGGCCGGCGCGGTCCCCTCGATCGCCTCGATCAGGGGATCGACGTCCTGATCCGGCGTCCCGGTGTAGACGCGATGGGAAACCCGGGTCAGGTCCATGGGCTCGCCGTCGGCCCACACGCGGCCGACCCGGGCGATCGGGCCCTCGCAGAGGCCGACCGCGAAGTTCACCGTGTAGCTGTACTCACGGACGCTGCCCGCGCTGCCACCACCCTTCCCGCCAACGGCACTCGTCGACGCCCGCTCCTCGAAGTCGGTGGCCCAGATGACCGTGCCGGCGAGCCGCATCCGACCGAACACCTTGGGGATCGGGTTGCCCTCGGACGCCGTCTGCACCGTGAGGTCGTCGATGCGCCCAATGGAGCGGGTCGGCTGGCGCGGCCCGAAGAGTTGCTGGTCGATCAGGTTGCCGGCGAGCGCCCCCGCGGCTCGACCGACGACGGCCCCAACCGGGCCGAGGAACCCACCGACGGCCTGTCCGGCCGCCTGCAGCACAAGCGTTGCCATCAGTCCGTCACTCCCGGAAAGTCGTAAGTCGCGACGAGGCGGCGGCGCCACATCGCGCAGAGCTCGCCCTCGACCGCGCGTCCTGCCGCGTCGTAGGCGTGCACGAACCGCGCCGCGTTGACGGCGATCCCGACGTGCTTTGCCGGCGTCCCGGCCTTCCAACGGAACACGAGGAGCGAGCCATCGCGCACTGCATCGGTCGGGACGAAGTGCCGGCTCGCGGCCTGCAGCAGGGTCTCCTCACCGACGGCTTCTGCCCAGTCCGGGGAGTAAGGCGGTGCGGCCTCGGGCTCGGTGCCGAACAGCTCCCGCCACACCCCGCGCACGAGCCCCAGGCAGTCGCACCCAGCACCGCGGCGCGAGGCCTGATGATGGTATGGCGTGCCGATCCACTCGCGCGCGGTGGTCGCCACCGTCGTCCGCCTCACGAGTTTCCCCGGGCGTAGGCGAACGCGCGATCGTTGCCCGGCAGATGGGGGAAGCCCTGATAGTTGGCGGTGTTGGAGTATCGATCGCGGCACGTGGCAAAGCGCTTGTCGCAACCGGCGCTCAGCCTCACGACATCACCGCTCGCAAGGCGGAGAACCGCCGTACGCAGGCGCAGCACCGTTCCGTGAACATCCCGACCGTGCACGGCGATCGCCGCTCGAGCGCCGACCGCCTCGCCGGTGAGGACCTGAAGCGAGCCGTCGAAGAACGTGCCGCTGTGCGCGTCGACGAGCCCCTCTACCGTCACTCGCGGGCCGTTGACGGCGATCACGGTCGCCTCGCGGGCCAGCGCAGCGAGGTCGACCCGACAGCGCTCGTCGCCGAGGTCTGCGTCGCAGGCGTGGGTGAACACGCGTCCGCGCACCGTCTCCAGTGCCTGCGCTGGCCCGCGCACCTCGGCGCGGAACGCACCATCCTCGCGGGTCACCTCGCCGAGGGTGCCCGAGCGTAGGAGGACGCGTTCGGTCACGTCCGCCCAGTTGACGAGCCACAACCTCACACGCGCGAAGTCGTACCACCCGGATTCGAGTTCCCCGGCGTCGAGCCCCGCCGAGGACAACGCGCCTGCGATCTCCAGCCCGCCGACGCCGAGCCCGGTCCGGGTGACGTCGCCGGTCGAGGCAAGGCCCGACATCGCAGAGTGCACGATCCCGTCGAATGCCACCGGCCCATCGTGGTCGGTGAAGCCGAGAACGACGCCGTCCGTGCGCTCGACCTGCCAACAGCGGCACAGCGTCGTCACGCCGACGCTAAGGTGCGCCTGGAGGTTCCCGGGGATCGCCCTCATAGCGTGATCTCCACGACAGGGATGGAGGGGATCGAGCCAGAAGCCACGCGCGACAGATTGATCTCCAACCGATCGGTTTCGAAGCGCACGGGCACGTCGAACTGGTAGCCGGCGGTGACCGCCTGGCCCTCCTGCGGAACGACCTCCGGTCGGAACGTGATGAGCCCCTTCTCGAGCGTGAAGTCGCCGCCCTCGACGCGGGTCACTCCCCCGACCTCCACAAGCAGGGTCCCAGCGACCGGGAGGACGATGGGACGGTCGTACGGCGCGAACTCGTCGCCGTACTGCTTGATCAGCTGAAACGCGACGCGAGACCCGTCACCGACGCCCAGAAGCTGGTCCTGCGCAGACGGTTGATCGCTCGGCGCGCAGCTCTTGTGGTCGAGCGGATCGCGGTATCGGAATCCATAAAGGCGCCCTCGACGCTCCTCAAAAAAGTCGACCACCACTGCGAGATCGTCACTGTTTCGAACTCCCGTTCCTGCGTCGTAGCGGCGACGGCTCATCGCCCACCGCTGGTTGCGCTCTTCCTGGCCCGAGCCCAACGTCACGATCTCCGTGCGCCGCTCGGGTCCTCCCGTCGCGCCGAATGAGACGGCGAGCGGGAACCTCACGTCGTGAAACTCGTCCATCAGAGCCCCCGCTGGCCGCGGGCCACCGCCCGCGCGAGCATCGCCGTCACCTGCGCCTCGGACCGCTGGAAGGCGTCAGGATCGGGCGTCGCAATGGATACGTTGATGGTCGTCCCGCCCCTGCCTGCGCCCTCGAGCGCAACGCCGAGGCGTCCGTCGGAGCCGCGGGCCAAGGGCAACACGGCTTCGCGGCCGGCCTCCCCCATCAAGCCGACACGACCGCCGGACATCGGAAACGCGGTCGGCGCGCCGATGACACCGCCCTCGGCGAACGGCACCACCTTCGTCGCGGCCGTCGCAACACTCCCGCCGAAGGCGTGACCGAGCCCCCCGAAGACGGCGTTCGCCCCCTGTCCGACGAGGTTCGCAAGCGGCTGCAGCCCAGCCTTCAGCGCTGAGTTGGAGATCGAAAGCGCGGCCTGCTTCAACACGCGATCCAGCGTGTGCCCCTCGGCCACCGCGTTCCTCATCCCGGTCGCGATGACACGCGAGAAGGTCTGCGCCGAGATCGTCAGCGTGTCGGAGAGATCTTGCGCCAACGCAGCGCTGTCGGAGATGTCGTCAAGGTCGGCCATCGGGAAACTCTTCCATGAGGCGCGTGAGCTCACCCCGCCTCGTCGCAACGGACGCGCGAGGCCCGATCACGGCTTGGATCTCGGGTAGGGTCAGAGCCCAGAAGTCGGCGGGTGCGAGGTTCCGCTCTCCGAGGAACAGCGCCATCAACTCGTGCCATGGGAACGGCCGCGCCTGATGAGGCGCGGCCGTGGTCAAGAAGGGTCGTTAGCCTCGCCGGCACCGAACGTGGCGGTGAGAAGGGCGGTGACGACCGCGGCGTACCCTGCTGCGCCGCCGGCCGCCGTCATCCGGGCCACCTCGTCGTCGTCGATGGCGTTGCCGGCGCCGCGCAGGCCCGCACCGATGATGCGGACCGCATCACGCGCCGACAACTTGCCCGAGGAGAACCTGTCGACCAGCGCCGTCATGTCCTCGCACTGGAACGCACCCTCCAGCTCGGCAAGCGCGCCGAGCGTCAGGCAGAGTGTCCATGACCGGCCATTGAGGACGGCACTGACCTCGCCACGGTACCGATTGGCCATCCCAACCCCCGTCACAGCGCCGCGAAGGTCAGCTCGCCGGCCGACTCCATCGCGATCTCGTAGACGACCTCGCCGTCGTGGTTGCCGCCGTACTCGAGTGCGGTCACCTGGAACGGTCCCGCAATCGTGCCGAAGTCCGGCACGATCACCTGCCAGTTGCGCACCGCTCCGGTGAAGAAGATCGCGCGCACAGCGCCGTCAGACGCAGCATCCTTGAAGATGCCGGAGCCTGCGAGGTTCGCACGGCGCACACCCGCTCCGTCGAGGAGCTCACGCCACTGCCCGGCCGAGCCCTGATCGGTAACGTCCACCGCCTCAGCGCCGAACGAGATCCGCTTCGACCTGAGGCCAGCAACGGTCACGAAGGACCCGGCACCGCTGTCGTCCACCTTCAACAGAAGGTCCTTGCCCTTTTGCGCACCCAAGGCGCCCTCCTTCAGTTCGCTTCAGTCAGGGCGCGGAACCTCATCCGCGCCCTGTAGGCCCGCCCGTCCCGGCTCCCGATGACCTCGGTGTCGATGTGGCGGATGGACACCAGCCGGTGCCCCGCAGGTGCGAGGGCGGCGCCGTCGACCAACATGCGAACGCGTTCTGCAACGTCGGACGCCTCACGTCGGCCCGCGGCCCGTGAGTGGACGACGAGCTCGACGCGGTGCTCCAACGTCGGCGGATCATCCCCGTCGAGCGGCCGCGACCGCACTTCCCCGGTCGCGACGAAGGGGTACGGCACTCCCTGAGGCGTCCCATCGAACACTTGGGAGCCGGCAAGCACCGCTCCGAGCACGGCATCCGCGGTCAGCCTTTGATGGATCGCTGAGAGGAGCGCGTGGCGTGCGTCGCTCACGGTTGCTCCTCCTCGCACAGGCAATCGAGGAAGCGCCGTTGTGCATCGCCCTCGACGACGGTGAGCACGCGGTAGCGCTCCTCGCCGTCCGTGAACCGAACACCACGTTCGACGTCGTCGCGTCGACGCAGCGTTACACGGTGCGTCACGAGCCCAACGGCGCGACCGTCCTCGACGGTCTCGCTCGAGCGGCGGGGCGCAACCTCCGCCCAAACGCTTGCGATCTCGTTCCAGCTCCGTGCCACGCCGCCGGCACCGTCCGGCACGTCGACCGGGGCCTCGAGCGCGAGGCGTCGCCGCAGCACACCGATCCTCGGCGTCATGAGAGCCTCGGCATGCGATAGGACGCGGTTAGCGCGGACAGGCCATGCGCCACCGGCTCGACGACGACGCCGGCGAGCGCTGCCTCCCTCTGCTCGTACCAGTAGGCGACGAGCATCAGGACGGCCTGCTTCAACGCCGCAGGCACATCCTCAGGTGCGCCGTAGCCGCACGTGACGTCGATCTCGAGCCCGTTCATCGTCCGCGCGCCCCAGAAGCGGGCCCTCGCGAACGTCAACCGGCCGGGCGAGGACGACAGGTCGAAGCGGTACTCCTCCGGGGCTACGACGGACGGCAGGCCGTCACGGCCATAGACCGTCACCGCGTCGACGCTGCGCACCGGCGCGGGGCTGAGACGGACGACGCCGCCGTAAGGCACCGCGTCCCGCACGATGCGCCATCCCTGGCGGACCAGCGCCCGACCGGTGCGGTTCTCGACCTCGGCTCGCGCCGCGGTGATGAGTGCCGCCACCTTGGCGTCCTCGGTTGACCCGTCGATCCGCGCGTGCGCCTTCGCCTCTTCCACCGTCACAGGCTCCGCCAGCGGCGGTGTCACAAGGATTGCGACCATCGTCCCACCCGTCGTCTCAGCGCCAAAAAGAAAAAGGCGGACCGGTGTCGGCACCGGCCCGCCTCGAAGCCGCCTAAGGGCGGCAGCCGCCGATCGCTGGGATCAGGCGGCGAACTGCAGCATCTTGATGGCGTCGAAGTCCTGGACGCCGCCGCCGACGCGCTTCGTCGTGTAGAACAGCACGTACGGCTTGGCAGAGTATGGATCGCGCAAGATCCTCAGCCCCAGGCGATCGACGACGACGTAGCCACGATTGAAGTCGCCGAACGCGATGGCGTTCGAACCGACTGCGATGCTCGGCATATCCTCGACTTCGACGACCGGGAAGCTCATCAACGAGGCACGAGTGCCGGGAACCTGCGGCGGGATCCACAGGTACTGTCCGTCCGTGTCCTTCATCTTGCGCACCGCGGCCTGCGTGGTGCGGTTCATGACGAAGTGCGCGTTCTGCCGGTAGCCCGCCTTCAGCGCATAGACGAGGTCGACGAGGACGTCGTTCGCCGAACCGGAAGGAAAGGATCCGTCGACGCCCGTCCTGACGACACCGATCTTGCCCCAGGTCCAATCGCTCTCAAGGACGGTCTCGTACGTCGTGAAGCCCCTCGGCTGGGTCTGGCCGTCGCCGACGACGAACGCCCTCGTCTCCTGTTCCGCGAACGCGGCTTCGACCTCCGAGGCCAGCCAGGAGTCGATGTCGATCGCCGTGTCGTCGAGCAGCGTCTGCGTCGCCGCCGGCATGGCGTAGAGCTCCATGGTCGGGAACACGAGCTCGGACAGCGCTGCTTCGGTTTCCTCGCGAGGCTGAGTTTCGCCGACCCAAGCTGCAGGCACGCCTGTCACGGTCACCGGCTTGCGGTAGGCCGAGGCGGACGTCTGCCGGACGCTCGCGATCGAGCGGATCGGCGACAGCGCCGCAAGGCGACGCAGCACCTCCGCCTCGAACTCCGCCGGCACCGTAAGGCCGGTGTCTGAAGCGTTCGCGGTCACCAGCGCCTTCTTCTCGAGGCGGCGCAGCGCCTCCTCGCTGCCGGATCGGACGTAGCTATCGAACGCGCTCTTGCGCTCGTCGGCGACGACCGGAACGCCGCCCATCAAGGATGGACGGGAGCTGCGCAAGACCAGTTCGTCCATGCGCCGCTGGTTGGCGTCCATGACCGCCTCGACGCGTGCCAGCTTCTCGACCGTCAGCGGATCGACGCCCTTCTTCTCGAGCTCGGCGAGCCGGCGGTCGTTGGTCTCACGGAACACCTCGAAGGCTCCCATGAACTCGTTGAACGCCGTCGAAAGGTCAGCCTTCACCTCGGGAGCACCCGTTACGTTATCCATCGTTCACCTCGTTTGCCGAAGAATGGCCGTCTGCCGACGCATCCGAGCGAGCAGCCCAGCGTCCACGACGGCCTCGGGAGCGATGACCCCCACCCTTGCACGGTCGGCTCCTGCCGCTCGTGCCCTCGCCTCGGGAAGCATCGGGCACGCGACCACCGACACCTCCCAAAGATCGATCTCGGTCAGTCGGCGCACCCTCGCCGACCGGTCCTCGTCCGCCGCAACGGTCCGGAAGCCTATGGACAGGCCGTCGAGCGTGCCGGCCCGCATGCGCGCGCCGGCGTGCGCCGAAGGTCCGGCACCGGTGAGCCGGCCTTCGACCCAAAGGCCGCGCCGGTCCTCCTCAAGACTGATCCAGAGGCCAATCGGTGCGGCGGGGTCGTGCTCGAGCAGCATGCGCACGCCAGCGATCCCGCGCCGTCCCAATGTGCGCGTGAACGCACCCGGCATGACGACGTCGCCCGAAAGGTCCATGCGTCCGAACAAGGACGCGTAACCGCAGAACCGGCCGTCCGCATCCAGCGAGGCGAGCGCGTGGGCGTACTTGCGTTCCGGCGCGCGAGGCACGCCGGTCACAGCCGCCTCCGCTGGCGGAAGCAGACGACCCGCGGCTCGTTGCGGACCCGCTCCTCGAGCGCCGCCCGCTCGACGATCTGCGCGAACTCTTCGAAGACCGACGTGTGGTCGACCTTCTGAACCGTCGTCAGCCGCAGCAGCGGCTGCCCGATGCGCCGTAGCCACTCAGTCATGACGTTTGTCCAAACAATCGATTGAGCTTGGCGATGGCGGCCACGAAGTCGGAGAACCGCTTGTTGGACCGCGCCAGCTCGCGCATCGTCCACATCAGCAGGCCCGACGACGCGGAGGCCCAGAGGAAGAGGGCGAGGTGCGCCAAATCACCCCGCTCGACGACGCTTTGTGTCAACGGGTCCATCAGTCGACGACGGCCTCTTCGTCAATGTCGACGGCCCTCTCGGCACGCTCCACACCGTAGCCGACGGCCAGCCGTTTTTCCGCGCGGGTAAGGAAGTCCGCCGCCGCGACGCGATCCCAGAGCGCCTCGCGCTCCGTCGAGAGCGCTTCGATCCCATCCGGATCGAACGACAGCCGAAGCCTTGGTCCGTACGCCGCGCCGAGCCAGTTCGACAGCGACTGCGCGGTTCTGTTGACGAGCGGCAGGACCGTCTGCCGCCAGAACGCCCGGTTCGCCTCACGGAAGTTCGCGTAGGTGTTGTCGCCGGGGATGCCGAGAAGCATCGGTGGAACACCGAACGCCAGCGCGATCTCGCGGGCCGCCTGGTTCTTCGTCTCGATGAAGTCCATGTCCCGCGGGCTCATGGCCATCGTCTTCCAGTCGAGCCCGCCCTCCAACAGCAGCGGACGTCCGGCGTTGCGAGCCCCGGTGTAGCCATCCTCGAGCTCGGCCTTCAGCCGCTCGAACTGCTCGTCGTTGAGGTGCCCCTCGCCGGTGTAGACGAGCGCGCCGGACGGTCTCGCCGCGTTGTCGAGCAGCGCCTTCGACCAGGCGCCCGACGCGTTGTGGATGTCGAGGCTGGTCTGCGCGGCCTCGATGGGGGCGAACCCGTAGTGATCGTTCAGCGGGTGGAACAGCGAAAGGTGGAGGATCGGCGGCACGCGACCCTCCTGCGCGAACCGCACGGACCGCCCAGCGGCGGTGTACTCGAACGCGTGCGGCCAACCGTCGGCGCCGGCGATCACCCGCATGCGGTCGGGCCGTAGTGCGAAGAGCTCGCGCGGCGTGTCGTCGATCGCCACCGCTTCGAGGTACGCGTTGCCGGCGACCATCAGGTGGCCGTACAGCGTCTCCATCAGGAAGACGCCGGACTGGGAGGGGTTCGGGCGCGACAACATGTCGAGGAGTGGGTGCGCGCCAAGCTCACGATCTCCGTCGTAAAGCACCCACGGAGCGGACGCGGCCGCCTCCGCGATCATGCGCACCGAGCGGAACACGATGGGGTTCTTGGTGAACCCCTCCTGTGCCAGCGAGGCATAGTCCCGCGGCGTCCAGACCGGACGCCCGAGCGCCTCGACGCGCATCACCTGTCCGACCCGCGAGGCCTTCGTCTCGCGCTTGCCAAAGATGCCCATCGCACCCCCTTGCGTGACCACGAAAAAAGGGGGCCGATGGCCCCCTTAGTCACCCGTTGCCGTCGTTTTCCGTCGCGTCAGCCGAACCTGCGGACCCTTGGAGGCACGCCGCCCGGCTCCAGCATCAGCGTCGTCAGCGCCCAGACGAGCGCGTCGATGCGGTCTGGGGACACCCCGTCCGCGGTCCCAGCGGGAACGAAGTTGCACATCTGGTCCTCAAGCTCGCTCATCATCCCCACGTGGGACACGCGCCCTTGCGCGTAGAGGAGCGCGACCGGCTCAGCTCGAACCCACTTCCCGCGCGTGGCCCGGACGGATGCCACCGGCACCGTCGGATCCGCCTCGCGCACCACGGTCGCCACCATCTCGCCGCCCTGGTTGACCTCGGCGACCAACCGGTCGGCGCCGACGGTGTGGTACAGCGACACCGCCTTCTCCGCCCACGCCTGCGGCGTCGCGCGCTGCAGCGTGTGGTCGGCGAGGACGTAGGCTCGTCCGTCCTCCCCGAGCCCGGCGGCGACGATCCCGCACGCGGCCGACTTCGCGCCGCTCGATGCCGGAGGGTCCACGGCGACCACCACGCGGCGAAGCTCCGGCGCCGCGCTTACCCGATCCCGGTCGATCTGCGCCCGCGCAAACAGCGCGTCTTCGCGGTCCTCGACCAGCTCCCCCTCGAGCTCTTGGCGCCCGAGCCGCGTGCCTTGATACCGATCAACGACGGTCTCCAGGAAGCCGGCAGCTAGGTTGTCCGCGTTCTGCGCCGTCGTCATCCGCGTCGTCACGGTGCGCCGATCGCCGATCAGCCGCTTGAGGAGCGGCACGCAGCGAGGCGTCGTCGTCACAACCTGACGCGGCCGCTCGCCAAGCCGCAGCGCGAACTGCAGCATGTCCCAGGTGGCGTCGGGGTTCGCCCACTTGGCAAGCTCGTCGGCCCACGCGACGTCGAACTGTGGTCCACGCAGGCCCTCAGGATCGGACGCGGAGAAGACCTGCCCCACCGCCCCGTTCGGCCACTCGAGGCGACGCCGCGAGGGCTGCCAGACCGGACGCTCCCCATCCGGGCAGATGGCGAGGAGGCCCGAGACCCCCTCGACCATGACCTCGCGTGCGTCGTTGTAATCCTCGCCGACGAGGGCTATGCGGCCGGCCGGACGCGTGGCGAACGGCGCCCGCCCCGCGACGACGCCCCGGATCCACTCGGCGCCGGCGCGCGTCTTGCCGGCGCCGCGACCGCCAAGGATCAGCCAGCTCGTCCAAGCACCGTCGGGCGGCAACTGCTCCTGCCGCGCCCAAATGGCCCAATCATCCAGCAGCGCGCGGGCAAGTTCCTTTGGCAGGCTTTCCAAAAACTGCGACGACGTCCCGTTCCTCGCCGACAGGAGGAGACCCTGTCTGACCGCAGAGGCCGTCGCCGTCGTCACCCGGCAGCCTTCGGCTCGACGCCGCAGGCCGAGGCCGACAGCTTCGCCAGACGCTCGGCGAGGTCACGACGGATCTGATCGACGTCGAGACTGGACTTCGCGTCCGGCGCTGCGACCTTAGAACGGACGCCGATCAAGGTCTCGAACGTCTTGGCGATCAGACCGATCACCTTCGCCCGTTCGCCGACGTCGTCGCCCTCGCTCGAGCTGTCGGTCTCGATCTTCGACAGCTGCTTCGATAAGGCCGCGAACAACCGCTCAACGATGTTCAAGTCACGAGCATCATCGCTCGGCATCGCGTCGGCCATAGCTCACCCCTCCCCGGACCCCGCCTCGCGGGCGTCGGCGCCCGGCACCAGCCAAACGAAAAGGGCGCGCCACCTTCGCGGCACGCCCCTGAAACCGTTCATCGCTGAGGACCCGGACCGCACCGCGGCGCCGGATCCAACTCTGCGACCGTGGCGAAGTGATACCTCAGCAGCGCGTCGCTGTCAACTCTTAGTTTTAAAAACTACGCCATCAACCTCAGCGGGCCATATGACCAGCCGCTCCTCGTACCGCTCGACGGGCACGTCGTCCTCGCTGACCACACGCTCTGCCACGGAAATGCCCGCTTCGTGCACGGTCGACGACGATCCCGACACCAGCGGGTGCCACCATCTGAGGTCCTCGCCGTCCGCCACCAGACGGTACGCGCAGGTCGGCGGAAGCCATGTCATCGAGCGGACCTCTTGCGGCGTCAGCGTCAGGCAGTCCGGGACGCGTTCGGCGCGCCGTCGATAATCGTTGCATCGGCAGGTCCCATGGTCGAGCAGCGTACAGGCGACGTCGGTCCAGAAGATTTCGCCGGTGTCCCAGTCCTCAATCTTGTTCAGGCAGCACCGACCGCAGCCGTCGCAAAGCGACTCCCACTCAGCCGACGTCATCTCCTCGAGGGTCTTGCGACGCCAGAAGGGCTCAGACACGCTCGTCGTCCAACAGGAACGCACGACCGTCGCGGTCCTCTACGGTCACGACCCACAAGTCGCCGTCGAACGCCGCCTCATTCGCGAGCCGCTCGGCAACCTTGCTCGGGTGCACGGGCCCCAGCAACCGCTCGAAGCCCCGCGCACCGTCCACGCGTGTCCTCGGACCCCAGAGGTCCGCACCGTCCCGATGCAGGCACTCGATGAAGATCGCTCCTGCGCCGGGGTCGCCCCGACGCGACACAGCGGCGTACACGTTCCCCACGTCGCACCGGCGCAGGTACGCTCGAACCCACAGCTCCGCTCGGAGCCGCGGCATTGCCTCGTCAACCAAGTTCATGGCGGTGAGGTGGGCTTACGCCCCGCTCTTGGCAAGCGCGGCGACGACCTCGTCGGGGCTCGCACCACCGGGCAGTCCCTCGTTGGCCGCGAACCGTGCCAGCGCTGCCTTGGTGTTCGGCCCTAGCTTGCCGTCCTCGGCCAACGGACCGAACCCGCGCGAGTTGAGCAGGCGCTGTACGTCGGCCACCCCCAGCGTCCCATACCGTTCCGGCGCAACCTGGGCGGCCGTCGGGGCCACCCCGCTGACTGCAGCGAGCAACGCGACGCTAGGCTCGCCGGTCACGGGCAACCCATGCTGCTCCTCAAACCGCTCGATGGCCGCGACGGTACGTCCGTCGAGCCGCCCGGACGCGGGTCCGTCGTAGAGGCCCACCCGCGCCAGGCCGTCCTGAACGTTGCGCACCAGCGATGTCGCATGTACGTCGCCTTCGCCTTCGATCGTCACGGTCCCGCCCTGCGCCGCGCCGCCGTGCGAGGCGAACCGGGCGTCCTCGGCGGTCTCCCGCCAAAGCGGCGCGGGATGCTCCGCCGTCTGACGCCACATGGCGTTGGCACCCACGACCCCAACGATGACGACCGATGTTGAGATGAGGGCGAAGCGCCCCTTGCGACGAGCAACATGCCGGCATGCTCGTCGGGCGAGGGAGGCTGTCGATGCCACCCAGGCCTCGATGGGCCAATCTTCGATCCGCTGTTGGATTCGCACGGCCACGGTCCTCCTCCGCCGAAGGGTCGTCGAAATCGATGAAGGGGATGTTAAACCAGTGATCACTGCGGACGGCGCAATGCGACCGCCCTACCCAACCGGGGAGTTACCCCTCCGGCCTTAGGGTCGCCGGACGACGCCGCAGCGGGGCAGCCCAATGAAGCTCTTTCTCAAGCTCATGATCCTGGTCACCATCCTGGTGGCCATGAGCCCACTCCTCGCGCCGGGATCGCAACTTGCCGGTGTGGTCGGTGCCGCGGTCGAGGATGCCCGGGCGTTCTGCGAGCGTCGGCCGCAGGCGTGTCACCAAGGCGCCGATCTGGCGCGACAGACCGGTGACGCCATCGCTGCCGCCCTGTCGTCGCTGCACAACGCGACGCAGGCACCTGGCATCGTGAATTCGCCGTCGAACTCCACGGAGCCGAGCCCCTTCACGACGGATCCGATGACCGAAGAGCGCGCGGACGACCTGACCGATGTCGACCGCGCCTTGGCACCCGCGTCAGCACAGGAGCGCAAGGCCGCCTTCGCCGGGCATGGGCTTGCCGACTGACAGGCCGTCTTGACAACCCGAGACTTGGAAGCGACCGGTCCCCATGGCCGACGACCGACTTCCCGAGAAAGCCTTCCCGGTGTCCTGGGACCAGTTCCACCGCGATTGTAGGGCGCTCGCTTGGCGGCTGTCCGCGGAGGGCCCGTTCGAGGCCGTCGTCTGCATCACCCGCGGCGGTCTCGTCCCAGCGGCCATCGTCGCCCGCGAGCTCGGCGTGCGGATGATCGAAACGATCTGCATCGTCTCCTACGGAGACTTCGAGCAGCTCGATAGCCTGACCGTCCTGAAGGACGTGGACGACAAAATCGCGGCCCTCGACCGCCGTACCGTCCTCGTCGTCGACGACCTGGTCGACACCGGCAAGACAGCGCTCCTCGTGCGCCGAAGGCTTCCGGACGTGCACATTGCAACCGTCTACGCCAAGCCGAAGGGGCGGCCTCAAGTCGACACCTTCGTCACCGAGGTCAGCCAGGACACCTGGATCTACTTCCCCTGGGACCTCGGCTACTCGTTCCAACCGCCGATCCGAGGCTGACCGCTAGTCCGCGGTCCCAACATCGCCGTTGACCTCCGCCGATCCGCCGACGTCGGTCGCCCCCGAACGACCGCGCCGTCTGCGCCTTCGCCCGCCGGACGGCGCAGGCATCGGGTTGACCGGACGCTCGCAGTCGATGGTGCGCAGCCCTCGTCCGTCGAACGCGATGGCGATCTCGCCGTCCCGCAGCTTCAGCGCCGCCTCCCCGAACACGACCCGTCGCCACCCCGACAACGCTGGAGCGTCCTGTCCCGCCACAATTGCCTCGAGGTCGTCCACCGTCGCCAGCACCTTCGGCGCGACGCCATGGGCCTCCGCGGTGAGCTTGAGGAGCACCTTCATGAGCTCGACCGCCGATCCGGCGGCCTCGATGCTCGCCTTGCGGCGCGGCAGGGACGGCAGCGTCTCCGGCGGACGCGCGAGCACCTCGTTGACGACCGCGAGCACCGATTGGCCGAGCCGCGAGCGCTCGAACCCCTTGCTCACCGCCCTCAACTGACCCAGCGCTTCAGCGGTCCGCGGTCGCTGGAGCGCGATCTCATAGATCACGTCGTCCTTCAAAACACGGTTGCGCGGCACATCGCGCTCGCGGGCCTCCCGCTCGCGCAGCGCCGCGATCTCCTGCAGGACGGCAAGCTCCACCGGCTGGCGTGTTCGACCCTTAAGCCGGCGCCAGGCGTCCTCCGGCTGCAAATCGTAGGTCTCCGGGGACGTCAGGAGCGCCATCTCCTCCGCCACCCAGTCCGCTCGGCCCCTCTCCTCCAGCGCGTCACGCAGGTGCAGGTACACGTGCCTGAGGTGCGTGACGTCGGCGAGCGCGTAGGCGAGCTGAGCGTCGGTGAGCGGACGCGCAGCCCAGTCGGTGAACCGCGACGACTTGTCGACCAACGACCCGGTGACCCGCTGCACGATGGAGTCGTAGGCGATCGAGTCGCCGAAGCCGCACACCATCGCAGCCACCTGCGTATCGAAGATCGGCCGCGGCACCGATCCCGACAAATGATGGAAGATCTCGATGTCCTGGCGCGCCGCGTGGAACACCTTCATGACGCGCTCGTCGGCCAGCAGGGCAATCAACGGCTCCAGCGACAGCCCGTCGGCCAACGGGTCGATCACCGCCGCCTCGTCCATGGAGGCGATCTGCACGAGGCACAGCTTCGGCCAGAACGTCGTCTCGCGCATGAACTCCGTGTCGACGCTGACGAACTCGGCGTCGACGAGCCTTCCGCACAGGGACGCGAGCTCGTCGGTGGACCCGATGACCTGCATGGTCCTCAGAACTGCGCCTTGCCGGGCCGCGGGAAGACGTCGGCGTCCTCCATCGGCTGGGTCGGGAAGCCGGCAATCGGTCCCATGCCGTCGCGGTCGCGGCCGATCTCCACCGGGCTGACCGCGTAGGCCGTCAGAAGCTCGGCGATGGAGCGCAGGGCGTGCATGTGGATGCGCTCGTAGCCATGGGATGCATCGACGCCGAACGTGACCAGCGAGGTCCGCACGTCGTAGCCCGCCTCGAGCGCAGCGGCACTGTCGGAACGGTAGTAGCGGAAGATGTCCTTCTGGTAACGGATGTCGTTCTCCTCGCACAGCCGCACAAGCTTGTGGGTGAGGTGCCAGTCGAATGGACCGGACTGGTCCGCCATCCCGATGGTCACCCCGAACTCGCTCGACGCCTGGCCCGGCGCCGTGGTCCCGTTATCGACGGTGATGAGCGAGGCGATGTCGTCCGTCAGCACCGACGCCCCGCCGATCCCCACCTCCTCGGAGATCGAAAAGATGAAGAAGAGGTCCACCGGCAGCTCCGCGTCCTCGCGGACCAGCGCCTCCATCGTGGCGAACAGGGCCGCCACGCCCCCCTTATCGTCGAGATGTCGCGACACGATGAAGTCGTTGTCGGTGAACTCCGGCTGTGGGTCCACCGCGATGATGTCGCCGATGGAGAAGCCGAGCCGGTCGAGGTCGTAGTTGTCCTTCAGAAGCGCATCGACCCTGAGCTCGAGGTTCGACCACGCCACCGGCTGCGTGTCGATTTCCTCGTTGAACGTGTGCCCCGACGCCTTCAGAGGCAGGATCGTTCCGCGGTACGCCCCCTTGTCGGTGAACACGGTCGTGCGCGCGCCCTCCGCGAACCGCGCGGACCAGGTCCCGATCGGCACGAGCTCCAGCCGCCCGTTGGCCTTCAGTGCCTTCACCTGCGCCCCCAGCGTGTCGAGGTGCGCGATCATCGCCCGCGCCCCGTGCGGGCTCTTACCGGGGAGCCGCGCCCGGATCGCCCCTCGCCGGGTGATCTCCATCTCGATGCCCAAACGTCGCAGCTCGCCGACTGCGGCCCGTACGATGGTGTCCGTGTAACCGGTCGGTGAAGCGATCGACAGCAGCTCGGCCAACGTGTCCTTCAGGTAGACCGTGTCGATCGTCAGACGGGGCACGGTTCCCCCGCGTCGGCGCCGTGCCGGTGGACCTGACGAAGGGCATGCGGGATCGACTGCGGGAACAGCAGATCGACGAAGCGCTGCGCCGTCGGCTGCGGCTCGTGGTTCGCGAGCCCGACCCGCTCGTTCGCCTCGATGAAGCGGTAGACGCCCGCCCGGTGCGAGCGAACCATCAGGTCGACCCCGACCACCGGGATGTCGATGGCACGCGACACTCTCACCGCCGCGTCCACCAACGCCGGATGGACGTGGTCGGTGACGTCGTGGATCGTACCGCCGGTGTGAAGGTTCGCCGTCCGACGCACCTCGACCTCCCGCCCCTCCTCGATCACGTCGTCGAGGGTGATCCCGGCAGCCCGCAGGCAACGGTCCGTCTCGCCGTCGATGGGGATCGACGCCTCACCCCCCGTCGCCGCCGCTCGGCGACGGCTGTGGGTCTCGATCAACTGACGCACGCTCGACGCGCCGTCGCCATAGATGCGTGCCGGCCGGCGCACCGCGGCGGCCACCACGCGATGGTCGATCACCACCAGCCTGAGGTCGTCGCCCTCGACGAACTCCTCCACGAGGACGCGCTCGCACACCTCGCGGGCTCGCTCGAAGGCGCCTTCGATGTCGTCCTCGGCTGTCAGTCCCACCGAGATCCCACGGCCCTGCTCGCCGCGCGCCGGCTTGACCACGATCCTCTCGTGCCGCTCCAACATGGCTCGGGCACCGGCCGCATCACGGACCTCGACCTCGTCGGGAACTGAGATGCCCGCGGCCTCGACGATCGAGCGGGTGACCGACTTGTCGTCGCAGATCGACATCGCCACCGCGCTCGTCATCTCCGACAGCGACTCGCGGCAGCGGATCGTCCGCCCGCCGTAGGTGAGGCGGAAGTAGCCGTGCGCTGCATCGATGACGTCGACGTCGATCCCACGCCGCCGCGCCTCATCCACGATGATGCGCGCGTAGGGGTTCAGCTCGCTCTCCGGTCCCGGACCAGCGAACAGGCGCTCGTTGATGGGGTTCTTCCGCTTCAAGGTGTAGACCGCGAGCCGCTCGAACCCGAGCCGCTCGTAGAGCTGAATGGCGTGCTCGTTGTCGTGCAGCACGGAGAGGTCGAGGGTCGAACCACCACGCTCCTTGAAGCCGTCCGCAAGCCTTCGCACGAGCATCTCGCCGACCCCCGAGCAGCGCGTCTGCGGATCCACCGCAAGGCACCACAGCGACGTGCCACGACGCGGATCGCCGAACGCGCGTGCGTGGTCGATGCCGGTGATCGTGCCGATGATCGCCCCCGTCATCGAGTCTTCGGCGACGAGGTAGGTGAACGCACGGCTGTGCCTACGCCTCCAAAAGAAGTCCGGCCGCACCGGCACCATGCCTCGCATGGCGTAGATCCGGTTGACCGCCTCTGCATCCTCCTCGTTGGAAAGGCTACGGACGAGGTAGCCCTCGGGCCTGCGCTCCGAAGGCTCGTAGCGAGCAAGGACGAGGCGGAACGCGTGGCTCGGGTCGAGGAACAGCTCGAGCGGCGCCGCCGACAGCATCACGTGCGGCTCCTCGACGTAGAACGCGATGTCGCGGCGTCCCGGCCCCTCGCCGCGCATTGCCTCGGCGAGCGCTTGCGCCGTTTCGTAGGTGTCCGCGAAGTGCAGCGTTCCCCAGCCGCACTCCAGGCCGACGTTCGTCATTTCGGCAGCGCGCGGCAGGTCGCTGCGTCGCTCTGCGTCGAGAACTTCCGGCATCGGTGCTCCTCAGATCCGATGGGTTTGCAGCCACATCTCGAGCAGGGCGACCTGCCACAGCTCGGAGCCGCGAAGCGGCGTGATGTGCGCCGGGGGGTCGGCGAGGAGCCGGTCGAGGTAGGCTGGATTGAACAGCCCGCGATCCTTCGCCGCCCGCGCGCCGAGCACGTCCCCGACCATCTCCTTCACCGGGCCGGAGATGTACTTCAACGCCGGCACGGGGAAGTACCCCTTCTTGCGGTCGATGACCTCGTGCGGAACGAGCCCGCGCGCGACGTCCTTGAGGACGCCCTTGCCTCCGTCGTTGAGCTTATGCTGCGCCGGGATGCGGGCGGCGAGCTCGCAAAGCTCGTGGTCGAGGAACGGCACCCGCGCCTCGAGCCCCCACGCCATCGTCATCGCGTCGACCCGCTTCACCGGGTCGTCCACCAACATCACCGTCGAGTCGATCCTCAGCGCCTTGTCCACCGGATCATCCGCCCCGGACATCGCGAACCGATCGCGCACGAACTCAGTCGCCTCGTCCCGATCGCAAAGGTAGGGTGCCGCGACCTCCTGCTGCATGCGCTCCCACGACCGATCGAAGAACGCCTCGGAGTACGTGGCGAGCGGATCGTTCGCCGCCGCCATGGGAGGATACCAGTGGTAGCCGCCGAACACCTCGTCGGCGCCCTGACCCGACTGGACGACCTTGATGTGCTTGGCGACCTCCCGCGACAGCAGGAAGAACCCGACGTTGTCGTAGGACACCATCGGTTCCGGCATCGCGGCGACGGTCGCCGGCAGCGCCTCGATCATCTCCGATGAAGGGATGAAGATCTTGTGGTGGTCGGTGCCGAACCGCTCGGCGATGAGGTCGGAGTACTCGTACTCGTTGCCGAGCTCACCGTGCGCATCCTCGAAGCCGATGGAGAACGTTTTCAGCCCGGTCTGGCCCGCCTCGGCGAGCAGCGCGACGATCACCGATGAGTCGACGCCACCCGACAGGAGCACGCCGACCGGCACGTCGGCGACCATGCGCCGATCCACCGCCGTTCGCAGCGCGCCAAGCACACGGTCGCGCCACTCCTGCGCCGACGTCGCGACGTCGGCAGCGTCGCGCGCGTAGCTCACCTCCCAATACACCGTGTCGGACGAGCGGCCGTCCGGCTCGATGACGCGTACGGTCGCCGGCGGGAGCTTGCGCACTCCCGATAGGATGGTGCGTGGCGGCGGCACCACCGCATGGAACGACATGTAGTGGTTGAGCGCGACGGGGTCGATCGAGGTGTCGAGGTCCCCGGCCGCGAGCAGCGCCTGAAGCGACGAGGCGAAGCGCAGCCGTCCCGGACCGTGCGCGAGGTACATCGGCTTGATGCCGAAGCGGTCGCGACCCAGCACGACGCGCCCGCTGTCGCGCTCGTGGATCGCGAATGCGAACATCCCATGGAAGCGCTTCACGCAGTCGGCGCCCCAGGCGTGATACGCCTTGAGGATCACCTCGGTGTCGCCCGAGGAGAAGAACGCGTAGCCCCTCCCCTCCAGCTCGGCGCGCAGCTCTGGGTAGTTGTAGATGCAGCCGTTGAAGACGATGGAGAGACCGAGCTGCGGGTCCGTCATCGGCTGCGATGAGCGCACCGAAAGGTCGATGATCGTCAGCCGCCGGTGGCCGAACGCAAAGGCGTCCCGTGCCAGGAGGCCGGCGCCGTCCGGACCGCGTGGCGCCATCGCCTCGGCCATGGTGACGACGGCCGGCACCGAGGCTTGCGCCCCGTCGAACCGGACCTCACCACAAATCCCGCACATCGAGCGCGTGCTCCCAATTCCGCGCTGCTTGTTAGGCGACAATACCTGGAAAGGATAGGCCCGTCGGGCATCCCGGCAGGGTTCGCGCGCGGACCTGACTTTTGTCGGTGTACCACAGCCGACGACAGGACGATGCACCGCCATGTATGGAGGAGACCGCCCCGAGCAACGCGAACCACACCGTGGGGGCTACCGAGTCGCAGCGTCCTCAGACCGATTGAGGCGCCTCGCCCCGACGGGCCTCCTCGGCGGTCGCCGCGTTGCCGCGGTTCCTCGCGGTGAAGGACAGGGCCACCAGCGACGCGCCGTGCACGATGAACTCGATGGCGATGAAGAGGCCGATCACCCAACCCCACTCGAGGAACCAGCCCTCCGCCCCCTCCAGGGTCGCCAGCGCCTCGGTGTCGGGAAGATCGACGACCGCAAAGATCATCGCGCCCAGAACCAGCGAGATGACGCCGGTGAGCCCAAGCCACACGCTGCCCGAACCGCCACCGCGCATCTGGAAGGCGGTGACAAGCCGCAGGACGCCGGTGATGATGAAGACAGCGCCGATCAGCAGCGTCAGCCACCAAGCCGACTGGACGGGCAGGACGATGAGGACCACGCCCGCGCCGATGTAGAGGAGGCCCATCAGAAGGTGAGCCGCGAACCCTCGCCAGCCCTTGTACTTGAAGGCATCGATGACCTGCGCGATCCCGCCCACGATGGCGAGCACGCCGAACCATAGGACGCCGACGATGGTCAGCGCGTACGTCATCCCGAGACCGATGATGCCGAGCACGGCCATCAGGAGCCCGAGCGCGAGCATCCACTTCCAGTTCAGGGTCATCGCGCCGTAGAGCGGATCGCGTAGCACCCCGGTGTCCGTAGAGCTCATGTTCGCCTCGCTACAGTTCGCATGGGCGTAGAACGACGGCGACGGACCCGCGTTCCGCGCTGTCCGCTGGCGCGACGCCGCAGCGTCACAGCGCGGCGAGCACCCTCGCCCAGGATCGGATGCCCTTGTGGAACGAGGTCAGGTCGTACTTCTCGTTGGGCGAATGGACGTTGTCGTCCTCCAGCGCAAAGCCGATCATCAGGCTGTCCATGCCAAGCTTGTGCTTGAAGGCGTGCACGATGGGGATCGAGCCCCCCATCCCGACCATCGCCGTCGGCCGTCCCCACTCGTCCGCCAGCGCCTCCTGTCCGAGCCGCAGCATCGGCCAGTCGACGGGGACGGTGAGCGCCGGACTTCCCCCGTGCTCAGCGAACTCCACCGAGCAGTCCGCAGGCACACGCTCGCGGACGAACGCGCGAAACGCCTCGCGCAGCCGTTCCGGCTCTTGTTCGCCGACCAGGCGGAAGGAGACCTTGGCGCGCGCCTCGGCCGGGATCACCGTCTTGAAGCCTCGGCCGGTGTAGCCGCCCCACATCCCATTGACCTCCAGCGTCGGGCGCGCCCAGACCTTTTCGAGGACGGTGCGGTCCTTCTCCCCAGCCGGCTCGGACAGCCCGATGGGGCCGAGGAACGCCTCCGCCGACAGCCCGAGGCCATCCCAGTTCGCCTTGGTCTCCGGCGGCACCTCGACGACGCCATCATAGAACCCAGGCACTGCCACGCGCCCGTCCGCGTCGTGGAGGTCGGCAAGGATCTGCGCCAGGACGTGGTTGGGGTTGCGCGCGGGTCCGCCGAACTGTCCCGAATGCAGGTCGCGGTTGGCACAACGCACGGTGATCTCCTCGCCCACGAGCCCGCGCAGGGAAAGTGCGATCGCCGGCGTCTCGGCGTCCCACATCCCGGTGTCGCAGACGAAGGCCGCGTCGGCGCGCAGCTCATCGCCCGCGCTCGCCAGGAACGCGGGCAGGCTCGGCGAGCCGGACTCCTCCTCCCCCTCGATGAGGATGGTGAGCGGCACCGGCAAACGCCCCTCGACGTTGAGGATCGCGCGCACCGCCTCCACGAACGTCATCAATTGACCCTTGTCGTCACACGCCCCGCGCGCGACGATCATCCTCGTGCCGTCCGCCCGCGTGACGAGGCGCGGCGCGAAGGGGTCCTCCTCCCAAAGGTCCAGCGGGTCCACGGGTTGGACGTCGTAGTGGCCGTAGAACAGGATCGTAGGGCCGTCCGCGCTACCGTTGCTCTTGGCAAGGACCATCGGTTTGCCAGTGGTCGGGCGCACCTTGGAGGAGAACCCCATCGCGGCGAAGTCCTCGTTCAGCCAGGTCGCGGCGTCGCGGCACGCTGCATCGTAGGCCGGGTCCGTCGAGATCGACGGAATGCGCAGGAACGCGAACAGCCGCTCGAGGCTCTCGTCGAGGTCGTCGTCGATGCGCGAAAGGATCGCGTCGAGGTTCATGGGTCGGTCCTTCCGGTTGCCATCTTGGGCAGCAAGGCAATAATGCGAAGGGGGGGACAACCACGATGACCGATGCGGCGCAAGCCGGACCGCTTGGGTGGGTCAGGCCCGACGGGCAGGACGCGCTGATGGAGGCTTGGCGCCCCCTTGCCGAGAAGGCGCTGCGCGGCGAACCCCTCGAGTCCCTCGACACCGGGACCGCGAGCGGCTTTCCCCTGCGTCCGCTCTACGCACCGACCGAGCCTGCCGCGCTCGGCCGCCCGTACCACCGGCCTTGGCAGGTCGTTCAGCGGGTCGACGGGCCGGACAGCGCCGCGCAGGCGCGAGCCGACCTCGAAAACGGTGCCACCGCGCTCACCCTCGTGTTCGCGGGCGCCCCCTCCGCGCACGGACGGGGCCTCACGGCGGCGACCGTGGACGCGCTCGACGCCGCCCTCGACGACATCAAGCTCGAGCTCGTGCCGCTGCGCCTGGAAGCCGGCGCGCGGGGCCGTGCCGCACTCGCGCTCCTCGCTGCTCTCGTCGAGCGCCGCGGCACTCCCCCCGCCCAGCTCGCCGCGGGCCTCGACCCCGTCGGCGCGGCCGCGGCGGGCGCTCCTTCGGACTTCGCATCTTCCGTCGCCCTCGCTGACGCACACGCCGCGTTCCGACGCCTCGGCGTGCCGGGCACGGTGTTCCTCGCCGACGGCCGGATCGTCGCAGAGGCCGGCGCCTCAGCCGCCACCGAACTCGCCTTCGCGATGCACGTGGTGGCGACGCTGCTGCGCCGCCTCGACGAAGGTGGCGTTCCACCATGCGAGGCGCTGCCGTCCATCGGCATGGCGCTGTCGGCGAGCGAGGACCAGTTCGCGACCATCGCCAAGCTGCGCGCCGCCCGTCGTCTCCACGCGCTCGTCGCACAGGCGTGCGGCTCGGACGCGCCGCTCGCGCTGCACGCCGAGACGTCCCATCGCATGCTCGCCTACTCCGACCCGCAGACCAACCTGCTGCGCCTCACCATCGCCGCCTTCGCGGCCGGCGTCGGCGGCGCGGACAGCGTGAGCGTGCTGCCGTTCGACGCCGAGGGCACCCCGTTCGCCCGCCGCCTCGCGCGCAACATCCAGTCGCTGCTCATCGAGGAGTCGCACGTCGCAAGGCTCGACGATCCCGGCGCTGGCGCTGGCGCCGTCGAGGCCTACACCGATGCGCTCGCGCAGGCTGCATGGGCAAGGTTCCAGGCCTGGGAGGGCGACCTCGACGTCGTGGCGTCAGGTCGCCTCGCCGAGGCCGTCCAGGCCGACGCCGAGGCCGCGACCGAGCGGCTGAGCTTGGGCGAGCGCGCGATCATCGGCGTCACGATCCACCCGCCGGCCTCGCCCTCGGCCGTGCCGAGCGCCGCTCCGGTCGCGCCTCCCGCCGATACCGCGGAGGCGCCCGACGGCGATCGCTTTGCCGACCTCGTTGCCGCCGCTGCCCGCGGCGCCACCCTCGCGGACCTTACTGACGGGACCGTGCCGTCGGGTCCCGCCATCGCGCCCGAGCGCGCGGCTGCCGCCTTCGGAGGCTGACATGACGCCGGACTTTCGCACCGTCCCGTACACTCGCCGCAGTGCCGCAGCTTCAGCACCCACCGAGCCATGGATGACCGCCGAGGGGGTCGCCATCGCCCCGCGCGTCGACCCCACCGCCGTCGAGGGCCTGCCGCTCGACACCGTCCCTGGCGCTCCGCCCTACATCCGGGGACCGTACCCAACGATGTACGTCCAGAAGCCTTGGACGATCCGCCAGTACGCCGGCTTCTCCACCGCCGAGGAGTCCAACGCGTTCTACCGGCGCAACCTGGCGGCCGGACAGAAGGGGCTGTCGATCGCCTTCGACCTTGCCACGCACCGGGGCTATGATTCGGACCATCCCCGCGTCACCGGCGACGTCGGCATGGCGGGTGTCGCCATCGACTCCATCCTCGACATGCGAACCCTCTTCGACGGCATCCCGCTCGAGGAGATGAGCGTCTCCATGACGATGAACGGCGCGGTGCTTCCGGTCCTTGCACTGTACATCGTCGCCGCCGAGGAGCAGGGCGTCCCCCAGGACAAGCTGTCCGGCACCATCCAGAACGACATCCTGAAGGAGTTCATGGTCCGAAACACGTTCATCTATCCGCCTCGCCCGTCGATGCGGATCGTGTCGGACATCTTCGCGCACACCGCGCAGCACATGCCCCGCTACAACTCGATCTCCATCTCAGGCTACCACATGCAGGAGGCAGGGGCGACGGCGGACCTCGAGCTCGCCTACACGCTCGCCAACGGCCTTGAGTACGTGCGCGCCGGCGTCGCCGCCGGGCTCGACGTCGACAGCTTCGCGCCGCGACTGTCGTTCTTCTGGGCGATCGGCATGCACTTCTTCATGGAGGTCGCGAAGTTGCGCGCCGCCCGCTTCCTCTGGGCAACGCTGATCGAGCGCGAGTTCAACCCGACGAGCCCAAAGTCGACGTCGCTACGCACGCATTGCCAGACGTCCGGCTGGTCCCTCACGGCCCAGGACGTCTACAACAACGTCGCCCGCACGATGATCGAGGCGATGGCTGCGACCCAGGGGGGCACGCAGTCCCTGCACACCAACGCCCTCGACGAGGCGTTGGCCCTACCCACCGACTTCTCGGCCCGCATCGCGCGCAACACGCAGCTCGTCCTCGCGCAGGAGTCCGGTACCACGCGCTTCATCGACCCATGGGGCGGCTCGCCCGCGGTGGAGCGGCTGACCCACGACCTCGCCGCCCGCGCCATGACCCACATCGAGGAGGTCGAGGGCCTTGGCGGCATGGCGAAGGCCATCGAGGCCGGCACGCCCAAGCTGCGCATCGAGGAGGCAGCGGCTCGCGCCCAGGCCAAGATCGATTCCGGCGAGCAGACGGTGGTTGGCGTCAACCGCTACAAGCCGGACGTTGAGCAGGAGGTGGAGGTGCTCAGGGTCGACAACGCGGACGTGCGACGTCGGCAGCTCGAGAAGCTCGGCCGCCTTCGCGCCGAGCGGGACGAGGCGAGGGCCGGTGCGGCGCTGACGGCGCTGGAGGACGGCGCGCGCGGCGACGGCAACCTCCTTGCCCTGTGCATCGACGCCGCGCGGGCGCACGCGACCGTCGGCGAGATGAGCGATGCCATGGAACGCGCCTTCGGTCGCCACACGGCCGAGATCCGGGCGATCACCGGGGTCTACAAGCGCGAGGCCGGCACGATGGGCCAGCGCATCGAGGAGGTCCGCCGCGAGGCCGACGCCTTCGCCGACGCCGACGGGCGGCGCCCGCGCATCCTCGTCGCCAAGATGGGGCAGGACGGCCACGACCGCGGACAGAAGGTCATCGCCTCCGCCTTCGCCGACCTCGGGTTCGACGTCGACATCGGCCCGCTGTTCGCAACGCCCGCCGAGTGCGCGCGGCAGGCGGTGGACAACGACGTCCACATCGTCGGCGTCTCATCCCTGGCCGGCTCGCACCTCGCGCTGCTGCCCGACCTCCAGGAGGCGCTCGCAGCGGAGGGGCGCGAGGACATCCTCATCGCCATCGGCGGTGTCATCCCGCCCGCCGACATCGCCGAGCTGAAGGCGATGGGCGCGGCGGCGATCTTCCCCCCGGGCACGGTGATCGCCGACGCGGCGCAGTCCCTGATCGCGACGCTGAACGAGCGGCTCGGCTACACGACGCGTGCGGCGGCCGAGTGAGGCCGAGGCGGCGCTCCTTGAGAGGGCCCGCGCCGCCGCCGACACCGCCTACGCCCCCTACTCCGGGTTCCACGTCGGCGCGGCGGTGAGCGACGGCACGGTTACGTTCGCCGCAGCCAACGTCGAGAACGCATCCTACGGGCTGTCCGCCTGCGCGGAGATGAACGCCGTGGTCGCCGCGGCGCTCGCTGGAGCCCGCGCGCTGACGACCCTTGCCGTCGTCGGCTACCGGCCGGACCGTCCGGACGTCGCCGCGCTCGCAACCCCCTGCGGCCGCTGCAGGCAGGTGTTCAGCGAGTTCGCCGCACCAGACAGCCGCGTCCTTGTGCGCGACCACCTCGGCTTGAGAGACCCTCGTCGTCCCTCTGCACGAGCTGCTACCGCACGCCTTCGGTCCCCAGAAGTTCCGGGACTAGGGCATCGCGCCGCAGCGACGTGGCGCGCGTGTCATCCTGCGTGCCCGATGCGCTCAACGACCGAGCCGGACGGTGGCGGAGGCAGGTACCTCGGCATCGGCGGGCTCGCCGGAGCGACGCGAGGTCTTCCTTAGGAAGTCGAAGTCGCATCCGTCCTCGGCCTGCAGCACCTCCTCGAAGTACAGCTTGGCGTAGCCCCGCTCGGCGCGAGCGTGCTGCGGGGGGCGCCACTCGGCGCGGCGGCGCGCAAGCTCCGCATCGTCGACCAACAGGTCGAGCCGCCCTTGATGGGCATCGAGGCTGATCCGGTCGCCGGTGCGCACCAGCGCCAACGGACCGCCCTCCGCCGCCTCGGGAGAGACGTGCAGCACGATGGTCCCGAACGCCGTACCGGACATGCGCGCGTCGGAGATGCGCACCATGTCGCGCACCCCCGCGGCGGCGAGCCTCCTCGGGATCGGCAGCGCACCGGCCTCCGGCATTCCCGGCCCGCCCTTCGGCCCAGCGTTCTGCAGGACGAGGACGTCGGCGGCGGCGACGTCGAGGTCGGGATCGTCGATGCGAGCTGCCATGTCCTCCAGCGAGGCGAACACGACCGCACGCCCCTCGTGGACCAACAGCTCCGCACTGGCCGCCGCCTGCTTGAGGATCGCGCCGTTCGGCGCGAGGTTGCCGAACAATGCGCGGATGCCGCCGCCTCGATGGATCGGATCGGCTGCGGACCGCACGACGTCCTGCGGCCACGGGTCGGGCGCGTCGGCAAGCTCTTCGCCCAGCGTCCGGCCGGTCACCGTCAGGCAGTCGAGGTGGAGGGTGTCGGACAACTCGCGCAGGACCGGCGCCAGGCCGCCGGCGCGGAACAGGTCCTCCATGTAGTGCTTGCCGCTGGGCTTGAGGTCGACGAGCACCGGCGTCTCCCCACCGAGGCGGTCGACCACGCTGAGGTCGAAGGGGTGGCCGAGCCGCCCAGCCACCGCCGCAAGGTGGACGACGGCGTTCGTCGACCCGCCCACGGCTTGGAGCACCCGCATCGCGTTCTCCAACGCGCGCTCAGTCATGACCGCCGTCGGTCGCAGCTCCTCCGCGGCCAGCGAGACCGCCCGCGCGCCCGTCGCCTCGGCATGACGCAGCCGGTCCGCGTGGACGGCCGGGATCGCCGCGCCGCCGGGCAGCATCATGCCGAGCGCCTCCGCGCACAGCGCCATCGTGCTCGCGGTGCCCATGACCATGCAGGTGCCAGGACCCGGTGCGAGGGCGCCCGAGACCGCGTCGATCTCAGCTTCGTCGAGGTTGCCTGCGCGATGCTGCGCCCACAGCCGCCGGCAATCGGTGCACGCGCCGAGCCGCTCGCCGCGGTGGCTGCCGGTCATCATCGGCCCCGTCACCGTCAGGATGGCCGGCACGTCGGCGCTCGCCGCAGCCATCAGGAGCGCCGGGACGGTCTTGTCGCACCCGCCGATCAGGACCACCGCGTCCATCGGCTGCGCGCGAACCAACTCCTCCGCGTCCATCGCCATGAGGTTGCGCAGGAACATCGACGTCGGATGGGAGAACGACTCGTGGATCGAGGTTATCGGGAACGGGACCGGCAAGCCGCCAGCGAGCATCACGCCGCGCGAGATCGCCGCGACGAGGTCCGGCACGGTCCGGTGACACGCGTTGTAGCCGGAGAAGGTGTCGGTGATGCCGATGATGGGCCGCTCGAGCGCCGCGTCCGAGTAGCCCATCGCCTTGATGAAGGCCTTGCGCAGGAAAAGCGAAAAGCCTGCGTCGCCGTACTGCGCAAGGCCTTGCCGCATGCCCCGCGCGCCGTCGTTCGAGCCGTTCACGTCGTCGTCCATGGTGTCGCGCCTCCCGTTGCCGCGACCTTAGCAACCTTTCGGGAGGCCCTGCAGCGCGTGACGTCGCCCCCGCGACCAAACCGTGCCGTACCCGGTCGCCAAGCCGGCTAGCGCCGTCGCTTGGACGAGGACGCGGGACGGCTGGAGCAGACGTCGGCGGCCATGCAGCACCACGTCCTGCGAGCGACGTCCGTCGACGGGATGGGGACGAGCGGCTTTCGCCCGATCCGATCGCTCCCCTTCAAGCATCATCCGCCGCACCGACACTTGTCGCCTCAGCGGGACGTGCGGCCACGCTGCTTGGGGTCGACGGCGCCGGTACGTGTCACGTCGTTCATGACGTCGCCCTCGACGGTGTTGTCCCCCTCGATGTCGTTGACGTCCTCGCCGGTCGCTCCCTTGGAGCCGCCGATGCCAGGGTTGTCCTCCAGGTCGTCCCGCGGCGCATCCTTCGGCGTCACCTGATGCTTGTTCGAGCTCATCACGAGCCTCCTTCGGTTGTCGGCAAACAATCCCCGAGCATCTGAGATCGTTGCACGGCTTCGGCGTCCGGACCCGCTCGAAACAATTGCCGCGATCGCCTTGTCCCGCCGTTGAGGGGTGCCGTGCCCCATGGCTCGCGCCCAAGCAAGCACCGGCGTCCGGAACCCCATGGCCCGCCTCACCGTCCTCCTCCTCTCGCTTGCCCTCGCCTCGTGTGGGAGCGGCGCCGTCGAGCCGCCGAGTGAGGATCGCGTCTCCGTCACGACCTGGCTCGTCATGACCGATGACGGGGTGGGTGAGGTCGCCCATGGCACGCCCTACCGCGGGGCGGCGTTGGCGGGGGTTGCGCCGGGCGCCGAGGTGCGTTCCATCGAGACTGCGAAAGAGGACGCGACGGCTTGGACGCACGCCGCGTTCGTGGGCGAGGTTCAAGCGGTGCAGTTCTTCGAGGGACGCGACGGCACGGTGGCTGAGATGCACGGGGTCGCGCAGCACCTTGCTGGACCGAACGGGGAGCGGATCGGCATGACAATGCGCCAAGCGGGAGTGGGGCGAAGGGACTGCCGCAACGGGCGACGGCTGTGGCGCGGGATGGCGGTGTGTCGAGCGCGCGGCTCGAAGAACATCGAGCTCGTCTTCGCGATCCCGCAATACGACGGACCGTTCGACCGCCTCGCGTCCGCGGAGGACCTCGAGAGGGCCGAGCTTCAGCGCATCGTGTGGCGGCCGAACGCCTGACCGAGCTCGCGCGCCGCATCGCGGACGGCGAGCGGGCGGCGCTGGCGCGGGCCATCACGCTGGTGGAGTCCCGTCGCCCGGCCCATCGCGCCGACGCGGCGGCGCTCGTGCAGGAGCTCCTGCCGCGCACCGGTCGCGCGGTCCGCGTCGGCATCACGGGAGCCCCCGGGGTCGGCAAGTCCACGCTGATCGACGCGCTGGGCCAGTCCCTCGTCACGTCGGGGGAGCGCGTCGCGGTCCTCGCCGTCGACCCGTCCTCGACGCGCACCGGAGGGGCGATCCTGGGCGACAAGACCCGCATGGGGACGCTGGCGGCCAGTCAGCAGGCGTTCATCCGTCCCTCCCCGTCCGCCGGGTCGCTGGGCGGCGTCGCAGCGCGTACCCGCGAGGCGATGCTCCTCGTGGAGGCGGCAGGCTTCACCGTCGTCGTCGTGGAGACCGTCGGCGTCGGTCAGTCCGAGCTCGCGGTGGCCGACATGGTGGACACCTTCGTGGCGCTGATGCTCCCGGGCGCCGGGGACGAGTTGCAGGGGATCAAGAAGGGCCTCGTCGAGCAGGCGGACATCATCGTCGTCAACAAGGCGGACGGCGACGCCCTCCCCGCGGCCCGCCGCGCCGCCGCCGAGCTTCTCTCCGCGGTCAAGATCCTCGCATCCGAGGTGCCACCCGAGGTCATGACGGTGTCGGCCCGCACCGGAGAGCGGCTCGACGCCCTGTGGCAGGCCGTGGTGCGTCATCGCGCGGGTCTTGAGGAGACAGGCCGCCTCTGCGAGCGCAGGCGGTCGCAGAACGTCGTGTGGATGCGCGACATGATCGCCGATGGGCTCAACGCCTTCCTCGCCGAACGGGCGGGAGGGGCGCTCGTCGTGGCGACCGAGGCGGTCCGTGACGGCCGCCTCGCGCCGAGCGCTGCGGCTGCCTCGATCCTTGCCCGCCTCGCGAAGGACGACGCCGTAGAGGCACACTAAGCTGCTGTGAAGCTGGTTCTACGGCTTGCGCGGCGCTGGCGTGGCAAGCCAGCGTCGCGGCTGCATCTGTCGCGCGATGGTATAAGGCTCCGTCTGCCGCGAAAGGTCCGTTCCATGCCACGGGATCACTGTCAGAACTGCCAGCCCGGCACGCCGCTGGGCTTCGACTTCACGTTCGCCTTCCAGCCGATCGTCAACGTACGCACCGGCGCGATCTTCGCGCACGAAGCGCTGTGCCGTGGGGTCGACGGCTCCGGCGCGGGGACCGTGCTGGCGAACCTCACCGACGCGAACCGCTACCAGTTCGATCAGACGGCTCGGGTCAAGGCCATCGAGGCCGCCGCGCGCCTGTTCGTGGACGACGGGTCGCGCCTGTCCATCAACATCATGCCGAACGCGGTTTACGACCCCGTGCGTTGCCTGCGCACCACGCTGCGGGCGGCGAAGGAGAACGCCTTCCCGCTGGACCGGCTGATGTTCGAGTTCACCGAGCACGAGAAGGTGAACGACGTCGCGCAGCTGCGCCGCATCGCGACGCACTACTCCTCGTTCGGCTTCATGACCGCGATCGACGACTTCGGCGCCGGCTTCGCCGGGCTCGGCTTCCTCGCCGAGTTCGTTCCTCAAATCATCAAGATCGACCGCGAGCTCGTGCGCGCCATCGAGACGGACCGGGTGCGTCAGGCCATCGTGGGCGGCATCTGCCGCGCCGCGCAGGACATGGACATCACGCTGGTCGCCGAGGGCATCGAGACCGTGGCGGAGCTCGAGGTCCTCATCGGCATGGACATCGACCTGTTCCAAGGGTTCTACTTCGCCCGCCCCGCCTTCGAGCGGCTGGCCGAGGTGAGCCTTGGCGCGGCGCCGGCCCTCCTGCCGACGGTCCGCGGGACGAGGGGGCAGCGCTCGGCCGCCGCCTGACGCGACGGGCCGAACGAGACCCTACTCCGCCGCCTCCAGGAACCCTACTCCGCCGCCTCAAGGAACCCGCCGGACTGACGGGACCACAAGTCGGCGTAGATCCCGCCACGGGCGAGGAGGCGCCGGTGCGGACCGCTCTCCACCACACGCCCTCCCTCGACGACCACGATGCGATCCATCGCCGCGATGGTCGACAGGCGGTGGGCGATGGCGATGACCGTCTTGCCGGCCATCGCCGCCACGAGGGCGTGCTGGATGTCCGCCTCCACCTCGGAGTCGAGCGCGCTCGTCGCCTCGTCCAGCACGAGCACCGGCGCGTCCTTCAGGATCGCTCGCGCGAGGGCGATGCGCTGTCGCTGTCCGCCCGACAGCTTGACGCCACGCTCTCCAAGGTGCGCGTCGTAGCCGCGTCGCCCCTTGCCGTCGGCGAGTTCGGTGATGAACTCGTGCGCCCGCGCCTGCTGCGCCGCGGCGAGCGCGGCGTCACGCCCGGCGTCGGTTCGGCCGTACAGGATGTTGTCGAGCGCCGAGCGGTTGAAGATCGCGGTCTCCTGGGTGACCGTTGCCACCGCCCGTCGCAGCCCGTCCTGCGTCAGGTCGCGGATGTCCGTCCCGTCGAGCGTGATGCGCCCGTCCTCCACGTCGTAGAGCCGCAGGAGCAGCGCCACCGCGGTCGACTTGCCGGCCCCCGAGCGTCCCACGAGGCCGACCTTCTCGCCGGCCTCGATCGCAAGCTCGAGGCCGGCGACGCCGCCGCTCGGCCGCCCGTAGCGAAAGGTCACGTCGTCGAAGCGCACCGCGCCGCGCGGGGCCACTGGGTCGCGCGCGCCATCGCGGTCCACAATCGCATGCTGCGGAGAGAGCGTCGCCGCACCGTCCTCGATGGTGCCGAGCTCGCCGAAGATCGTCAGCGCCGACTGCGCCATCCAGTTCGACATCTGGGTGAGCCGCAGCGTCATCATCGACGCCATCGCGATGACGCCGAGCGTCGCTTCGCCACGATGGAAGAACCACAGCGCCCCGCCGATGACGGCGACGGTTACGACCGCGTTCAGCGCAGCGAGCAGCGTACGCATCGCCATCATGGTGCGCCCGAACGCAAGGCCCGCGTCACGGAACCTCGCGATGGCCGTGCGCGCAGCGTCCTCCTCGTGCCTGGCGTGGGCGAAGAGCTTGACCGTCTTGATGTGGCTGAGGCTGTCCACGAGCTGCCCGGTGACCCTCGCACGCGCCTCCGCCCGCACCTTCGCCCGCGCCCGAATGCGAGGCACCCCCCAGACGAGGGTCAGCACGAACGTCCCCGTCCACATCGCCACCGCGACTGCGAGCCATGGATCGGCCGCGGCGAGGAGCGTCGCCATGACGACGAGGTAGGCGACGAGCATCCCGAGCGCGCTCAGCGTGTCGATGACGACGGTGGTGAGCGCCATCGCCGTCTGCGTCTCCTTCTGGGCGATACGGCCCGTGAAGTCCTCCTCGAAGAAGCCCATGGACTGGCCGAGCGTGTACCGGTGCAGGCGCCATATGGTCTGCGGGTTGAGCCCCGGGCCGATGGCCAGCGAGGTGACGGCGCTCTGCCCGAGCTGGGTCAGCGGCTTAACGAGGACCACGGCACAGAGGAGGGCGAGGAGCCACGGCCACTCGGCGGCGAACAGTTCGGCCGGTCCCGCGGCGTCCGCCCGGTCGACCAGCCCGCCGATGAGGTAGAACACACCAGCCTCGGCCGCACCGAACGACAGGCTGAAGACGGCGAGCAGCGCGATGGCAAGCTGCGATCCACCCAGGGCCCAGCGCAGGAACGGCACGAGCTCGCGGGGCGGTCGGCTCGCCGGACCCTTGTCGGCAAAGGGGTCGATCAAACGCTCGGCAGGAGCGAATGGCGCAGCAAGCGGCTCGCGTTGCAACTGCGTGCCCGGATCTGAGCGCTCCACGAAATCAAGCACGGAGGATCCTTCGCGCGATGGGGCGGGCGCGTCAGCCGGGCGCGTCGCAGGGGGGACGGGTTCCCTGTCAAGAGGTGTGTGCGCCCACGCCATGGTCAAGCCGTCCCTTTGGGGGCAACGGAGGTTGCGTGCGCATGGCCGGCCAGTCGTCGCGACCTTACGGCGGTGATCCGTCGCGCGGCGACCTCGTTCCGAGCGATCGTCCGTTGGGGGGCTACGGGGCCTCCGACGATCGCGTGCGCCGTGTTGAAGACGGCATGCGACCGCTCGACGGGCGGGCGACCTAGGTGCTTCATCTAATCGCACTGCCGAAGATCGCACTGCCGATCGACCAGGCGGCTCACCGGGAACATGCTTCGCCTGGTGTCGCGGGGCGGCAAGTTGCCCCCGGCACGGAGCCGTCGGTCAGGCCGAGCCGGCCAGACGCAACCTCGCCTGGCGTCGGGGCGACACGGACCCCAAGACGTTCGTCTCCGGGGACCGTCCATATGCTCGATGTCGCGCCGCGGCGGGGACGGAGCGTGCGCCCTTGGTCCTGCCATCGGCAGGGGCTCGGCGCAGGACCGACAGTCCTGAGCTTGCCGGTGATCGTCCGGCCAGAGCCCGCCGCGGATGGCGGTCGGCGCAGCGGCCGGATGTCGCCTATCGTGCATCGAGAGGTTCCTGCCGCCCACCCAAGGTCGCTCGCCGACGGGGTCCGATCGGATCGGAGATCCGCCATGGTTGACCCGTCTTTACCCCGAGCAAAGGTCCGCGATGTAGGGCGGCAATGCGAACGCCGCGCGATGGACGGCGGGGGACCAGCAGCGCGTCGCGATCCCAGATGCCGCTTGGCGGCGTGCGAGCTCCTCCTCGCTGATGGCCGTCGCGGCCCTCCCTGCCGCAAAGCCGTGCGCCATCGGCCCGCCGGTGTAGCTCGGGACGGTCGTGAGGAAGAAGGTTGCGTTCGGGAAGGCCCGCCGCAGCGTCCGCGCGTGGCCGGTGAACCAGTCGGGCGTGAGGAACGGCACGCCAGACTGCGTGACGAGGACGCCCTCTGGTCGCAGCACGCGCCGCAAGCCATGGTAGAACTCCTCGGTGAACAGCGCTGCTCCGGCACCGACGGGATCGGGCGCATCGACGACCACGACGTCGTAACGCTCGCCGGTCGCGGCGACATGTCGTGCCCCATCGCCGATGACGAGGGCGAAACGCGGGTCGTCGAACGCGCCGGCCGGCACCTGCGGGAGCTCCGACAGCGCAAGGTCGATCACCTCCCGGTCGATTTCGACCAGCGTCAGGCGAGCCACGCGATGGCGGAGCACCTCGCGGGCGAGGCCGCCGTCGCCGCCGCCGATCACGAGGACATCCGCCGCTGCGCCGTGCGCCATCATCGGCACGTGCGCCATCATCTCATGGTAGACGAACTCGTCACGCTCGGTGAGCTGGATCGCGCCGTCGAGGGCCAGCACGCGTCCGAAGAGGCGGTGTCGGAAGACACACAAGGCCTGTGCACTGCCCGCGCGCTGCATCGGGCCTTCCGCTCGCAGCGCCAGCCGGAAGCCGACGTCGTCGTTGACGGTCTCCACGAACCAGCCGTCCCAGTCGTCCCCCGTCAAACGCTCACACGCCACGCCCACGCAGGAGCTCGCTGACGGCGACCCGCTCCGGCTTGAACGCCTCGCGCAGGACGTCGACGCACGCCTCCGGCCGGGTGTCGCCGCACATGAAGATGTCGAGCGCAGCGTAACTGTGTTCCGGCCACGAGTGGATCGAGATGTGGCTCTCGGCGAGCACCGCGACGCCCGACACCCCTCCGTTGTCGTCGAAGTGGTGAAGGTGCACGTGCAGGAGCGTTGCACCGGACACGTCGACGCAGCGCTTCAAGGTCGCCTCGATGTGGGTGAGGTCGTCGAGCCGCTCCCCGCCGTAGACGTCCACGATGAGATGTGCACCAGCGCACCGCACCCCGCGACGGACCATCAGATGCTCCGAAGCTGGGGCGATCGCCGTCGGCCCCCGGACCTCCGCGTCCCCGTCGGCAACGGATGGCAACGTGCAGCCGGCGTCGGCCGTCGCTTCGTGCGCCATGCGCAGTCCAGCTCCCTCGGCGTTGATGAGCCCTGTACAATAGCGCTGATCCCAGATCGCTTCAACCACGCAGGCGCACTCAGCGCGCCTGCGTGGGGGCGGCTTCGTCGGAACGGTTCCGGACCAGCCCTTGTGGAGTCGGCGATGAGCCGCTACCTCGGGATCGGAGCATATATCGATCCGAAATATGTACGTTCGAGGTTCACCGTTGACCGCCGATGCCCTCAGCCCAGTCTCGGTCCTGTGCCTCGCCATCCTCTTTCGTGGGGAACGGACCGGTTATGAGATCAAGAAGGAGTCAGTGGAGGGGGACTATCGCTACTTCGTGGAGGCGAGCTACGGATCCATCTACCCGGCGCTGACCCGACTGGCGGCCGAGAGTTACGTGACGGTGCGCGAGGAGCTGCAGTCGGGGCGCCCCTCGAAGAAGGTGTACGCCCTTACCGAGGCCGGTCGAGGTGCGCTCCTGCGCGCGCTCATGCAGCGCCCGGGGCCGGACGTGTTCCGCTCGCGCTTCCTGCTCGTCGCCAAGTTCGCCACGCACCTCCCGGCCGAGGTCCTGCGCTGCGCCATCGACGCGCGGCGCGAAGAACTCGAGCGCGAGCTCGACCACTTGAGAGCGATAGGCGACGCCGACTGCGAGAACCCCGCGGTCGCCTGGATCGCCGCGTACGGCGCCACGTGCCTCAGCGCGGAACTCCAGTACATGACGGCCCACAGCGACGCGTTGATCGCGCTCGCCCAGCCGGCGCTGGCCGACGCCACGCCTTAGGAGTGTCACGATGAGGGGCAAGCTTTTGCTCGCGGCGCTGATGACCGGCGGCATCGTCGCATGGATGGCGACGGGCGAGCTCGTGGTCTCGGGGAGTGCCGAGGTCGCCGAGGTTCGCCCTCCCGCAGAGCGTTCAGGGGGCGAGGGAGCGCCCTTCCGCGTGCGCACCCGCACCATCGAGGCGGCGCAGCGGGAGCGGACGCTGACGATGCGTGGCCGCACGCGCGCGGACGCCCTCGTCAACGTCGCCGCCGAGACCGCGGGACAGGTCGAGGAGCGCCCGGTCGGCCGTGGCGATCGCGCGACCGCCGGCGACGTCCTCTGCCGTCTCGACCAGGGCGTCCGCGCCGCCGAGCTCGCCCAGGCGGAGGCCGAGGCTGCCAAGGCGCAGCTCGACTACGACGCCGCGACGAAGCTGCAGGGTCGCGGCTTCGAATCGCAGACCCGCGTCGCCGCGACGCGGGCCGCGCTCGATGCCGCCCAGGCCCTCGTCGCCGCGGCGCAGCAGGAGGTCGAGCGGACCGTGGTGCGCGCGCCGATCTCCGGCACGGTGCAGGAGCCGATCGCCGAGGTGGGCGCCTCCCTCGCCGTCGGTGACGTGTGTGCCACCATCGTCGACGCCGACCCCATCGTCGTCACCGGTCAGGTCTCAGAACGCAACATCCGCGACGTGTTGATCGGCGTCGAGGCGCGCGTCGAGCTCGTCACAGGCGGCGCCGTCGACGGCACGGTGAGCTACGTCTCGCGCACCGCCGATCCGGACACGCGCACCTTCAAGGTGGAGATCACGGTGCCGAACCCCGACGAGGCCCTGCGCGACGGCGTCACCGCCGAGGCGCACATCCCGCTCTCTCCCGTCAAGGCACACCGCTTGTCCCCCGGCGTGCTCACCCTGTCGGACGCGGGCGAGGTGGGCGTCCGCACCGTGAAGGAAGACGGGACGGTGGCGTTCAGGCCGGTCACGATCGCGGTCCAGGACACCGATGGCTTTTGGGTGACCGGGTTGCCGGACACGGTCACGGTGATCACCGTGGGTCAGGACTACGTCGTCGACGGCCAAGCGGTCGAACCCGTGGACGAGGATGCCCGCGCATGAACGCGTTGCTGAACGGCGTCCTGGGCCGTCCACGCACCATCCTCACGCTCCTCATCTTCCTCCTGGGCGCGGGGGCGGTGGTCTACGCGACGATCCCCAAGGAGGCGAACCCCGACATCGACGTGCCGGTGTTCTACGTCTCGGTCGTCCAGCAGGGTGTCTCTCCCGAGGATGCCAACCGCCTCCTCGTCAAGCCCATGGAGACGGAGCTGCGCGGCCTCGATGGGCTGAAGGAGATCCGTGCCACGGCCTCGGAGGGTCACGCCGGCATCATCCTCGAGTTCGAGGCCGACTTCGACAAGGACGAGGCGCTCGCCGACGTCAGGGACAAGGTGGACCGCGCGCAGGCCGAGCTGCCCGACAGCGCGGAGGAGCCGACGATCACCGAGACGAACTTCTCGCTCGTCCCGACGATCATCGTGGCGCTGTCCGGGGACGTGCCCGAGCGCACGCTCTACCAGCGCGCGCGCCGCCTCAAGGACGAGATCGAGGGCATCCCGAGCGTGCTGTCGGCGGACCTGTCGGGCGAGCGCGAGGAGCAGCTCGAGGTCATCATCGACCGTACGCTCATGGAGAGCTACCAGGTCCAGCCCATCGAGCTTCTCACCGCGCTGCAGCGCAACAACGCGCTCGTCCCGGCCGGCTTCCTCGACACCGGCGAGGGCCGCTTCCCGGTGAAGGTGCCGGGCCTCATCGAGGGGCCGGACGACGTCAACGAGATGGTCATCAAGCAGCAGGCCGAGGGCGTCGTCACGGTGGGCGACATCGCCGAGGTCCGCCGTAGCTTCAAGGACCCGACGACCTTCACCCGCGTCAACGGTCGTCCGGCGATCACCATCGACGTCGTCAAGCGGCTCGGCGAGAACATCATCGAGAACAACCAGGCGGTCCGCGACGTCGTCGAGGCGTCGACGGCCGATTGGCCTGACACCATCAAGATCGACTACCTGCTCGACCAGTCCTCGTTCATCTATGAGGTGCTGGGCAGCCTCGAGGCGTCGATCTCCACCGCCATCGTGCTCGTCATGATCGTCGTGGTGGCGGCGCTCGGCTTCCGCTCGGCGCTGCTGGTCGGCATCGCGATCCCGACGTCCATCCTCCTCGGCTTCCTGGTCCTGTCGGGCGTCGGCATGACGGTCAACATGATGGTCATGTTCGGCCTCGTGCTGTGCGTCGGTCTGCTGGTGGACGGCGCCATCGTGGTCACCGAGTACGCCGACCGCCGCATCGCCGAGGGAGCGGATCGCGCGAGCGCCTTCAAGGAGGCGGCCAACCTGATGGTCTGGCCCCTCGTCGCCTCGACGGCGACGACCCTCATCGCCTTCCTGCCGATGCTCCTGTGGCCGGGCGTGCCGGGAGAGTTCATGAGCTACCTGCCGATCATGGTGGTGATCGTGCTCACCGTGGCGCTGTTCACCGCCATGGTGTTCCTGCCGGTGGTCGGAGGCGTCCTGTCCAACGCGCTCATCATCGGCCTGTTCGCCGGTGGGACGGCAGCGGGCACCGCGCTGATCGCCCTCGCCGACGCGGGTCCGGCCCGCTTCGCCGGCGCGGCTGCCGCCTTCCTCCTCGGCACCATCGTCGCCACGGTGCTCGCCCGTCGCTGGGGCGTCGCCCGCGACGGGGGGACGGCGGTCGCCTCGCGCTCCGACGGGGCCTTCGACGTCGACGCCGTGCGCGGCGTCACGGGTGTCTACGTCCGCCTCCTGCGCGTCCTTGCCGGCAACGTCGCAGGCATCATCGCAACGGTCCTCGTCGTCGGGGTGATCGCGGCGGGGACCGTCCACATATTCATGGCCAACGCTGCAGGCGTCGAGTTCTTCGTCGACGAGGAGCCCGACGTCGCGGTCGTCATGATCTCCGCGCGCGGCAACATGAGCGCCCGCGAGGCGCTCGCGTTGGTCCGCGACGTGGAGCGTGAGGTGCTCGCCATCGACGGGGTGGAGAACGTCGTCACCTCCGCCTTCCCGTCCGGAGGCAACACCGGCGGCGGAGCGCAGCCCGACGGCGTGACCGATCAGCCGGCGGACATCATCGGACAGCTTCAGATCGAGCTCGTCGCGTACTGCTGCCGTCGGCCCGCCGTGGAGATCTTCGCGGACATCCGCGCGCGCACCGACTTCGCCGGCATCAAGACGGAGGTGCGTGAGATCGAGGGCGGGCCGCCCACGGGCAAGGACATCCAGCTACAGATCACATCCGACAGCTATGCCGACGTCCTCGCTGCCACCGCCCGCGCCCGCGCCTACGTCGAGACGGTCGAGGGGCTGCGCGACGTGGAGGACGACCGTCCGCTCCCCGGCATCGAGTGGCAGCTCGACGTGGACCGCGAGGAGGCCGGCCGCTTCGGAGCGGACGTTCAGACCGTCGGCCAGATGATCCAGCTCGTCACCAACGGCGTCCTCCTCACCCAGTATCAGCCGGACGATTCGGAGGACCAGATCGACGTGCGCGTGCGCTACCCCGAGGCGGAGCGCACCCTCGAGCAGTTCGGCGACCTCCGGCTCCTCACCGCGCAGGGTCAGGTTCCGATCATCAACTTCATCGACGTCAACCCGCAGCAGCGGGTGTCGTCGATCACGCGCGTCGACTCCGCGTTCGCGATGACGACGAAGGCCGACGTGCTCGAACAGGAGGGCTACGACCTCAACGCGAAGATCGCTGAGATCGACGCCTGGGTGAAGTCGCAGGAGTGGCCGCGTGGAGTGACGTTCACCTTCCGCGGCGCCAACGAGGAGCAGGCCGAATCCTTCCAGTTTCTGATGCGTGCGATGGCGGCCTCGCTTGTCTTGATGTTCCTCGTCCTCGTCACCCAGTACAACAGCTTCTACCAGACGGCCTTGACGCTCTTGACGATCGTCCTTTCGGTTTTTGGCGTGCTCCTGGGCATGGCGATCACCGGACAGAAGTTCTCCGTCATCATGACGGGGACTGGGGTGATCGCGCTCGCTGGCATCGTGGTCAACAACGCCATCGTCCTCATCGACACCTACAACCGCGAGCGGTCCCAACAGATCGACGTGCTGACCGCCGTCCTCGCGACCGCGGCGCAGCGGGTGCGGCCGATCCTGCTCACCACCATCACGACCATCGCCGGGCTGATCCCCATGGCGACGCAGGTGAACCTCGACTTCTTCACGCGCACCATCGCGGTGGGCGGCATCACCTCGGTGTGGTGGGTGCAGCTCTCGACCGCCATCATCTCCGGCCTCGCCTTCTCGACGATCCTGACCCTCGTGGTGGTTCCTGTCATGCTCGCCATGCCCACCACGGTCACCGCCGCGGTGGCCCGGGCTCGCGGCCGACACGTCCCGGCAGCGCAGACGCCGGCGCTTTCTCCGACGCGGACCAGCCTCCTCGACGCCCCCCGCCTCGACGGCCCAGGGCGAGCCCCTGAGGCGGCAGTGGTGCGCTTCGCCCCCGCGTCGGATGCCGAGGGGAGCGAACCCGACGGGGCCGTGGAACCGTCGTTCGCGCCGACGCCCCTCCCCGAGGCGTCGGGTCCATCCAGCGACGTCTACGCTCCGGTGGTCGCCCGCACGCCGCGGAAAGGTGCGGACGAACGGACGCTCGTCATCCCCGTGGCAACCGCACCGGTGCCGGACGATCGAAGCGCCGCGGGGCGGGCCGACGATGTCTACACCCCGGTGATGGCGCGGACGCGTCGTTCGCGCACCGATGCCGCAACCGAGGCAGAAGCACCGGACCGCACGATCGAAGCGGCTGAGTGATCCCGGACGGGCGCCGCCCTTCCAGCACGGCAGCCTTGCCTCCCAGGGGGTGGTTCGGGGGGCTCGCTCATCTATGTTGAGGGCCATGAGGGACCCGTCGCCGCGAGCCTCCACCTGCGTTCGGCTTTGGAGGACCTGCGCAGGTCGAGCGGCGTCGTGAGCGCACCGGACCGGCCCGTGTCGGCTGCCCGCGGCGAGCTGTTCGGCGCGCTGCGCGGTCTGTGGCCCTACATGTGGCCTTCGGATCGCCCCGACCTCAAGCTCAGGGTCGGGATCGCGATCCTCGCCCTCGTCGTTGCCAAGGTCGTCACTGTCCTCGTCCCCTACGCCTACAAGTGGGCGACGGACGCGCTCACCGCCCAGGAGTTCGGTCCCGAGGCCAGCCAGCAGATCGCCCAGGCCGACGGGCTCAACCTGCCCGCCTTCGTCATCGCACCGGTGATGCTCGTGATCGCCTACGGCGTCGGCCGCGTCCTCATGATGGGCTTCAACCAGCTCCGCGACGCGCTGTTCGCCCGGGTGGGCCAGCACGCCGTGCGCCAGCTCGCCCGGCGCACCTTCGTGCACCTCCACGGCCTGTCGTTGCGCTACCACCTGCAGCGACGCACGGGCGGCCTGTCGCGCGTCATCGAGCGCGGAGTGAAGGGCATCGAGACGCTGGTGCGCTTCACCATACTCAACGCGCTGCCGACGATCCTCGAGTTCGCCCTGATGGCGGCCGTGATCGCCTACCAGTTCTCGCTGTCCTACCTCGGCGTGATCGCGGTGATGGTCGTTGCCTACGTGTGGTTCACGGTGGTCGCCTCGCAGTGGCGCATCACCATCCGCCGCACGATGAACGACTCCGACACCGACGCGAACTCAAAGGCCATCGACAGCCTGATCAACTACGAGACGGTCAAGTACTTCAACAACGAGACGATGGAGACGGACCGCTTCGACCGCTCGATGGAGCGTTACGAGGGCGCCGCCGTAAGGATCTGGACGTCGCTCGCCTGGCTCAACATGGGCCAGACGGTGATCTTCACCATCGGCATGACGATCCTGATGGTCCTATCGGCCCGTGCGGTGATGGCAGGCGAGCAGACCCTCGGCGACTTCGTGATGATCAACGCGCTCCTCATGCAGCTGTCGATCCCGCTCAACTTCATCGGCTTCGTGTACCGCGAGATCAAGATGGGTCTGGCGGACGTGGAGGCGATGTTCGCCGTGCTCGACCTGCCCCGCGAAGTGACGGACCAGCCCGACGCGGCCCCGCTCGACGTCCCCCGTGGCGAGGTCCGCTTCGAGGACGTCACCTTCCACTACGACCCCGACCGGCCGATCCTGCACGGCGTCTCGTTCGTCGTCCCCGCGGGCACGACGCTCGCCATCGTCGGCCCTTCAGGGGCCGGCAAGTCGACGATCTCGCGCCTGCTCTACCGCTTCTACGACGTGACCGGCGGCCGCATCCTCATCGACGGGCAGGACGTGCGGGACGTGACGCAGGACTCGTTGCGTCGTGCCATCGGCATCGTCCCCCAGGACACGGTGCTGTTCAACGACACCATCGCCTACAACATCGCCTACGGACGGCCTGCTGCGGGGCGCGAGGAGGTCGAGCAGGCCGCGCAGATGGCTCAGATCGGCCCCTTCATCGAGGACCTTCCCAAGGGGTATGACACCGAGGTCGGCGAGCGTGGGCTGAAGCTGTCGGGCGGCGAGAAGCAGCGCGTCGCCATCGCGCGCACGATCCTGAAGGCTCCTCCTGTGCTGATCCTGGACGAGGCGACCTCCGCGCTCGACACCCGCACCGAGGAGGAGATCCAAGCGGCGCTCGACCGCGTGTCCACCGGGCGGACGACCCTGATGATCGCGCACCGCCTGTCCACCGTCGTCAAGGCGGACCAGATCTTCGTCCTCGAAGCCGGCCGGATCGTGGAGCGCGGCACGCACGCCGAGCTCCTCGCCGCCGACGGCCTCTACGCCGAGATGTGGGCGCGCCAGAGCCAGGAGGCGACCGCGCCGAAGGACGACGCGGCTGTGCCCCCTCGGTCCGTGCGGGACCGCGAGGAGGCGTTCACCAAGTAGCGGCCGCCCGCGTTCGGTCGCAAGATCGAGGTCGCGCACCATGAGCCGAGCGTGCCACGTGGGCGACGCCCAACCGGACCGACCCGATGCCGCCTACCCACTCCGTCGCCGTCCCCACGGCCCGCCCCGCTTCGCTGTCCATGGCCCCCCTCGATTGGGGGCTCCTCCTGACCCTGTCGGTCCTTTGGGGCGGCTCGTTCTTCTTCACCGGCGTCGCGGTGCGCGAGCTTCCGACGCTGACGATCGTCGCGTTGCGGGTCGGCCTTGCCGCGATCGTGCTGTGGGCGGTGCTCGCCGCGCTCGGGCGCCCGGTGCCGCGGACGAGGTCGGTCTGGCTGGCGTTCCTGGTGATGGGCGTCCTCAACAACGTCGTCCCGTTCGTCCTGTTCGTGTACGGCCAGCAGACCATCGCCTCCGCGCTCGCCGCGATCCTCAACGCCACGACGCCGCTGTTCACCGTCGTCGTCGCCGGGGTGCTGCTCACGGACGAGCGGCTCACCGCGGGCAAGCTCGTCGGCGTCGCGGTGGGCTTCGCGGGCGTCGTGCTGATGGTCGGGCCGAGGGCGCTCGAAGGGCTGGGGGCGGACGGCTGGGCCCAGCTTGCGTGCCTCGCCGCGGCATTGTCCTACGCCTGCGCAGGCGTCTGGGGTCGCAGGTTCCGCACGCTGAAGGTCGATCCCATCGTCGTCGCCGCAGGTCAGGTGACCGTCTCCGCGGCGCTCCTCGTCCCGATCGCGCTCTTCCTCGACGCGCCTTGGACGCTGCCGGCTCCGTCCATGGCGACTGGGGCGGCGATCGTCGCGCTCGCCGTGGTGTCGACCGCGTTGGCCTACATCCTTTACTTCAAGATCCTCGAGCGCGCCGGCGCGACCAACGTGCTCCTCGTCACACTCCTCGTCCCTGCCTCGGCCATCGTCCTTGGCACGCTGATCCTCGGGGAGCGCCTCGGATGGGTCCATGCGGCGGGGATGGCGCTCATCGCCGTCGGGCTCTCGGCCATCGACGGCCGGCTGTGGCGGGCCCTCGACGGTGCCCGCCGAGGCAAGAGCGGTTTGGGTTAGGTGGAACCACCTAACCCCAAGAAGACCGCTCTTGATCGAGGAGCCAGAGCATCTTCTCTGGGTCTGAGGAGACCCAGGATGCTCTATGACGTTGCCCCCAACTTCTATCCAGCGGCGCCTGGAATTCGGCGGTTAACGTCGGTAGGCGGGGCAAACCTGTCGAGGTTGGACAGGTCGTGAGAGCGACGCGGGCGCAGGATTGCTGCGGCGTAGTCGTTCGGGGTGAGCCAGCCGAGACGCGAATGCGGCCGCGTCGTGTTGTAGTCGGCGCGCCATGCAGCCAGCACAGCACGGGCATGGGGGAGCGAGCGGAACAGGCCCTCGTTCAAGAGCTCGTCTTGCAGGCGGCCGTTGAAGCTTTCGATGAAGGCGTTCTGGATCGGCTTTCCGGGCGCAATGGAGTGCCAGGCGACCCGACGCTCGTCGGCCCGTGAGAGGATCGCGTTCGCGGTCAGCTCGGTGCCGTTGTCGCTGACGATCGTCGTCGGCCGGCCGCGTTCGGCAACGAGCCGGTCGAGCTCGCGGGCAACCCGCACGCCGGAAAGCGAGGTGTCGGCGACCAGCGCCAGGCACCTCGCGGGCGCGATCGTCGACGACGGTCAGGATGCGCAGGCGCCTGCCGCAGGCGAGCTGGTCGGACACAAAGTCGAGCGACCAGCGCTCGTTCGGCCGGAGCGGCACGGCGAGCGGGGCTCGCGTCCCGACTGCCCTCTTGCGGCCGCCGCGCTTGCGCACCGTGAGGCGTTCCTCGCGGTAGAGCCGGAAGAGGCGCTTGTGGTTCAAGGCATAGCCTTCGCGCCGCAGCAGCACGTGCAGCCGCCGATAGCCGAACCGCCGTCGCTCGTGCGCCAGCGCTCTCAACCGTTCGCGCAGCTGACCGTCGGGCCGCCGCACCGAACGGTAACGGACCGTCATCCGGCTCGCGCCCACCACCGTGCACGCCCGCCGCTCGCTCATCTTGAACGTCGCTCGATGATGCGCGACAGCCTCTCGCTTCGCAGCGGGCGTCACCATCTTTTTCCCAAGAGATCCTTCAGCGCCGAGTTGTCGAGCATCGCTTCGGCGAGCAGCCGCTTCAGCTTCGCGTTCTCCTCCGCGAGCCCGCGCAGCCGCTTCGCCTCGCTCACGTCCATCCCGCCGTACTTCGACTTCCAGGCGTCGAACGTCGCATCGCTCATGCCGTGACTGCGGCACGACTCGGCGACCTTCGCTCCCGCCGCACGCTCCTTCAGCACGCCGATGATCCGCTCTTGCGTGAACCTGCTGCGCTTCATGCGTTCGGTCCTCTCTGGGCCGAACTCCACTTCGCCCTGGATCAGGCGCCGGGGGCAACGTCACTTGCGGTTAGGTGGGACCCCCCAACCGGAAAGACCGCTCCCAACCAACGCGCTAGCGCATCTGATCTGGGTCCAACCAGACCCAGGATGCCCTAGCGGCCCGGCGCGATCAGACCAGCACGGTCGAAAGTCCGGGCACGAGCGTGACCAGGAGGAGCACGGCGACGAGCGTCGCGACGAACGGGGCGACGCCGCGCACGATGTCGCCGATCGGCACGTCGGTGACGCTGGACAGGACGAAGAGGTTCAGCCCCACCGGCGGCGTCACCGCAGCGATCTCGATGTTGAGCGTCAGCACGATGGCGAAGTGGATGGGGTCGATGCCGAGCTCGCGCACGGTCGGGATCAGCAGCGGCGTCAGGATCGTGAGGAGCGTGAACCCGTCGAGGAAGCAGCCGAGCGCGAGGAGGACGACGTTGACGAGGAGGAGGAAGCCGACCGGGCCGAGGCCGAGGCCACTCACCGCATCCACGACGGCGGCCGGCAGCCCCGCAAGGTTCGCGATCATGCCGATGAACAGCGCCCCCGACAGGATGAACAGGATGGCAGCCGTCGAGCGCGCGCTCTCCACGAGGATCGCGAACAGCGCAGAGGGGGGCAGCGTGCGGTAGACGAGGAGGCCGACGAGGAGCCCGTAGAGCACCGACACCGCCGCAGCCTCGGTCGGCGTGAAGAGGCCGGAGTAGATGCCGCCGAGCACGATCACCGGCATCAAGATCGCGGGCGTTGCCCGGACCGTCGCGGCAAGGAGGGCGCGCCCCGAGAACGGCTCAGCGGTGAGGCCGTAGCCCCGTCGTCGCGCGATGATGAGGCCGACGACACCGATGGCCGCGGCGGTCACGATCCCGGGCAGCACGCCGGCGATGAACAGGCTCCGCACCGACTGCCGAGCCATCTCGGCGTAGATGATGAGGAGGACGCTCGGTGGGATGAGGATGCCGAGCGTCCCCCCCGCCGCCATGAGGCCCGCTGCGAACGGCTTCGGGTACCCGAGCTCGTCCATGGCGGGGATGACGACGCGGCCGAGGGCTGCGGCGGAGGCGACGGAGGACCCCGTCATCGCGCCGAACAGGGCCGAGGCGACCGTCGCGCCGAGCGCCGTCCCGCCGGCGACGCGCCCCACGAGCCGTTGGGAGAAGGCGAACAGGTGGTGCGCCATGCGCGCGCGCAGCATGATGTTGCCGGCGAGGACGAAGAACGGGATCGCGAGCAGGACGAAGCTGTCGAGGGCGCTGTAAAGCGAGGAAGCGACCTGGGTCAGGGAGGTCATGCCGAAGACGAGGACGGCGACGAGCCCGGTGATCCACAGCGCGAAGCCGACCGGGACGCCGAGCGCGAGGAGCCCCAGCGCGAGGACGATCAGGAGCGCCTCCACGTCAGCGGCCGGCGAGGCGAGCGAGCTGCACCACGAGGCGGGCCGCGAGGTGCAGCCCGGTGATCGCGAACGCGATGGGAACGCTCGTCTGCGCCACCCAGACCGGGAACGGCAGGGTCGAGTGCGTGAACGTGAGGCCGTAGAACCGCGTCTGCTCGACGAGGCCGATGCCGAGCCACACCGCGAAGCCGCAGAAGATCAGCGCGCAGGCGTCAGCGATCGCATCGAGCGCCGGGCGCGCCTTCGCTGGCAAGAGGGCCACCACGACGTCGACCCGAATGTGCGCGCGCTCCCGCGTCGCGACGGCGACTCCGAGGTAGGCCATCGCGATGAGGAGGATGCGCGAGAGCTCCTCGCTGTAGAGGTTCGACACGCCGAGCAGGCCACGTGTCGCGATCTCGATCGTGACCAGGCCGAACATCGCCGCGAGCACCGCGGCGAGCGCGGCATCCTCGAGGATCGCCAGCGCCCGCGCCGTCCCTTGCAGCACCCTCACTCCTGGGCGTGGGCCTCGATGACCTGCATCAGCTCGTCCGGCACCGTGGCGGCGACGCGGTCCCACACCGGCTGCGCCGCCTCGCGCCAGGCCCGGCGCTCCTCCGAGGTCTGGATGTGGACGTCGACGCCCTCCTCGCGCAGCGCGGCGATGGCGTCCTCCCGAACGCTCCGCGCGCGCTCGCGGTGGTTCAGCGCTACCTCCTCCGCGGCCTCCCGCAGAAGGGTCCGGTCCTCCTCCGCGAGGCCGTCCCACCACGCCGCGTTCACCACCCACGGATAGTACGCGATGTAGTACGTCGCGTAGTTCACCTGCCGGACGCTTTCGTGCCACTTGTAGCTTGTAAAGGCGTCGATGGGGACGTTCAGCCCGTCGATCACCCCCTGCTGCAGCGCCGCCGAAAGCTCGACGAAGTTGATCGACACCGGCGTCGCCCCGTAGGTCTGCAGCATGTCGAGGTTGACCCTGCCGAGGCCGCGCATCTTGAGCCCGGCCATGTCCCCTGGGGTTCGCAGCGGCATCGTCAGCGTGCCAGGGACGAGGTAGTCGTAGGGCAGGATCGCGATGACGCGGCCGCCCTTCTCCTCCAGTCCCGCGTACGCCATTTCGACGAAGCCCTCGCTGTCGATGGCGGCGTAGAACGCGTCCTGGGTCGGAAAGGCGTAGGGCAGCTCGAGCGCGGCGAGGTTCGGCACCACCGCCGTCCAGTAGGCGGAGATCAGCGTCGACATCTCCGCGTCGCCGCGAAGGATCGCCTGCACGAGGTCGAGGCCGCGATAGAGGTTGCCGCTGGGGTAGAGCGTGACCTCGATGCGTCCCTCGGAACGCTCCTCGACGATGCGCTCGAACTCCTGGTTCGCGATGCCCGGGGCGATGTCGAGGTTGTACTCGACGGGGAAGCGGATGTTGACGTCCGCGGCCACGGCCGGGCCGAAGGGGAGGAACGCGACAAGGAGGAAAATGAGCCTTCGCATAGAGCCTCGGTGCGTCAGGTGGTGCGGTCCTTCGCGTCATCCTGACAGTTCGATGCTGGGTCCGCGTACCCGGTCGTCTCGCTTTCGCGTGCGTGCGGAGTGAGGCCCGTCCGGACCGATCGTTGGAAAGATCGGTGCGCCGTTCAGTCCCTGCCGAACCTTTGGGTCAGCGTCAGCCCGGTGATGGCCTGCTGGACCAAGGGCTCGATGATGCGCAGGAACTTGTTGAACTCAACCGACGGGTGGTTGGCGACGTAGATGAGGTCCTCGTCGCGCAGGTCGAACGTCTGCATGATGAAGAAGCTCTCGGGGTCCTCAAGGTTCAACCTGTAGACCACCGGCACCATCGAGCCGTCCAACGCGACGCCCGCCCGCTCATCGAGCGTCTTGGCGATGTGGTCGGGCTCGAAGCGGAACAGGAAGACGCCGCGCGGGTCGGCGACCGCGTCGTCGAGGCCGCCTGCCTTCGCGATGCCCTCCGCGAGGGTGACCCGGCGCTGCTCGAACGCGATCTCCGCCTTCGCGGTCGTCGCGCCGTACACGGTGAAGGTGCGCGCGACGTCGGTGACGAGGACGGTGTCGCCCGGCTGGATCGGCACGTTGTCCTCGGGGTTGTCGAACAGGTCCTCGAGGTTCGCGCTCGCCACCTTGCCGTCGCGGCGCAGGATGACGCGGGTCTGCCAGGTCGGGGTCGTCGAACCGCCGGCGGCGGCGATGAGGTCGAGGACGCGCACGCCCGCGGCCGAGATCGGCAGGTTGCCCGGGGCGCCGACCGAGCCGAGCACGGTGACGGAGTTGGCGAGGCTTTCGTCGACGAGGACCTGGACCTGCGGCTGGATCGCCTTGTCCTCCAGCGCCTCCTCGATGATGCGGCGCAGCGTCGACGGGGAACGGCCGGCCGCCTGAACAGGTCCGACGTAGGGCACGAACACCTCGCCCTGCGCGTCGACCACCGAGGTGATCTGCGTCGCCTTCGCGGTGCTGGATGAGAACAGGCCGTCCGCGCCAGCCTCGAAGATGTTGACCTGGATCCTGTCGCCGACGGCGAGCAGCAGGTTGGGTACGCCCGACTGAACCGTAAAGAAGGAGGAGAAGCTCGGCGGCCGGTACTGCCCGGCGACGTTCACCGCCCGCTCGTCGAGCCGGACGACGACGTAAGTCTTCGGAACGCCCCCCTCGGGGTTCGTCGAGGCGATGGCGAGCGCCGAGGGCCCGTTCGACGGCACCGCTCCGCAGCCCGTCAGGGCCGCGGCGAATGCGATGGCCAGCCACTTCAAGCGCATCAATTACGACCCCGGTGACGCGACGACACACCGGAGCCTTACCATCACCGGCCGCCACAGGCAGCGGCTTTGGCCGAAGCGGAGCAAACGTTCGGTCGTGCGTTGCCGTGGTGCAACAACCGAGCGACGGCCGTGCGCGGCGCCGCAGCCTCAGACCACGCGGTCGCGCACCGCGGCGCAGACGACGGTGATGAGGCCCCAGACGAGGACCAGCGAGATGAGCAGCACCAAGGTCCAGCGCAGCGCATCGGGGTAGGTGGCGCGCTCCGGCGCCGAGCCGCGCACGAAGACCGCAAGGTAGCGCTGCTGCTTCATCGCCTCCATGCGCGCCATCTCCATCGTCTCCATGGAGGACAGGTACGACTGCTCGGCGAACTGCTGCTCGGCGACGAGCTCCTCGTAGCGCGACAGGCGGTCGGTGAGGATGGCCTGGTCGCTGCCGTCCTCCGAGGCGGCGACGCGCAGCCGCTCGGCGGCGATCTGGCGCTGCAGCGCATCGATCTGGTTGCTTACGTAGACGACGCGTGGGGAGTTTTCGCTCATCGTGGCGCGAAGGGCGGTGAGCTGGGACTGGAGCGTGGCGACCTCAGCCTCGAGCCCGCTCACCACGCCCTGGCGTGCCTTAGCGACGGCGGTGGGGTCGATCTCCCGCTCGTCGCCACGGTAGGCGGCGACCGCCTTGCGGCTGTCGCCGTAGCGCGCCTCGGCGAGCTCCACCTCGCGACGGGCGCTGGCGAGGCTATCCTCGCGCGAGCGGCGCGAAAGCTCGTTGACCAGCTCCTCGGACTGCTCGATCACCTTGGCCGTGATCACCTCCGCATCGCGCGGGCGGAACGCACGCACGATCAGCGTGATGATGCCGGTATCGGTGTCGTACTCGGCCTCGCTCATCATGCGCCAGTAGTCGACGAGCTTCTCGACCGGCAGCGACGGGTCGAGCCGGTAATAGAAGTCGGCGGACGGCCGGCTGTAGATCTCCAGGAAGTTCGCCTCGGCGACGAGGACCTCGACCATCGCGCGCGAGCCGATGAACTCCTGCAGGATGAAGCTGTCGGCGATCTCCGAGTCGACGGATCCACCGGCCGCCGAGAACAGCCCGCCCATGTCCATCGCGCCCGTCGACGAGGAGGAGCCGCGCACCGCGAACTTGCTCTCGGTGGCGAACTGCGGGCTCGCCATCGCGGCGTAGAACAGGACCGTCAGGAAGGTGGGCAGGACGACGCATAGGAAGAGCGAGGCCTTGACGAGCTGCCCGAACATCGAGGCGGACTTGGTGAGCTGCGCGCGTGGCGGCAGCACAAACGCGTCGTTGCGCGGGGCTGGCACCTCGACGGGCAAGGCGTCACGGTCGTGCGCTGGGACGGCGGCCGCCGTCGCCTTGCGCTCGGCGAGCGCCTTTTGCCGCCGCTCCAGCCGCTTGTTGCGCGTCGCGGGGCGGCGCTCATCACCGTCGGGCACCGGCACCAGCGTCTTCTCCGTCATGCCTTGCAGGTCCCTGTCATGCCTTGCCGGTCATCCCTCAAAAGACCTCCTCGACGGAATCGTCCTCGTCCTCATCGTCGTCCGGCGTCGGAGTGATGTCCGGCACTTCGGGGACCGGCAGCTCCTCGTAGACCTTCACCGCCGTGGCAACGTCATCGAACATGTAAAGGCGGCCGTCGTAGAGCAGGTAGGCAAGATCGCAGCCTTCGGGAACCTGCCTCGCGTCGGTCAGCGTCATCACGTAGTCCCGGTCGAGGAGCGCGGCGGCCACCGCCCCCAGATCGACGTTGGTCAACCCGTACTGCGCGCTCTTCGGGGGCCCGTCGAGGAGGTGGCAGTCGAAGTCCGCGGCGAGCACCACGAGGACGCCGATCCGCCGCCGCATCGGCGTCGGGATCGCCCGCATCTTCTCCCTCAGCTGACGCTCGTTGAACCCACAAATGTCGCAGGATGCGCGGAACAGCTTCCCGGGATCGACGCCGAGCACGCGTCCGAGGAAGACGAGGTTCTGCCTCAGCGTCAACTTGCTGTCGAAGTAGCTGGTGCTTCCTACTGGCCAGGACAAGCGCGAGTTGACGAGGATGCGGCCGCCGACGGTCTGACGCTTGCGCATCATCATCTCGACGATCGTCGTCTTGCCCGATCCCTTGTGGCCTAGGATCACCATGCGACGGCCGCGCGGGAAGGTGGCCGAGAGGTCGTTGAACAGCGTGAAGCGGCGCGTGTTGGTCTTCACCTCCACCGAGCAGCGGTCGAACGCGACGTGACAGTCGCGCAGGTCCACCGTCTTCTGGGCGGCGCGCAACTCGGCCTCGGTGATGACCAGCGGCCGTCCAGCGCCGCGCCCGCGGACGGCGTCCTCGAAGGAGACGATGTTCGAAGCCATGCCGTACTGAACTCGGTCTTTCCCAAACTACCGGCTTCCCCAATGCGACGGTCGTCGCTCGCGGGGGGCCCGGCTGCGGGGCGCCATGGGCCATTGCGCCCGCCGGACGATGCGTCGCGCGTGCCGCCGCGCTATAGCGCGACGTTAGCACGGGGAACGCCCGCACGCGAGGTACGCGTCGTCGGCAAGGTGCTCGAGGGCTGCAGCCTCGTGCGCCACATGGGTCAGCATGCGACGTGGTGCGCGATGAGACTTGAGCACAGCCACAGCCCCGAGGCGATCCGCCATCGGCTCGCGCACGGGCCGAAGGTGTCCTACCTCAAGGACGTCATCTACGGCGGCATCGACGGGACGATCACCACCTTCGCCATCGTCGCCGGGGCGATCGGCGCGGATCTGCCCACGCGCATCGTCATCATCCTCGGGATCGCCAACATCGTCGCCGACGGGCTGTCGATGGCGGCCGCGAACTACTCCGGGACCAAGGCGGAGGTCGAGGACTACCGCCGTCTGCGCGCCATGGAGGAGCGGCACATCCGTGCTGACCCGTCCGGCGAGCGGGCGGAGGTCCGCGAGATCTACCGCAACAAGGGCTACCGCGGCAGCGACCTCGACGACATCGTCGGGCTCCTCACCCAGCGCCGTGAGGTGTGGATCGACACCATGCTCGCCGAGGAGTTCGGTCGGAGCTCGGTGATCGCCTCGCCGCTCAAGGCCGCGCTCGCGACGTTCGCCGCGTTCGTCGCGTGCGGTGCGGTCCCGCTTCTGCCGTTCCTCGTCGGGATGCCGGCCGCAGCGACGAGCGCGACGCTCCTCACTGCGCTGACCTTCTTCGCCATCGGCTCGGCGAAGAGCCGCTGGTCGACCCGGCACTTCTTCTGGTCGGGCCTGGAGACGGCCGCGGTGGGCCTCGCCGCAGCAGGCGCGGCGTTCGCCATCGGGCACGTGCTGGAGCAGGTCCTGTGAGGCCGGCGCGGCCGAGCCGGTCTCCTGTGCGGCGCTGCCATGCCGCTGTCCGCCTCGCTTGACGCCCCCTCGCGCCCCGGGCCAAGCGTGCGCGCGTCCCGCAAGGCGCCGCCGATGACCCCACGCCCCGCCCTCCTCGACCGCGACGGGCCTCCGACCGCAGGCGTCCGCGTCGCGACCATGCGCGGGTCGCCCGCGCGCTCAAGGCCATCGTCGTGAACGGCTCCGCCGCCGGACCGCCCGAGGCGCTGCGGCGCTTCTACACCATCGCGTCGACGGCGCCTGAGCCCGGGGGGACCGCCCGCGTCCTGCTCGACGGTCGTCCGGTGCGCACGCCCGCCCGCGCGCTCCTCGCTGTGCCGCCTCGCATCGCCGAGGCCATCGCCGCGGAGTGGAACGCGCAGGGCGAACGCATTTTGCCCCTCACGATGCCTCTGACGAGGCTTGCCAACACGGCCATCGACGGCGTGCGCGAGGCCAGCGCCGCGGTCCGCGACGACGTGGCCGCCATCGCCTCCAACGACCTGGTGCTCTACCGGGCGGACGCCCCCGCCGGCCTCGTCGCCGCGCAGCAGGCGCTCTGGGACGACGTCGTCGCCTACGGGGAGGGGGCGTTCGGCGTGCGCCTCGCGTTGGCAGAGGGCGTCATGCCCGTGCAACAGGACGAGCGCCTTGCGGCGCGGGTCGCAGCGGCGCTGCCCGGTGATGCCCTGGCGCTCGCCGCCATGCACCAACTCGCGACGCTGACCGGGTCGGCGCTCCTGGCGCTCATGGTGCGCGACGGCTCGATCTCCTTCGACGACGCCTGGGCGGCGGCCCACGTGGACGAGGACTGGAACATCCGCGAGTGGGGAGAGGACGAGGAGGCGACCCGCCGCCGCGCCCAGCGCGAGCGCGACGCGAAAGCTGCAGCGTTCATCCTTCGCCCCGAGATGGACCATCCGATGCCGGCGAGCATGGCAGGCTAGCGTCCCTCTGCTCGACGTCGGCCGTCGCTCCGGACGCGGTCGCGGTTGGCGGCGCACGCAGCGCTGGCGTAACAGGGCAGGGTCTGACGCAAAGGGGCGGGCATGAAGGACGTGTTGATCGAGCTGGAGCGCCGGCGGGACGAGGCGCGCGCGGGCGGCGGCGAGAAGCGCACCGCCGCCCAGCACGAGCGCGGCAAGCTCACCGCCCGCGAGCGGCTCGAGGTCCTGCTCGACGAGGGCTCGTTCGAGGAGTTCGACATGTTCGTCGAGCACCGCTGCACCGACTTCGGCATGGAGGAGATGAAGGTGCCGGGCGACGGTGTCGTCACCGGTTGGGGCACCATCAACGGCCGTCAGGTGTTCGTGTTCGCCAAGGACTTCACGGTGTTCGGCGGCTCGCTGTCGTGGACGCACGCCGAGAAGATCATGAAGGTCCAGGACATGGCGCTTCGGAACCGGGCGCCCATCATCGGCCTGTTCGACGCCGGCGGCGCGCGCATCCAGGAGGGCGTTGCGGCGCTCGGCGGCTATGGCGAGGTGTTCCAGCGCAACGTCCTCGCCTCGGGCGTGATCCCGCAGATCAGCGTCATCATGGGCCCCTGCGCGGGCGGCGACGTCTACTCACCGGCGATGACGGACTTCATCTTCATGGTGCGTGGGACGAGCTACATGTTCGTCACCGGACCCGACGTCGTGAAGACGGTGACGAACGAGACGGTGACCGCCGAGGAGCTCGGCGGCGCGGACGTGCACACCTCGCGCTCCTCGGTCGCCGACGGCGCCTACGACGACGACATCGCCGCGCTCATCGACGTGCGCCGCCTCGTCGACCTACTCCCAAGTTCCAACGTCACCGCGCCGCCGGTGCTTGCCACCGGCGATCCGTGGGACCGCTCCGAGCCGTCCCTCGACACGCTGATCCCCGACAGCGCCGCCGCGCCCTACGACATCCTGGAGCTCGTCGAGAAGGTCGTCGACGACGGCGACCTGTTCGAGATCCAGGCGGCGTTCGCCAAGAACATCATCACCGCGTTCGGCCGCGTCGAGGGTCGGCCCGTCGGCTTCGTCGCCAACCAGCCGCTGACCCTCGCCGGCGTCCTCGACGCCGACGCCTCGCGCAAGGCGGCCCGGTTCGTGCGCTTCTGCGATGCGTTCTCGATCCCCATCGTGACGTTCGTGGACGTGCCGGGCTTCCTGCCGGGGACGGCGCAGGAGTATGGCGGGCTCATCAAGCACGGCGCCAAGCTGCTGTTCGCCTACGCCGAGGCGACGGTGCCCAAGGTCACGGTCATCACGCGCAAGGCCTACGGCGGCGCCTACGACGTCATGGCCTCCAAGCACCTCAGGGGCGACATCAACTACGCCTGGCCGACGGCGGAGATCGCCGTCATGGGGCCGAAGGGCGCGGCGGAGATCCTCTATCGCGCCGACCGCGGCGACGCGGACAAGCTCGCAGGGCGCATCGCCGAGTACGAGGCGCGCTTCGCCAACCCGTTCGTCGCCGCCGAGCGCGGCTTCATCGACGAGGTCATCCTGCCGCGCAACACGCGGCGTCGCGTCGCTCGCGCGCTTCGCCTCCTGCGCGAGAAGCGCCTCGACAACCCCTGGCGTAAGCACGACAACCTGCCCCTTTGACGGTTTACGGTGAAGGGTTTGCACCGACGCGTGGGATGGCGCATCGTCGACGTCGGATGGTGAGGAGGATGCGATGGCCAGCGTGCGCCTCACGGTCCTCCTCGTCGACGTCCTCCTGACCGTGGCCGTCGCCGCGTCCTCGCGCCTACGCGAGCTCGGCGATGCGGGGTCTCGACGCCTCGGGGCGGACGCCGTCATCCGGGCGACGCAAGGCATCCCTCCTCACGTGCGCAACCGCGGGGTCCGCCACGCCCGCAGCGGCCGCCCATCGCAACCGGTGGTGCCTCGGCTTGGCATGCGGCGCAGCCGTTCACGAGAACACGAAACCAACGATGGGAGGCACCGATGAGCGAGACCCTCGTGTCGTCGCGCGAAGCCGCGACGGTGGACGCCTCACGCCGGGCAGCAGCGGCGCGCTCCGAGGCGATCGCACCCGATTGCCGTGGCCTCAACTACTACGAGATCGACGCCAGCCTCCGCGCCCTCCTTCCGCTGCGCATGGAGGGTGCGCTCTTCACCCACCTCGCACCGCACCTCGACGAGCTCGGCGCACTCTGCGGCGGGCGGCTCTACGACCTCTCCGACACTGCGGAGAAGAACCCGCCCAAGCTCCATCACAGGGACCGCTGGGGGCGGGACGAGGAGTGGATCGAGTTCCACCCCGCCTACCGTGAGATGGAGGAGATCGCATTCGGTCGCTTCGGCATCCACGCCATGTCCCATCGCGCCGGCGTGCTGAACTGGCCGGCGGCGATGCCGCCCATCGCAAAGACGGTCTTCCACTACCTGTTCGCGCAGGCCGAGTTCGGGCTCCTGTGTCCGGTCAACCTCACGGACAGCTGCTCCGCGCTCGTCGACCGCTACGGCAGCGAGGCAATCCGCGGGCGCTGGCTGGACGCGATGTGGTCGCAGGACCTCGACGCGCTCGCCCAGTGCTCGCAGTTCATGACGGAGAAGGCGGGGGGCTCGGACATCGGCGCCTCCGACCTCACGGCCGTGCGCGATGGCGAGGACTGGCGGCTCTACGGCGAGAAGTGGTTCTGCTCCAACGCGGGCGCCGACGCGTGCATCCTCCTCGCCCGCCCCGAGGGCGCACCGCACGGCAGTCGGGGCCTCGGCCTGTTCCTCGCGCCGCGCCGGCTGGATGACGGCACGCGGAACGCCTACAGGGTCGCGCGGCTGAAGGACAAGCTCGGCTCCAACTCCATGGCGAGCGGCGAGATCGTGTTCGAGGGCGCCCTCGCCTACCCGCTCGGCGACCTCGATCGCGGGCTCAAGCAGATGCTCGAGATGGTGAACTCGAGCCGCCTGTCCCACCTCACCCGCGCCGCCGGCATGATGCGTCGCTGCCTCAACGAGGCGCTGCAGGCGGCACGCCACCGCCACGCGTTCGGCCGCGCCGTCATCGATCACCCGCTGATGCGTCGTCAGCTCACGAAATTGATGGTGCCGACCGAGCAGGCGCTGTCGGCGACGCTGTTCGTCGCGGCGCGGGCCGACAGCGAAAATGTGCACGACCGTGCGGTGCTGCGCCTCATGACCCCGATCGCGAAGCTGCGGGCGTGCCGCGACAACGTGACGGTCGCAACCGGCGCCATGGAGGCGCGCGGCGGGAACGGCTACATCGAGGACTGGCCGAACGCGCGGCTGGTCCGCGACGCCCACCTCGGGCTCCTGTGGGAGGGCACCAGCAGCATCAACGCGCTCGACGCGGTGCAGCGCGCCGTCGGCAAGGAGCGGGCCCACCTGGCGCTGCGCGAGACGCTAGAGGGAGAGCTCGACGGTGCGTCCGGTGTCCCCGGGCAGTTCCGCACGCGTCTCGGTCGGCGCGTGGAGGACGTCGTGCGCTTCGCCGAGGAGGTCGCGGCCTTGCCGGAGCACGAGCGTCACAGCCGTGTCGCCGCGGGTCAGCTCTACCACGCGGTGACCGCCGTGCTCCTTGCGTGCGAGGGAGCCGCGCTCGGCGCGAAGGGTGGCGATGCGCGCAGGATGCTCCTGGCCCGCTTCGTCCTGGACCACAGGATGCACGCCGCCTCGCCGTTCGACCTGTCGGCGGGGCGATGGGAGGAGGAGGCGACGTCGCGCCTCCTGTCGGAGGAGGCCGTCTCCCTGGACGATGCCGCCACGCTGCTCGTCCTGTAGCTGGGTTGGAGCGCCACGCCGTCGGCGCGAGCAGGCCCTGACCGCCCTGCGGAGCAATGGCGGAGGCACGAGCGACGGGATCGGCGTCGCTCGACGGGCATGGGTCGGAAGCCGCGTTCCGACCCTTCGCGGGACCTCAAACTTTGACATCTTGCGAGCAACGGGTCACGTCTTGGTTCATTAAGCTGGGTTGTTCATTGCAGTGGAGGTTCAATGAACCAGACGATCCTCGCGCACCGAGCCCCCACCCAGCTTGTTACCTCCGCCATCAGGTCGCCGTTCGCGGTGTTCGTCACCATGTACGTGGCGGCCTTCCTCCTGGAGATGGTGGAGCACTGGCGCTACCCGCTCGTTACGGCGCTGTCGGTTGTCCTCGGCGTGCTCGTGGTGATGCGGATCTCGCGGATCACCTTCCTCGTCTTCCTCCTCCTGAGCACGCTCTACCTGGTCGTCGGGCGGTTCCCCGAGGTCGCCAACCACGTCAACCTCATCCTGTTCGCGAACGCTGGGCTCGTCGCGGGCCTCGTGTGGTCGTTCGTGCCCGCATCGGGCATTCGCGACGGCGACGACTTCTACGAGATGATCGCGCCGATCATGCGGCTCACGATCGTCGCCTGCTTCGCCACTGCAGGCTTTCACAAGTTCAATGCCGACTTCGTCGATCCGGCGGTGTCGTGCATCCGCACCTTCCTCGGCAACATGCGGACGACGGCTGCGACGGACTTCCTCGGCGTCGGCGTCCCCGCCGCCCTCGCGATCGGCGGGGTCGTCGCCGTCGCTGCGCTCGTGATGGTGCGGCAGAGGCGGCACGACTTCGCGCTTCCCGGAATCGATTGGGCCGCCGTCCTCGCGCCGTTCCTCGCGATGGCGGCGGTCGCTGCGGCGATCGTCTCGCTCGTCGGCGCCGAAGGGTTCATGAGCCCGACGGCCGCGGCGGTCTTCGCGGTCGCGGTCTTCGTCCTGTGCTGGCAGCTCGTCGAGGGGCCGCTCCTCCTCATCCCGCGCTTCCAATGGGTGGCGCTGTCGCTGTCCCTCCTCGTCCACGCGGTGCTCGCGATGCTGCGCGTGGTGGACTTCCAGGCCATCGCGTTGGCCCTCCTCATCACGTTCGTGCCGGGCAACGTCTGGGCCGCCTGGGCGCGGCAGGCGAACGCGCACGTCGCCGGCATCGCCATCAATCGCGCCTGGGCCTACCTCCTGCTCACTGTCGGGATGAACGGCGCGCTGATGCTGGCCCACAACCATACGGGATTGGACCTTCCAGCGCCCTACATCGTCACCGGACTGCTGTTCAACACCGGCCTCCTGGTGCTGTTGTGGCCGATCTTCGCGGACATCTTCGCGCGGGACCGCACCTGGTGCTGGAGGGGCGTCCCGGTCTTCCATCGCTCGACGCCGACGTGGCTCTACGCGGTCCCCGTCGCGCTCGCCGTGTTCGGCCTCACGTCGCACCTCGGGCTGAGGACGGCCGGCAACTTCTCGATGTTCTCCAACCTTCGCACCGAGGGTGAGACGTCCAACCACCTCCTGTTCGGATCAAACCCGATCAAGGTGTTCGGCTACCAGGAGGACGTCGTCAGGATCGAGGAGATCGACGACACCGCCGCGCGGATCGGCCATCAGTACCACCCCCTGAGGGGCAACCTCATGCCGGTCGTCGAGTTTAGGAAGCTGCTCAATCAGTGGCAGGAGGCAAATCGCGTCGTTCCGATGACGATCAGCTACCGCGGTGAGCGACTGGTAACGGACGACATCAACGCCGAGCCGGACTGGCAGGTGCCGCGTTGGGACACTGAGATGCAGCTCCTCGACTTCCGCATCATTCAGGAGGGCGGTGCGAACTCCTGCCGTTGGTGAGTCCTAAAATCAGACGCCGGCACCGAGCTTGCTGCGACCCAGCACTCGCAACGTCGTGTTTCGACCGGCCCGAAGGAAGGGGTAGAGCGCCTTGGAGGCCGTGCGCGAGCGGAAGATCACGCCGGTCAGCCGGTTGAACGCGCCCGACCGCGTCGACAGCAGCGCGATGCGGTGAAGGCAGTCGTCGCCGTGGTAGAGCTGGCCGTTCATCTTGAGGACCATTCCCTCGTCGAGGTCGTAGCCCTTGGCCCTGATCTCGTCGACGAGCGAGCCGCCGTCCCGTGCGTTGACCAGTTCCACGCGGCCGACGCTGTCCTTGAGCCGCACCATCTTCACGTACGCGGAGCAGAACGGGCACTCCCCGTCGTAGACGATCGTCGCATCGGCTTCACTCATGGGCTCACTCCGGTCTTGATCCTGGACGGGTACCAGGAAGAACATGGGGATCGCGCAGGATATGGTACCCGACTCCGCAGGTGCGAAGCCGTCACCGGGCGATGGCGCGTCCGCGCGGCCGCCGTCCGTCAATGCTCGTCATCTGCCGGTACGATCAAGCCAGTCGCCGCGGCGACGAGAGCTGCCCTTCATGCCGCGTCTAGCACCACGCCGGCGCTGTGGGCGTACCAACCCGGAATGGCGTCGGCGAGGTTGTGATTCGATCGTCGGCCCCGCCGGAGCGTATCGGTCGGTACTATCTCGCCGACACAACCACCGAGAAGATCATCGGCGAGGTCGTCGACGGCGGCACTGTAGACTACGACACCATCAAGCAACGGTATGTCGGGATCGTCGCCGAGGCCGACGTCGCAACTGCCGATCAAGTGAAGAGCGCCGCCATGCGTGCCGCGAGCGACCGAGCATCATCGAGAAATTCGTTCCGTACGCCCTGTTCGGCGACGATGAGTCCGACTACAATCGAGGCATGAAGCTCACAGATGGTCAGATCCTGTCTTTCAGTGTGAAGTACTACACTGCGGCCGATGGGAAGCCCAGCTTGATCGACGAAGAAACTTTGACGTTCATCGTCGTCTAGTGACTAAGCTGGCTCAACCCTGTTGAACCTTTTGGGCCAGGCGTCCCCCCAGTAGGGCGCAGCGGCGTCGTCGTTGGTGCAACATCGCGCGTCGGGCGCCCGGGCGGTTCGGACCCCCCCGGCGTAGGCTGTTGCCGCTCGGTCCCGTGCCCGACACGCTCCCCCGGGCGAACTTGTTCAGGGTCGCGCTCCTAGGGTCACACCTCAAACGACACCGGCGCGGCGAACCGACCGCTCCTCCGACGACTTCCAATCGGCAAGCGCGACCGTCTACAACGGCCGGGCACGCTCGGTTGAAGGACGCATGATGTTCGACAAGATCCTGGTGGCGAACCGCGGCGAGATCGCCTGCCGCGTCATGCGCACCTGCCAACGCCTCGGGATCGGCACCGTCGCGGTCTACTCCGACGCCGACCGTCATGCCCCCCATGTGGAGATGGCGGACGAGGCCGTGCGCCTCGGCCCGCCGCCTGCCACCGAGTCGTACTTGAAGATCGACGCCATCCTCGACGCCGCGGCGCGGACCGGGGCGGGCGCCGTGCATCCTGGCTACGGCTTCCTGTCCGAGCGCGCCGCCTTCCCGAGGGCATTGTCGGAGGCGGGGATCGTGTTCATCGGACCGAACGCCTCGGCCATCGAGGCGATGGGCGACAAGATCGAATCCAAGCGCCGGGCTGAGGCGGCCGGCGTCTCGACGGTCCCCGGCGGCGCGGGCGCGGTGGAGACCGCCGAGGCGGCCGTGCGCATCGCCGAGGAGATCGGCTACCCGGTCATGATCAAGGCGTCCGCCGGCGGCGGCGGCAAGGGGATGCGCATCGCCCACTCGAGGGCGGAGGTCGCCGAGGGCGTCGATCGCGCGCGCTCGGAGGCTGCGTCCTCGTTCGGTGACGACCGCGTCTTCGTCGAGAAGTTCATCGTCGAGCCGCGCCACATCGAGATCCAGGTGCTCGGCGACAAGCACGGCAACGTCATTCACTTGCTGGAGCGCGAGTGCTCCATCCAGCGGCGCAACCAGAAGGTCATCGAGGAGGCCCCCTCCCCGCTCCTCACCGAGAACACGCGCGCCGCGATGGGGGCCCAGGCCGTCGCCCTCGCCAAGGCGGTGGACTACGATTCCGCAGGGACCGTGGAGTTCGTCGCCGACCAGGAGGCGAACTTCTTCTTCCTGGAGATGAACACGCGGCTCCAGGTGGAGCACCCCGTCACCGAGCTCATCACCGGCCTCGACCTCGTGGAGGAGATGATCCGCGTCGCCGCCGGCGAGCCGCTGCGCCACGCGCAGGAGGCCATCAAGCCGTCCGGCTGGGCGGTGGAGGCGCGGCTCTACGCCGAGGATCCGGACCGCAAGTTCCTGCCCTCCATCGGCCGGCTGCGGCGGCTCAGGATGCCGGACGAGCGGTCCGGGGAGACGACGGTGCGGGTGGACACGGGCGTCGTCGAGGGGTCCGAGATCTCGCGTTACTACGACCCGATGATCGCCAAGATCGTGACCCACGGGCCGAACCGCGAGGCGGCGGTGGAAGCCATGGGATCGGCGCTCGACGGGGTCGCCATCGAGGGGATCCGCCACAACGGCGCCTTCCTCGGCGCGCTGATGGCGCACCCGCGCTGGCGCGAAGGGCGCCTGTCCACGGGCTTCATCGCTGAGGAGTTCGCTGAACGGGCGACGCTCGTCCCGGGCGAGGCCGTGCGCCGCACGATGGCGGCGGTGGCCTTCGCCGAGGAGGCGCGCCGCGCCCGCCAGCGCGCCACCTTCGGCGCGCACCCGACGCCCGCTCCCGGTCGCCTCGCCTGCCTGTTCGACGACGACGTCCGCCTCGACGGGACGGTGGAGGCTCGCGCCGACGGCATCACCGTGACGTTCGAGGACGGTGCGGTCCACGTCGTCCCTGGCGACCGTCGCGACGGGGTCTGGAGCGGCACGGTGGACGGGGCGCCCGTCGTGATGAGCCTCGCGCGGGGCGCGCGCGACACCGTGCTCACCCACCGTGGCGTTCGCTTGCGGGTGAGGGTCCGCCGGCCGCGCATCGCCGACCTCGAGGCGATCATGCCCAAGGCGAACGCGGCGGACGCGGGCAAGACGGTGCGCTGCCCGATGCCGGGCCTCGTCGTCTCGCTGAACGTCGCGGCCGGTGACGCGGTGGAGGACGGGCAGGCCCTCGCCGTCATCGAGGCGATGAAGATGGAGAACGTCATCCGCGCCGAGCGGTCGGGCACCATCAAGACCGTGCACGTCGCCGAGGGGGCGAGCCTTGCCGTCGACGCCGTGCTCCTGGAGTTCGAGTGAGGGCGACGCGCTTCCTCATCGAGGGACGCGTGCAGGGGGTCGGCTACCGCGACTGGCTGCGCCGCGAGGCGATGGCGCGCGGCTTGAAGGGGACGGTCCGCAACCTCCCCGACGGTCGTGTCGAGGCGGTGGTGGTCGGCAGCACGGAGGCGACGGACGCGCTGCTTGCCGCCTGCCGTAAGGGCCCCGTGTCCGCCAAGGTGACCGGCATCGGCCTCGACCCTGCCGAGGATCCTGGCGTCGAGGGGTTTATCGTCCTGCCGACGGCGTGAGGGACGGCTCACGCCGTCTCCACGGCAAGTGGGGGGACGGCGCCACGGACCCGACCGAAGCGATCCTGAAACGCTTCGCGCAGCGCCGCGTCAACCTCCTCCATGGTGACGATGCGGCCGAGGTCGGCGAGGCTGGTGACGCCGTGCTCGCGCACGCCGCACGGCACGATGCCGGCGTAGTGCGAAAGGTCCGGCTCCACGTTGAGCGCGACTCCGTGCAGCGTCACCCAGCGGCGCACCCGCACGCCGATGGCGGCGATCTTCGCCTCGCCCGATCCGCCCGGCCGACGCACCCACACGCCGACACGCCCCTCCCGCCGCTCGCCATCCACGTTGAACGCGGCGAGCGCGTCGATCACCCAGCCCTCGAGCGCGTGGACGTAGGCCCGCACGTCGCGGCCCCGGTCGCGCAGGTCGAGCATGAGGTAGGCGATGCGCTGGCCCGGGCCGTGATAGGTGTACTGGCCGCCGCGGCCGACGCGGACGACCGGCAGGCGGCCCGGGTCCTTGAGGTCGGCGGGGTCCGCGCTGGTGCCGGCGGTGTAGAGCGCGGGGTGCTCGAGGAGCCAGACGCACTCCGGTCCGCCCTCGGCCACCTGGGTCGACCGCGCGTCCATGGCGCGGACCGCGGCGTCGTAGTCCGTCAGCCCGTCCGAGATCGCCCAGTCGACGGGTCGCCTGTCCCGTGCCGCGGGATCGGTCGACGATGCGTTCATCACGGTCCGCTCCATGGGGCGCCATCGCTGCCGCGCTGTGCGGTGCCTGTCCCGGACAGACGCGTTCGACGATGGGGATCACCGGATGTAAAGCGGCGGTCGGCCGCTTGAAAGGCCGAGGGGCAGGTGCTAGGTCGCGGCTTCCGATGCGGTCGTGGCGGAATTGGTAGACGCGCAGCGTTGAGGTCGCTGTGGGGCAACCCGTGGAAGTTCGAGTCTTCTCGACCGCACCATCTTCCCTTCTGCGCTGCGTCTGTTGGGGTCCTCCGACGCGGCGCCAGTGCGTTGCGCAACTGCTTCCTTCGTGACCGGTCTGTCGAGCACCGCCGCCCGCCGCGCGGGGACGACCCCGCTGCTGCTCCAGGTCCGCCGACACCCACGCTGAACTGCCGAGCAACGAGGCGGCCAACCGGGCCTGCGGTCTGGTGGCGATGCGGCGGTTGCCGAGCATCGCCCTGGACGTGTCGCGTTCGGCGCGGCCTTAGCGCCGCTTGCCTTGGCGTCCGCCCTACGCGTATCAGAAGCGGCGGCGACGGCATCGCGGCACGGTCGGCGAACCCATCGCAACGCGCTCGCGCGGGCGGACGGTCGAGGACCGTTGCGCCACCCGCCTCGTCCGGCCGCATCGCTCAAGGGGTGCGGATGGCAGAAGCCGAGCGCGACGACACCATCATCGACGAGACGCTGCAGGAGGCGGCGCGGGCCTACGTCGCCGCCAGCGAGGTGGCCGCACTGGCGGCGCTCGTCGAGCCGCTGCACGAGGCGGACGTCGCCGAGCTCCTCGCGCGGCTCGAGCCCGAGGAGCGCGTGCGGTTCGTCCAGCTCTTGGGGGAGGCGTTCGACTTCACGGCCCTGACCGAGCTCGACGAGCCGGTACGCGTCCAGATCCTGTCCGAGCTTGCCCCGCAGACCGTCGCCGACGGCCTTGCCGGGCTCGAATCGGACGACGCGGTCTACATCCTGGAGGACCTGCCGGACGACCAGTCCGAGGCGATCCTCGCGCAGCTCCCCTTCGCCATGCGGCACCGGCTGAAGCGCAGCCTCGACTTCCCGGAGGAGTCGGCCGGGCGGCGCATGCAGACCGACTTCGTGGCGATGCCGCCGTTCTGGACCGTCGGCCAGGTCATCGACACCCTGCGCGAGGAGGACGGCCTCCCCGACGAGTTCACCGAGATCTTCGTGGTTGACGCCGCCTTCCGCCTCCTCGGCACGGTCCCCCTCGACCGCCTCCTGCGTGCGCAGCGACCGGTCAAGATCACCGAGATCATGAACGGGGAGCCGCGCACCATCGCCGCGCAGGAGGACCAGGAGGAGGCCGCGCGGGTGTTCCAGCGCTACGACCTCCTGTCCGCGGCCGTGGTGGACGAGGGCGATCGCCTGGTGGGCATCCTCACCATCGACGACATCGTCGACGTCATCCAGTCGGAGGCGGAGGAGGACATTCGCGCCCTCGCCGGGGCCGGCGACGCGGAGCTGTCGGACGGACCGCTCTACGTGGCACGCTCGCGCATCCCGTGGCTGATGATCAACATGGCGACGGCGTTCCTGGCCTCGGGCGTCATCGCCGTGTTCGACGGCACCATCGAGGCCATGGTGGCGCTCGCGATCCTGATGCCGGTGGTCACCGCGCTAGGCGGGAACGCCGGGATCCAGGCGATGACGGTGACGGTGCGCGCCATCTCCCAGCGTGAGATCAACCGGCGCAACGCGGTGCGCGTCACGGTCCGCGAGCTCGCGGTCGCACTCATCAACGGGACGGCGGTCGCCATCGCCGTGGGGATCGTCGCGGGAGTTTGGTTCGCCAACCTCGAGCTCGGCGGCGTGATCGCCACGGCGATCGTCGTCAACATCGTGTGCGCCGGGCTGTTCGGCGCGACGCTGCCGATGCTCCTCGACCGGCTCGGGGCCGACCCGGCCGTCGCCTCCTCCGTGTTCCTCACGACGCTGACCGACGTCATCGGCTTCTTCGCCTTCCTCGCGCTGGCCGGGTGGTGGTTCGGCCTCCTGTGAGGCCATCAGCTGCGACGCCACAGTTCGCCGCGAAGCCCCACCCTCGTTGCCGAGCACTCGTCGCCCTTCGTGGTCCAGCCCGCACGCACGTGGTCGGCGACGAGCGGGTTGTCCTTTAGAGCCGCCGCGACGCGGTCGCAGTACGGAACTGGGTCGGAGCTGTAGACGTAGATCACCCGCCCGCCGGCAGCCATGTAGCCGTCCCAAGATCCACGCTGACCCCGCGGAACGGCGGCCCGTTGGCGATGCACCATGGGGTCGACAGCATCGCCTTTCGGTTGCCGGCATAGGTCCGCGAGGCCGCTTCGGGGCGTGGACGTTGACCTTCCGATCGGAGGGCGAGACCCCGAGGGCCCTAACGCGTCCGTCCGCAGCCCGGCTCCTGTCAGGCTGCAGCTGCGCTGGCTCGTCCGGCTCCGCCTACAGCGTCCCGCCGGCCTTCTGGTAGAGCTTCTGCGCCATCTCGAAGATCTCCTGCGGCTGGTACTCGGGGACGAACGCCTCGGAGATGCCCTCGTAGTCGTTCATGTCGCCGCCCTGCGGCGGGCCGTCGACCACCTCGAGCGGGCCGGAGCCGTCGAAGTGCTGCCCGTTCCAGAGATGGCCGATGTCGGTGTAGTCGTTCGGCGAGAAGCGGTACAGCCGGCGGTGCCACCCCTCCTCCATGAAGGGCTTTGATTCCGGCAGCACGATGTCTTCCACGGCCGGGATGGGCAGCATCTTCTTCATCTCGACGCCGGTCAGCTTCTCAAGCGCCAGCGCGTAGGCGTGGGCGTGCACGCCGCCGCGGGTGAACAGGTAGCCGAGCATGCGCCGGGCCGCCGGGTTGTCGGTCATCTGGTAGACGCGCAGCTTGGCCGTGCGCGCGCCGTTTTCCAGGAAGAAGTTGTGCAACAGGTCGAGCACGAGGTTGCCGGAGTTGAACACGTAGGAGCCGTTCCAGCCCTCGCCGCGGGAGTCCGTCGGCATAGCCTGGTTGCCGAAGTTGATGAACTGGCCGAGCAGCCCCGCCTCCTTCATGTGAGCGAAGCCGGCGTCGCCGCTCGTCATGTCGCCCTTCGATTCCTGTCCGTTGAGGCAACCGTTCACGGTGGCGGCGATGAGCTCCACGTGGCCGAGCTCCTCGGTGCAGATGTTGGAGATCAGCGCGTAGAACGGCCTGAGCTTCTCCTTGTTGCGGAAGTTCATGGACTGGAACATGTAGTTCATGAGCGTGGACATCTCGCCGAAGCGGCCGCCCATGAGCTCCTGCACGGCGGCCGCGGCTGCGGGGTCCGGGTCCTTCGGGACAGGCATCTCCACCTGCAGCCGGTCGATGCGCATGAACATGGCTCGTGTCTCCTGTCCTCGGGCGTGCGCCGTGGTGGCGGACGTCCCCTCCGACGCTTGAGCACCGGCTTGCCCGGAAGCGCAATCAAAAACCGAGGCCTTGCCAGACGCGAGCCAATGGCCGGCACGAAAGCCGTCCCCAGGCATCGGTGGGGGGAGGCGACCGACCTTGCGAGGACCACTTGGCATCAGAAGGCGAGCGCTGCGACATAAGGACGAACCGAAGTAGGCTGTGCGACCGGAACAATCGGACTGCCGGGCGGTTTCAGCGGGGACCAACGTCAGAATCATCAAGCCTGACGAGAACGGCGAGCTTCTTCGCCGACTTTAGCGTCGTGCTGACTGGCATGAAGCGGGAGCTTCTTTGCCCCGATCTAAGCATGGAAGTGGCCTCCTTCTGGCCTAATGGGTGCCGTAAGTAAGTAGAAGTGTCGCAGCGAGGCCGCGCATGCCGCTGCGCGCGGGACTGGTGCACGCGAGAAACTGCCGACGTTGAGACCTTCTCCGACTGACCCGCAGGAGAAGTGCAATGATCAACACTCGAATTCATGGAATCATCGACTACCTCACCGGAGCCTTGCTGATCGTAGCGCCTTACCTCTTCGGCTTCGCAACAGGCGGGATCGAACAATGGCTGCCGCAGTTGATCGGTGGTTCGATCATCGTGATGAGTCTGCTCACGCGGTATGAACTCAGCGTCGCGAAGGTGGTCCCGCTAAAAGCCCACCTCGCCGTCGACCTATTGACCGGTATCCTGCTCGCCGCATCGCCGTGGCTGTTCAACTTCGCAGACCGGATCTGGTGGCCGCACCTGCTGGTCGGGCTGGCGGAAGTCGCCGTCGTTGCGATGACGAAGCGTAGGCCGGAAACGGACATTCGGCACCAGCCACAACCCAGTTATTCGTCGCATCCGCGACCCTGAGGACTTCGCAACCATCGCAGGGCACGGCTCGTCCTCCCACGCGGCCGAGACGTGCGCCGGACGCGAGCGCGCCACCGCGACGTCGTCCGCCTCGCCGGCTCAGGTGCAGGGAGGGTGGCATGACGTCCGTCGACATCGTCGAGGTCGCACCGCGGAACGGCTTCCAATCCATCCGCGAGCCGCTTCCTACGGACCGCAAGATCGCGATCATCGAAGGCCTCATCCGCGCCGGCGTCCGGCGGATGGAGCTCGGCTCCTTCGTCTCGCCGAAGGCGATCCCGCAGATGGGCGACATGAGCGAGATCGCCGCGCACTTTGCCCGGGACGCCGGAGGTCCGCCTCGCGGTGCTCGTGCCGAACGCCCGCGGTGCGGAGCTCGCGCTCTGTCACGGGTACACGGACATCGTGTTCGTGCTGTCGGTGTCGGAGGCGCACAACCTCAACAACGTCCGCCAGACCGTGGCCCAGTCGCTCGATCAGCTCTCGGCGGTCGCCGACACGCTGCGCGGCGAGCCTTCCGCCCGGCTGCGCGTCGACCTTGCGACCAGCTTCGACTGCCTGTTCGACGGCAGCGTGCCGCTCGAACGGCTGCTGCCGGTCCTTGCGGAGGCGCAGCGGCGCACGGTGGGGCTCGATGTGGAGGTCGCGCTCTGTGACACCACGGGACGGGTGGACCCCTACACCGTCCGCCGTCGCTTCGAGACGGTGAAGGAGGCCTCGCCTGGGGTCGGGTGGGCCTTCCACGGGCACGACACGTTCGGCATGGGGGTGCCAACGCGCTGTTCGCCTACGAGGCGGGCGTGCGCGTCATCGAGGGCGCGGCGGCCGGGCTCGGAGGCTGTCCCTTCGCGCCCGGCGCCACGGGCAACACGGCGACCGAGGACCTCAACTTCGCCTTCGCCCAGGGCGGCGTGGACACCGGCATCGATGTGAAGGCCCTGCTCGAGGTGGCCGACGACATCGCGACGCTTCCCGACGGCGTGACGAGCGGGCACCTGCGCACGGCCCCGCGGCAGCGCGTCTGACGGGGCTGGTCGCGGCGCGAGGTTCGTCGAGCCGCGGCCGGGCCGGCGACTTTCCGTCCAAGGGGCGGCCCGCCGTCCGCCCGTCCAAGGGGCGGCCCGCCGCCCGCCCGTCCAAGGGGCGGCCCGCCGCCCGCCCGTCCAAGGGGCGGCCCGCCGCCCGCCCGTCCAAGGGGCGGCCCGCCGCCCGCGCTCGCGTCGCCGCAACTGAGCGAACCGATCGAGCCGATGAGGCGGTTCGCCGGACCGTCGCGACGGGCGCGATCCTCAGGGGGTAGAGCGGTCTGGGGATTCAAGCGGAACCCCCACCCCCAAGACGACCGCTGGGAATCAACGAGCTAAAGCGCCCCGACCGCACCACACGCTCGACCGCTCACTCCAACAGATCGCCGGCGCGGCGGAAGAGGCCGCGGCTCTTCTTCGCCACCGAGGCGAGGAACCCGTCGTCCTCCGGCGCGAAGCCGAGCGCGGAGGGCGGTTCTGCGGTGGAGGCGACGGGCGGCTCGGGTGCCTCCGCCACGGTCTCCTGCGCGGCGCCCTCCTGAGCTCCGCTTGGCGTGGCGACGCCGGCGAGGGAGGCGACGGGAGCATCCGCGGGGGCTGGGGCCGGTTGCGTGGGCACCGGCGTGGACGTGATCGGCGTGGGCACCGATGCAGGGCTCGTCGCTTCGGCTCGCCCCTCCTCCGCCTCGGCACGGGCGCGGTCGAGGAAGGACGCGATGGCCGCCTCGCGCTCCTGCCAACGCACCTCGCGCGCCTCGTGCAGGGACAGCTTGGCGACGACCGTGGCCTGCTCCGCAAGGTCCGCCTCCCGCTTGGCGGCGACGAGCGCCTCCACCTGCGGGTCCACCGTGTAGCTCGGGCAAGCCTCGCTGGGGAGGAAGCGCCCACCCTCGGCGCTGGCGTTGAACACGTAGCGCCGGTCGCAGACCTCGACGCTCGGCACGCGCTTGGTCACTTCGAAGTGGTCGGCCCCTTCCTTCAGCATCTCCCAGAACGCCAGGTGCTCGCTCTCGGCATGGCGCGCGAGGTTCTCCGGCGTCATGCGGAACGGGAACGCCTGGACCTGGAAGGACCGCTGCCCGCCGGCGAACGCCTCGCGCGCTAGCGCGTAGATCTCCTCGATGTTCTGATCGTCCATGGCGTAGCAGCCCCGGGACGAGCAATCCCCGTGCACCATGAGGTGCGATCCGGTCCGACCGTGGCTGCGGTCGAAGGTGTTCGGGAAGCCGAGGTTGAACGCCAGGTGGTAGGAGGACTTCGGGTGCATCTGAGCAGGGCCCACCCGGTAGAAGCCCTCCGGCGCCTGGCGGTCGCCCTCCTTCAGCTTGGGGCCGAGCTTGCCGGACCAGGCGCAGATCTCGTAGGTCTTGAGGCGTTGGAACTGTCCGTCGCGATCCTCCTTCCAGACCTCGAGCTGGGACTCCTCCTTGAAGATCCGCAGGAGGATGGGCGAGGACACCCTCATGTCCATGCGCTCGATGCGGCGCTCCAGCGCCGAGGGCACCGGCGCCATGTGCGCGGCATTCGAGAGGTCGCTCACCTGACACCCCGCGAGCGCGGTCGCCGCGAGGAGCGCTGCCCCGAGGCAGCGGAGCCGGGTCCCGACCGAACGCCTGGCCGGCGCGGTGCGGACGGTGTGATGCGTCATGCGTTGTCCCGCGTCGCTGGCGACAGGGACGCGTCGCCCGCCACTCGCTCTATCGTGCGGCCATCGCGTTGACAAACCCCCAACGGGCTTGCTCGAGGCTGTCCTCGCGCGATCCGGCCCACCGTTACCTCGCTGCAACGCCGCCTCAACCGTCAAGGTGACGGCCGATGGCGAGGAAGCGCTCCATGCGCTGGGCCTTCAGCGTCGTCCCGTCGACGGGAGCGAGGGCGTCGAGCGCGGCCACGATGGCAGCGCCGGTGTCGGCCATAGAGCGGACCGGGTCGCGGTGGGCGCCGCCGAGCGGCTCGGCCACCACGGCGTCGATGACCCCGAGGCGCAGGAGGTCCTGGGCGGTGATGCGCATGTTCGCCGCCGCCTCCTGGGCGCGCGCCGAGTCGCGCCACAGGATCGACGCGGCGCCCTCCGGCGAGATCACCGAGTAGATCGCGTGCTCCAGCATCACGACGTGGCTCGACGCGGCGAGCGCCAGCGCTCCGCCGGAGCCGCCCTCCCCGATCACCACCGCCACGGACGGCACGGTGAGGCACAGCGCCGCCTCGGTGGAGCGCGCGATGGCCTCGGCCTGCCCGCGCTCCTCCGCGCCGATGCCGGGGTAGGCACCGGCGGTGTCGATGAGCGTCACCACCGGCAGCCGGAAGCGCTCGGCGAGCTCCATGATGCGCCTCGCCTTGCGGTACCCTTCGGGCCGAGCCATGCCGAAGTTGTGCTTGATGCGGCTCTCGGTGTCGGCGCCGCGCTCGTGGCCGAGGAGCGCCACGGACCGGCCGGCGAGGCGGCCGACGCCGGCGAGGATCGCGGCGTCCTCACCGTACGCGCGGTCGCCCGCGAGGGGGGTGAAGTCCTCCAGAAGCTCGGCGATGTAGTGCGAGGTGTGCGGACGGTCCGGGTGGCGGGCGACCTCCGTCTTCTGCCACGGCGTCAGCTTGGCGTAGATCTCCGCGAGCGCGCGCTCGGCCTTGTCCTCGAGCTTCTGAATCTCGTCCGACGCATCTACCGCGGCCGACCCGTCGAGCGAGCGCAGCTCCTGGATCTTGCCGAACACGTCAGCGACGGGCTTCTCGAAGTCGAGGAAGGTTCGCATGGCCTCGCAGCTCGCGGGTGAGCGCGGAGCCTTAAGTTGGCGCCGAACGCTGTCAAGGCGCCCTCAGGCGAGCGGGTGGCAATCGGCGAGGACGGCGGCGAGGTGTTCGGCGCCGACGTGGGTGTAGATCTCGGTCGTCGCGATGTCCATGTGGCCGAGCAGCGTCTGCACCACGCGCAGGTCCGCCCCCCGCGCCACGAGGTGGGTGGCGAAGGCGTGCCGCAGGACGTGGGGCGACACGTCCCTCGCGCGAAGGCCTGCGGCGGCGGCAAGGACCTTCAGCTCGCGGGCGAACGCCTGCCGCGTGAGGTGCCCCGTCGCCGATCGCGCTGGAAACAGATGATGCGCCGAGGCTCCGCGCTCCGCCCGCCAGCGTGCGACTGCAGCTGCAGCGTGCCGTGTGACGGGGACGAGGCGCTCGCGCCCTCCCTTGCCACGCACGAGGATCGCTTCGCGGTCCCGCGCCAGCGCAGCGTCGGGAAGCGCGACGAGCTCGCTCACCCTGAGGCCAGAGGAATACGTGAGCTCGACGAGCGCCGAGCGCCGCGCCGCGCCGCGGGCACCCCGAGCGGCCTCCTCCTCCGCGACGGTGAGAAGCCGCGTCACGTCCGCCACCGAAAGGACCTTCGGCAGCGGCCGGGACTTCTTGGGACCCTCCACCGCACTGCTCGGCTCGTCCCCGCGCAGCCCCTCCGCGTAGAGGAAGCGCAGGTAGCCCCGCACGGCCGACAGGCGGCGGCTGCGCGTCGCAGATGCGGCACCGGCCTCGCTGAGGCGCGACAGGAAGGCAGCGACGTCGTCCGCCTGCGCGTCGCGGGGCACGACCCCTCGTCCCTGGCACAGCACGCTGAACGCCTCGAGGTCGCGCCGGTAGGCGTCGAGGGTGTGGGGCGAGGCGTCCTGCTCCACGGCCAGCATCTCGAGGAACGCGTCGACGGTCGGATCCATGGGAGCTCCCTACGCCGCGTAGGATGGGCCGTGCCGGTTGACGTTCCGTCCGCCGATCCGGCGCAATTGCGTGGGGCGAGCAACCGCCCTGTGAGCATCGCGCTTGACCGGCCAACGGGCCTGCGGCACCCACGGTCCCATCGGCGAAGGCGTGACCGGAGGAGCACGGTCGGCTCGGCCGCGCGGCCGATGGCGCCCTCGGCCCTCGGGCGAGGCCCGGTCGCGGGGCAGGTCCATCGACCATCGTCGCGACGCGCCCGCTGCCGCGGTCTGGGCTGCCGGGGGCTGGCGGGACGCAGCCGACACGGGGGAGAGCATGGTGGCGAAGGCGTCGGCGCCGGCACTAAGGGCAGCGCTGGGCCAGCGCAGCCCGGTCCTCATCGGCCTGCCGGGCGTCGGCAAGTCGAGCGTCGGCAAGCGCTTGGCCGCGCGCCTTGCGCTGCCCTTCGTGGATGCGGACGCGGAGATCGAGAAGGCGGCTGGCATGACGATCGCTGAGATCTTTCGACTGCACGGCGAGCCAGCCTTCCGCGATGGCGAGGCCCGGGTGATCGCGCGCCTCCTGAGGGAGGGACCCCACGTGATCGCCACCGGCGGCGGAGCGTTCATGCGGCCGGAGACGCGTGCGGCCGTCGCCGCGGAGGGCATCGGCATCTGGCTCGACGCCTCGACCGACGTCCTCCTGTCGCGGATCGTCAAGCGCTCGCACCGACCGCTGTTCCGAGGCGTCGACGCGCGGACCAAGCTCGACGAGCTGAGGAGGGCGCGCGACCCCCACTTCGCCGAGGCGCCGATCCGTGTGACCTCTTCCGCCGGTCCCCATGAGCGCGTGGTCAGCGCGATCCTGACCGCCTTGACGGCGTCGGCAGAGCCCGCCGCAGCGGCGCGGCTGGAGCGTCCCGCATGACCACGGCAACGCTGGCCGGCCCTCGCAAGGTGCACGTTCCGCTCGGCGAGCGTGCCTACGACGTCCTCATCGGCGGTGATCTCATCGCCTCGGCGGGCGAGGAGGTCGCGGCGCGGCTTGGCCGTCGGCGCGCGATGATCGTCACGGACGACGTCGTCGCGCCGCTCCACCTCGGCGCGCTCAGCGCAGCGCTTGCCGACGCGGGGATCGCCGCCGTCCACCACATCGTGCGGCACGGCGAGGGGTCGAAGTCCTTGGAGGTCCTGGCGCGCACCGTCGAGGCGATCCTCGACGCCGGGCTCGAGCGGCGCGACGTGGTCATCGCGCTCGGCGGCGGCGTCGTCGGCGACCTGGCGGGCTTCGCGGCGGCGGTGGCCCGGCGCGGCATGCCGTTCGTCCAGGTGCCGACGACGCTCCTCGCACAGGTGGATTCGTCCGTCGGCGGCAAGACCGGCGTCAACGCGCCCCAGGGCAAGAACCTCGTCGGCGCCTTCCACCAGCCGTCCCTGGTGATCGCGGACACAGCGACGCTGTCGACGCTCCCCGAACGGCATCGCCGCGCGGGCTACGCGGAGTGCGTCAAGGTCGGCCTCCTTGGCGACGCGGCCTTCTTCGACCGCCTGGAGGCCCTCGGCGCCCGTGCCCTCACCGAGCGCATCGACGAGGCGGTCGCGACGGCGGTCGCCGCGAAGGCCGCCATCGTCGTCGCCGACGAGCGCGAGCACGGTCAGCGTGCACTGCTGAACCTTGGACACACGTTCGCCCATGCAGTGGAGCACTGCGCCGGCTACGACGGGCGCGTCGTCCACGGCGAGGCGGTAGGCCTCGGCCTCGCCCTCGCCTTTCGCCTGTCGGCACGGCTCGGACTGTGCCCGACCGCCGACGCCGCGCGCGTCGAGGCGCACCTTGCCGCCGTTGGCCTCCCCATGCGCTTCAGCGATCTTCTCGTTGACCTTACCGCAGCGGGCCTGCGGGCTGCGATGGCGCAGGACAAGAAGGTCGAGGACGGCGTCGTCCGCTTCATCTTGGTGAACCGGATCGGCGACGCGTTCGTTTCCTCTTCGGTGACGCCGGACGCGCTGTCCGCTTTCCTTGTAGATGAGGGTCTGCCCGCGCCATGACCGCGCGACCTGTCTGAGGGACGATCCGTGATCGGTTGGGATCTGTGGCTGACCATCGGCGCCATCGCGCTGCTGCTCGCCATGTCCGCATTCTTCTCCGGCTCGGAGACCGCGCTGACGGCCGCCTCCCGCGCTCGCCTCATGCAGCATGAGAAGCAGGGCTCGCGTCGCGCCGCCATCGCCGCGCAGCTCATCGCCATGCAGGAGCGGCTGATCGGGGCGCTGCTCGTCGGCAACAACCTCGTCAACATCCTCGCCTCAGCGCTCGCGACGTCGGCGCTGATCCGGCTCTTCGGCGAGACGGCGGTGGTCTACGCGACGTTCATCATGACGGCGCTCGTGCTCATCTTCTCCGAGGTGCTGCCCAAGACGCTCGCGATCCTGCGGCCCGAAAGCTTCGCCCTCGTCGTCTCGCCGGCGGTGCGAGTGATCGTCATCCTGTTCGCGCCGGTGACCGGGCTGGTCAACCAGATCGTGCGGCTCCTGCTGCGCCTGTTCGGCGTGAACGCGGACGCGGCGACCGTGCAGTCGGCGCGCGACGAGATCCGCGGGGCGGTCGACCTGCAGCACGCTGAAGGGGGGCTTCTGAAGGCCGACAGGGACCGGCTGGGCGCCATCCTCGACCTCGCCGACCTGTCGGTGTCCGACGTCATGGTGCACCGCACGCGCATGCGCATGCTGAATGCCTCGGATGCCCCGGACGCCATCGTATCGGAGGCCCTCGCCTCCCCTTACACCCGCCTGCCGATCTACGAGGGGGAGAGCGACAACATCCTCGGCGTCCTGCACGCCAAGGACCTGCTGCGCGCCGTGCAGTCTGCCGGCGGCGACACCTCCAAGCTCGACGTCAAGGCGATCGCCAAGCCGCCGTGGTTCGTACCGGACACGACGATGCTGCAGGATCAGCTGACCGCCTTCCTGAAGCGCAAGACGCACTTCGCCCTCGTGGTCGACGAGTACGGTGAGGTGATGGGCCTCGTCACGCTGGAGGACATCATCGAGGAGATCGTCGGCGAGATCGAGGACGAGTACGACGTCGAGGTGAAGGGCGTGCTTCCGCAGCCCGACGGGTCGGTGCTCGTCGACGGCTCGGTGACGATCCGCGACCTCAACCGCGCCCTCGACTGGGAACTGCCGGACGAGGAGGCGACCACGGCCGCCGGCCTCGTCATCCACGAGGCCCGCATGATCCCGGACGTCGGCCAAGCGTTCACCTTCCACAGCGTGCGCTTCGAGGTGGCCGAGCGGGAGCGCAACAGGATCACGAAGCTGCGCCTCACGCGGCAGGAGTCCGACGCGGGCTGACCCGTCCTCACCGCACGGGAACGCCGCTCGGCAGCGCCTTACCAGTCGGTGGCGATCGCGGCACCCTCGAAGGCCTCGGCGAGGCGGCGTCGGGTCGCCGGCGTCACCTCGGACGGCAGCGCTGCGAGGGGCACGGTCCGGACCTGTGCGATCTCCAGCGCCTGGGGCGCCAGCACGTAGCTGGATAGGGACGGGTGGTCGGCCACGACGAAGCAGGCGACGTGGTCGCGCTGCAACTGCGCACGGTTGAAGTAGAGACCGAGGAGGCGAGGCTCGCCCTCCACCACGAGCCCGGCCTCCTCGCGACACTCGCGCAGCGCCGCCTCGCTTGCGGTCTCGCCGACGTCGACCGCGCCGCCAGGCACGTGCCAGCCGCCGGTGTAGGTGTGGCGCACGAGGAGGACGCGGTCCTCGACGTCGCGCACGACGAGGCGCACGCCCAGGCTGACCGGCGGGCGCAGGAGGCCACTGACCCGGTAGACGATGCGGCTACGTAGGTCCGGCATCGCGAGCCCTCGAGCGGTGCGGCCCCGTCATGCGTGGCCGGCGTTGATGACGGCACGCGGCGGTTGAACCTTGGCCCGCGTCGGCGCAAGACCAGGCGCGCGGTGCCGCTCCGCCGCGGCGACCCAAGACGAGAGCCCCATGGTTTTCAGGATCGCCCACCTGTCCGACCTCCACCTTGGCCCGATCCCGACACCCAGCCTCGCCGAGCTCGCCTCGAAACGCATCTTCGGCTACGTGAACTGGACGCGGAACCGCAAGTCCGCGATGGGCAGCCGGCTCCTGAAGCGGCTCCTCGACGACATCGCGGCGCACGAGCCGGACCACATCGCCCTCACCGGCGACCTCGTGAACATCGCCACCGAGGCGGAGATCGCCGCTGCAGGCCGGTTCTTGAAGACACTCGCGCGGCCCGAGCGCCTCACCGTCGTGCCGGGCAACCACGACGCCTACGTTCCGGGCGCGGCAGCGCGCGCCGCGGTGGCGTGGGCGCCCTACACCGCGGCCGAGCCGAGTTCGTGGCCCACCGTCGCGCGGCGCGGCCAGGTCGTGCTCATCGGTGTGTCGACCGCGGTCGCGACGCCGCCGCTGTTCGCCTCCGGGCGCGTCGGCGCGGCGCAGCGGACGAGGCTCGCCGCGGCCCTCGACAGGCACGACGACGCCTACAAGGTCGTCCTCATCCACCATCCGCCGGACACCGCGCTGTCGTCCGGGCGCCGCGGGCTCGACGACGTGCGAGCCGTGCGCGAGACGCTCGCCGCGGGCTGTGCGGACCTCGTGCTGCACGGCCACACCCACGAACCGTCCCTGCGCACGCTCAAGACCGCCCGCGGCCGCGCCACCATCCTCGGCGTCCCCTCCGCCTCTTCGGATGGCATCAAGCACGCGCCCGCCGCCTGGGCGATGATCGACATCGACGCCGGTCGGCGCACCGTCAAAGTCGTGCGCCGGGGACCGCTCGGCAGGGACGGGCCCTTGACGGACCTCGAGACGGTAACGATCGATGCGCTGGCGCCGCACCCGGTCAGGCGCGGTAGTGCTGCACCTTCGTCGCCCGCAGCCCGGCGAGGCCGTGCCGGTCGATGAGCGCGTTCCAGGACAGGAACTCCTCCACCGTCAGCGTGTAGCGCGCGCACGCCTCGTCGATGGACAGGAGGCCGCCGCGCACCGCCGCCACCACCTCCGCCTTGCGCCGGATGACCCAGCGCTTGGTGTCCGGCGGTGGCAGGTCGGCGAGCGTCAGCGGAGTTCCGTCGGGGCCGATGACGTACCGGTAGCGGGGTTGGGAGGACGTGGACATGAGCACTCGACACGACGAACCTATCCGCAAGAGGATAAGCCGTGCCGGCGATTAACGGCGGCCTAACCGCCGTGCCCATGTCGGCGTCCGGCGAGGCCGCGGCGGACGTTGCCGCTGTCGACGTTTGCGCCTAGCTAAGCCTCCGATGGGAAGCTCGAACGCCGACAACAGCCTCAGCCTGCCGGGACGGCCGCAGGACCACAGGGTCGTGGTCGCCATGTCCGGCGGCGTCGACTCATCCGTGGTCGCTGGGCTCCTCGCGCGCGAGGGCTTCGAGGTCGTCGGCATCACGCTGCAGCTTTACGACCACGGCGCCGCGACGCGACGCAAGGGCGCCTGCTGCGCCGGGAGCGACATCCACGACGCGCGCCTCGTCGCCGACACCCTCGGCATCGCGCACTACGTGCTCGACTACGAGGCGCGGTTCCGCGAGGGCGTCATCGAGGCGTTCGCCGACGCCTACGTGCGCGGCGAGACGCCGGTGCCGTGCGTCGCCTGCAACCAGACCGTCAAGTTCACCGACCTGCTGTCGGCCACGCGCACCCTGTCGGCCTCAGCGCTCGCCACCGGGCACTACGTGGCGAGCCGGGTGGTCGACGGGCGGCGGCGGCTGTTCCGGCCGCGCGACGAGGAGCGCGACCAGAGCTACTTCCTGTTCGCCACCACCCCGGAACAGCTCGCCTACGTACGCTTCCCGCTCGGCGACGTGCCGAAGGCGCGCGTGCGCGAGCTCGCTGCCGAGATGGGCCTGCCGGTCGCCGCGAAGCCCGACAGCCAGGACATCTGCTTCGTGCCCGACGGGCGCTACGCCGCCGTCGTCGCCGCGATGCGGCCGGAGGCGTGTCGTGCGGGCACCATCAGGCACCTCGACGGCCGCGTGCTCGGCCGCCATGCCGGCGTGCTCAACTACACGGTCGGGCAGCGCCGCGGGCTCAACCTTGCGCTCGGTGCGCCGCTGTTCGTCGTGCGCATCGACGCCGGCGCGAACGAGCTCGTCGTCGGCCCGCGCGAGGCGCTGCGCACCGAACGCGTGTCCCTGCGCGACTGCAACTGGCTCGACCGCCCCCTTGCACCCGGCGAGGCGCGCGAGGTCTACGCGCGCGTGCGCTCCACGCGTCCGCCGCGGCCGGGGACGCTGCGCGTCACCGAGGACGGGCTCGTCGTCGACCTCGCCGAGGGGGAGGAGGGCGTCGCGCCGGGACAGGCGTGCGTGCTGTACGACGGCGACGGACCCGGCGCGGAGGTCCTCGGCGGCGGCTTCATCCAACGCGCGCCCGAGGACGTCGTGCCGCTCCTCGCCGACGCCTGAACGGAACCGTCCATGCCCCATCCCGCCAAGCCACTGCGCGCCGTCGAGGGCCGCGACGTGAAGTCCGCCTACGCAAGGTGGGCGCCGGTCTATGAGGTGATCGCGACGCCGACGGTCCCGGCGCGCAAGATCGCCGCCCGCCGGGTCAACGCCGTCGGTGGGCGCTTCCTCGAGGCCGGTGTCGGCTCCGGCTCGGCGCTGCCGCTCTACGGGCCGAACGTCTCGCTCGTCGGGGTCGACCTGTCCCACGACATGCTGAAGATTGCGCGGGAGCGCGTCGCCAAGGGCCTCGCCAACGTCGAGGCCATCGTCGAGATGGACCTCATGGCGCTCGCCTTCCCCGACGACGCCTTCGACGGGGTCGTGTGCATGTTCACCATCACCGCGGTGCCCGACGCGGCGACCGTCATGGCCGAGTTCGCCCGCGTGGTGCGGCCCGGTGGCGTCGTCATGGTCGCCAGTCACTTCGAAGCGAGCTCCGGACCTTGGCAGGTCACGGATCGCCTGCTGACCCCGTTCGCCAAGCGGCTCGGCTGGAACCCGTCGATGCCCATCGACGGCGTCCTCGGCGCGCCCGGCCTCACCCTCGAGGGCCGCGAGCCCCTGCCCCCTGCGGGCCTGATCACGCTCCTCACGTTCCACAAGGCGGCCGCGGCTGCGGCGGCGCGCGTCGCTTGACACGCCCGCCCACCGCCGACACTTATGCCCCGCGCGGCGGAGTAGCTCAGTTGGTTAGAGCAGCGGAATCATAATCCGCGTGTCGGGGGTTCGAGTCCCTCCTCCGCTACCACGACCGCAGCCGCGCGACCGAGCCCGCGGCTCCCCTCCCCCCGAGCTCATCGTCACGTGCGTTCCGCCGAGTGACACCCGCCGCCGCCGCCCCGAACAGGCCTGGGCGACGGTCGGCCGAGGAGCGAGGGTGCTCGATCGGAGGCGCTCGTCATCCGACGCCTTGATCAACCGACGCGTGGTGGTTGAGGATGCCCCGGCGCCGATCGGGCTCCCGCACTTGCCCTAGCGGAGGCCTCGGCGCCAACTCAACGGCGGACGAACGCCGGCACATGACGGGAGGATCCGACGTGAAGACGATGACACGGTACGCGCTGGCGGCAACGATCGCCATCGGAGCAACGGCAGGAACGGCCAGCGCGGAGGAGCTGTCCCTCGCCATCGGCCTTCCCCCGATCCATCCTTGGTCCATGACGTACACCTACGTCGACGAGAACATCGAGGAGGCGACCGGTGGCAAGTACTCCGCGGAGGTTTATTACGGCTCGTTACTCAATTTGAAGCAAAGCCTGACGGGACTGCGCGACGGCATCGCCGACGCGGCGATGCTCGTGCCCGGCTACCATCCTGCGGAGATGCCGCACACCAACCTCGTCGTCGACCTCGCCATGCTCGGCGACGACTCGGTCTCGGTGGCCGGAGCGGTGATGGAGTACATGTTCACCTGTCCGGAGTGCCTCGAGGAGTCCGAGGACAACGGCTCAGTCTTCGTGGCGATGAACGTCAACCCGGTCTACATGCTGCAGACCATGGAGCCGATGACGACCCCGGAGGATCTTCAAGGCAAGAAGATCCGCTCGTTCTCGGCCTTCGGACGCTGGGTGGAGTACGTCGGCGGGATCAAGATGTCGATGTCGGCCAACGACATCTACGACGCTTTGAGCCGTGGCACGCTCGACGCCAACATGCACCCAGCGTCCGAACTCTACAGCCTCAACTTCAAGGACGTCGTCAAGTACATCACCAACCTGCCGCTCGGGACCTACAACGGCAACCAGTTCAACTTCAACATCGACACATGGCAGGCGATGCCGGAGGAGGATCGTCGAGCGATCTTCGAGCTGTTTGCCGAGGCGGTCGCCCACGCCCAGGTGGGTGCTGAGAACTTCAACGACGAGGTGCTCGCGACGAGGGCGCCCGCCGACGGGATCGAGGTCGTCGAGCCCTCGCCCGAGCTTGTCGCCCTGACCGAGCGCTTCATCGAGGACGACCTCGCCAAGATGGATGAGATGGCCCGGGAGAACTACGGCATCGAAGATGCCCCGGCACGCATCGAGCGCTTCCAAGGGCTCGTCGACAGGTGGAAGTCGCTGACGTCCGAGATCGACGACAGCGACCCAGAGGCGGTTGCAACGCTCTACAAGCGCGAGGTGTTCGACAAGGTCGACATGGCCAACCACGGCCTCTAGAGATCCTGGGTCTCCTCAGACCCAGATAAGATGCTCTAGCTCCTTGATTGAGCGCGGTCTGCTCGGGGTTTGGTGGTTCCACCTAACCCCAAACCGCTCTAGGCCGCCAGAGCGGCGCGGCGAAGTTCGTCGCGCCGACCCCATCGCCGACCCACGGCTGGGAGGGCCGATGTACCGCTTCGGACGCATCCTCGGAGGCCTCACGGACCTGTTGACCGTGGTCGGCTGCATCGCCGTCGTCATGATGATGGTGCACATCACGTTTGACGTCGCGATGCGCTGGATCGGGCTGCCGATCCCGGCCACGATCACCATCGTCCCGCATTACTACATGCTTCCGATCGTCTTCCTGCCGCTGGCGCTGACCGAACGCCGCGATGCGCACATCACCGTGGAGGTGTTCGTCCAGCTCCTCGGTCGCCGTCCGCAGCAGGCGCTTGCCGTCCTCGGCTGGACCGTCTCCGCGGTCGTGTTCTCCATCCTGTTCTACCAGACGCTGCTCGATGCCATCGACAAGATGCGCGTGGGCACGTTCATCATGGAGGTCGATGTCCGCATCCCGATCTGGGGCTCGTACTTCTTCCTGCCCATCGGCTTCGGCGCCGTGGTTGCCGTGCTCGTCTACCGCATCCTCGTCACCGTGGCGGACGCGAGGAGCGGGCTCGGGGAAGCCCGGCACGAGGCGTTCCGGGACGCCCCCGAGGCAGCCGGCAGCGGCGCCAACTGATGGAGCGGACCGAGGTCGGCCTCTGGGGCATTGCCGTCCTCGTCCTCCTCATCGCGCTGCGCATGCCCATCGGCATCGCGCTCGTCGCGGTCTCGTTCGGCGGCATCTGGGCGCTCATCGGCCTCCAGCCCGCGTGGGGCGTCCTCACCGCAGTCCCCTTCGACTTCGGCGCGAGCTGGTCGCTGACCTCGGTGCCGATGTTCCTCCTCATGGGCTTCTGCTGCTTCCATGCGGGGCTGACGCGCGGGCTGTTCGATGCGGCGCGCAAGTGGCTGTCCGGCCTGCCGGGCGGGCTCGCCGTCGCCACCGTCCTTGGCGCGGCCGGCTTCTCGGCGGTCACCGGCTCCTCGGTCGCCTGCGCGGCGGCCATGGGGCGCATCGCCGTGCCGGAGATGCTGCGCAACGGCTACGACGCGACGCTCGCCACGGGCACCGTCGCCGCGGCGGGCACCATCGGTGCGCTGATCCCGCCGTCGATCCTGCTCATCATCTACGGAGTCTTCGTTCAGGTCCCGATCTCGGCGCTCTTCCTCGGCGGCGTCGGCGCCGGCGTCCTCACGGCGATCTCCTACGTCGTCGTCATCGTGCTTCGCGCGAAGGCGAACCCGAAGCTCGCGCCGCAGGTGACGGAGCGCGCCACCACGGCCATGAAGTTCGCCGCGCTCGCCGACACGTGGCCCGTCCTCCTCCTGGTGTTCGGCGTGTTCGGCGGGCTGTTCGCCGGGGTCTTCACGCCGACGGAGGCGGGAGCGGTCGGCGCCTTCCTCGCCTTCGTCATCGCCTTCGGCAAGGGCGCGCTGACGCGGCGCAGCAGCACCCAGGCGCTGGTGGAGACGATCCAGACCACGGCAGCGATCTTCGTCATCGCCATCGGCGCGAACCTGTTGACCCGCTTCCTTGCGCTGTCGGGCGCCTCGCAGCTCCTGTCGCAGATGGTTATCGAGCTCGGCGCGGACCCCATGCTGCTTCTCATCGCGATCGCTGCGATGTACCTCGTCCTCGGCATGTTCCTGGAGCCGCTCGGAGCGATGTTGCTGACGCTCCCGATCCTGCTGCCGATCATGCTGGACACCGGCCTCAGCCTCGTCTGGTTCGGCGTCGTCATCGTCAAGTTCCTGGAGATCGGCATGGTGACGCCGCCCGTCGGGCTCAACGTCTTCGTCATCAAGGGCGTCGTGGGCGACCTCGTCAGCACGACGCAGATCTTCCGCGGCGTCGCCTACTTCCTGGTCGCCGACCTCGTCGTCGTGACGCTTTTGATGGCGTTCCCGGGCATCATCCTGTTCCTTCCGAACCTCGTCGGATGAAGCCGCCGGCGCGCGCGATCGGCCTCACGTAGGAGCTCCCATGGACGACGTTGCCGTGCCGCGGATCGACGAAGCCGAGTACCTGGCCGATGTCCGGTCCCGCCAGGACAGGATCTGGCCGACCGGGATCCCCAAGGCGCCGCACTACCCGCTCGGCGAGATCGCGCTGACCGAGTACCTGCGCAAGCGCGCACGCATCGCGCCGGACGAGCCGCTCTACGACTTCTACGGGCGCACCGTGTCCTACGGCGAGGTGGATCGCCTCAGCGACCGCTTCGCCGCGCAGCTCCAGGCGGACGGCATCGTTGCCGGCGACCGCGTGGCGGTGTTCCTCGGCAACTGCCCGCAGTTCGCGGTGGCGTTCTTCGGCATCTTGAAGGCCGGCGCGATCCACGTGCCGGTGAACCCGATGTTCAAGGAGCACGAGCTCGCCTACGAACTGAACGACACCGAGGCGCGGGTCATCGTCGCCGATCACGCGCTGATGCCCATCGTCAACGCCGTGCGCGCCGAGACCAAGCTGGAGAAGGCCTACGCCACCGGGCTCGGGGAGCTGATCCCCGACCCACCGGCGTTCCATGTGCCGGCGAGCGTGTCCGCGGCGCCGCGCTCGTCGGACGGCGCCGACGATCTCCTCATCGCCATCGCGGCTGCGGGCGAGCCGACGCCGCACGAGGCCGACCTCGATGCGGTCGCCGCGCTCAACTACACCGGCGGGACGACCGGGATGCCGAAGGGCTGCGTGCACACCCAACGGGACATGGTCTACACCGCGGCGAAGGCGATCATCACCAACGCGCCGCTCGACGATCGCGACGTGACGGTGAACTTCCACCCGATGTTCTGGATCGCCGGCGAGGACCTCGGGCTGATCTTCCCAGTCGTCGCCGGCGCGAGGTGCGTCCTCCTCGCGCGCTGGGACCCAGTGTCGTGCATGGAGGCGATCCATAGGACCCGCGCCAAGCGCCTCGTCATGCTCGTCGACAACGCGGTGGAGATGATGGAGCACCCGCGTGTGGCGGAGTTCGACCTCACCTCGCTCCAGACCTCGAGCGTCTCCTCCTTCGTCAAGAAGCTGAACCACGACTACCGCGAGCGGTGGCGCGCGCTGACCGGCACGACGATGGTCGAGCTGTCTTGGGGGATGACCGAGACGCACACCTGCGACACCTTCACCATCGGGCTTCAGAGCGACGACTTCGACCTGTCGCTGCAGCCGATCCTCGTCGGTCTCCCGGTCCCCGAGACGGAGCTCAAGATCTGCGACTTCGAGACCGGAGCGATCCTGCCCCTCGGCACGGAGGGCGAGATCCTCGTGCGCTCGCCGTCCCTCCTGAAGGGCTACTGGAACAAGCCCGACGCCACCCGCGAGGCGTTCCGAGGCGACTGGCTGCGCACCGGCGACCTCGGCGTCATCGATGAGTTCGGGCTGCTGCACTTCCTCGGGCGCCGCAAGGAGATGCTCAAGGTGAAGGGCATGAGCGTGTTCCCCGCCGAGCTCGAGGCCCTGCTCGGGCGCCATCCGGATGTCGTCGCCTCGGGCGTCATCGGCCGCGAGGACCCCGAGCGCGGACAGGTCCCCGTGGCCTTCGTCCGCCTGCGCGAGGGCGCCGGCGCGTCGGCCGCCGACATCGAGGCGTGGTGCCGGGACGCGATGGCCGCCTACAAGCGGCCGGAAGTGCGCGTGGTCGACGAGCTGCCGATGACCGCAACCGGCAAGGTGAAGAAGCACGAGCTCGCTGCGCTCCTATGAGGACGCTCCTCATCGCCAACCGCGGCGAGGTCGCCATCCGCATCGCCCAGTCCGCGGCCGAGCTCGGCATGACCACCGTCGCGATCCACACCAAGGACGACGCGGGCTGCCTGCACGTCGCGCGGTGCGACATGGCGCTGGCGCTGCCCGGGTCGGGGCCCGCCGGCTACCTCGACGTGGAGGCCGTCCTGGCTGCGGCGCGCGAGGCCGGCGCGGAGGCCATCCACCCGGGCTACGGCTTTCTCAGCGAGAACGCTGGCTTCGCGCGTGCGGTGCGCGATGCCGGCCTGACCTTCGTCGGCCCGAGCGCCGAGGTCCTGGAGCGCCTCGGCGACAAGACCGCCGCACGTGCCCTCGCCGAGGTCGAGGGCGTCCCCATCAACGACGGCCTCTCCGCCGACGCCGACCTCGACGCCATCGGCGCCTTCATGGACCGTCTCGGCGGACCCGTCGTCCTGAAGGCGGTGGCAGGAGGCGGCGGCCGCGGCATGCGCGTGGTCAGCGAGCGAGCCGAGCTCGCATCGGCCTACGAGGACGCGCGGCGCGAGGCGATGGCCGCGTTCGCCGTGCCGGACGTCTACGTCGAGCGGTTCCTGCCCGGGGCGCGGCACGTGGAGGTGCAGGTCGTCGGCGACGGCCACGACGTCGCCACCGTGTGGGAGCGCGACTGCTCGCTCCAACGCCGCTACCAAAAGCTCGTCGAGATCGCGCCCTGCCCGGCGCTCGATCCGGCGGTGCGCGAAGGGCTGTTCGACGCGTCCCGACGCATCGCGGGCGCGGTGGGGTACCAGGGGCTCGGCACCTTCGAGTTCCTGGTCGCCGGCGACGCGTTCGCCTTCATCGAGGCGAACCCGCGCCTGCAGGTCGAGCACACCGTGACCGAGGTGGTCACCGGCATCGACCTCGTCGCCGCGCAGCTGAAGATCGCTGCCGGCGCCAGCCTCGCCGACGTCGGGCTGACGCAGGACGAGGTGCCGGCACCGCGCGGCTTCGCCGTCCAGGCCCGGATCAACCTCGAGGAGATGCAGCCCGACGGGTCCGCTTACCCGACGGGCGGGACGCTCACCGCCTACGACGTCCCCGGCGGTCCCGGCGTGCGGGTGGATGGGCACGGCGCCGTCGGCCTCACCACGAGCGCGGCCTACGACAGCCTGCTCGCCAAGGTCATCGGCTCCGCCGGGACGCTGCCCGATGCCCTCGCCCGCACGCGCCGCGCGCTGCGCGCGTTCCACATCGCGGGCGCCGCGACCAACATCGCCTACCTCGACGCGCTCCTGTCCCTCCCCGAGGTCGCGAACGGGACGGCGACGACGAGCCTCATCGCCGAGCGCGCCGGGGAGCTACACGCCGCCGCTGCCGCGCGAGCTGCGTCGCAACCGGCTCCGCCGGACGACCCGCTCGGCGTCCCTGCTTACGGACGGTTGACCGGTGCCGCCGGGCGCGACGCGGTCGATGACCCCGGCGCCGTCGTCGCGCCGATGCTCGGCACGGTCCTGTCGGTGGAGGTCGCCGCCGGTCGGACCGTCGCGCGGAACGCGCCGCTCGTCGTCATGGAGGCGATGAAGATGCAGCACACCATCCGTGCGCCCCACGCCGGCGTCGTCTCGCGCCTCTCGGCCCAGCCCGGCGCGACCGTCGCTGCAGGGGAACTCCTCGCCATCATCGAGGCCACGAAGGACGCGGAGGCGCTCGACGCCGTGACCGAGGACCTCGACCTCGACCGCGTCCGCCCGGACCTTGCCGAGCTCGAGGCGCGACGTGCCCTCCTTGCGGACGACGCGCGACCTGAACGCGTCGCCAAGCGGCATGGGCTCGGCAAGCGCATGGCGCGCGAGAACATCGCCGACCTGTGCGACGAAGGCAGCTTCGTCGAGTACGGCGACCTCGTCTTCGCCGCGCAGCGCGCCCGGCGGGACGTCGACGACCTGATGCGCAATACCCCCGCCGACGGCCTCATCACCGGCTTCGGCACCGTGAACGCCGACCTCTTCGGCGCGGGCAAGGCCCGCACGGCGGTGATGTCCTACGACTACACCGTGCTCGCCGGCACGCAGGGCATCATGAACCACATCAAGAAGGACCGGATGATCGCCGTCGCCGCCAGGCAGAGGACGCCCGTGGTGTTCTTCTGCGAGGGCGGCGGTGGCCGGCCCGGCGACGTCGACGCGTCCGACACCTCCATCGCCGGGCTGTACTACACGACGTTCTACCACTACGCGCAGCTCTCCGGGCTGGTCCCCATGGTCGGCATCGGCTCGGGCCGGCTGTTCGCCGGCAACGCCGCGCTGCTCGGCTGCTGCGACGTCGTCATCGCCACGCGCGACATGAGCCTTGGCATGGGCGGGCCAGCGATGATCGAGGGCGGCGGGCTCGGCGTCTTCCGGCCGGAGGAGGTCGGCCCGACGGACGTGCAGTGGCCGAACGGAGTCATCGACGTCCTCGTCGAGGACGAGGCTGAGGCGGTGGCGGCGGCCAAGCGCTACCTCGGCTACTTCCAGGGACCGCTGACCCAGTGGGAGGCACCCGACCCTCGACGGGCGCGCCACGCGGTGCCGGAGAACCGGCTCGAGGTCTACGACGTGCGCCGGGTCCTCGACACGCTCGCCGACGTCGGCTCGGTCATGGAGCTCCGCAGCGCCTTCGCGCCCAACCTGGTCACCGCGCTGGCGCGCTTCGGTGGCAGGACGGTGGGGGTCCTCGCCAACAACCCCGTCCGGCTCTCCGGCGCCATCGATTCCCCCGCAGCGGATAAGGCGGCACGCTTCGTCCAGCTCTGCGATGCCTTCGACGTCCCGCTGCTGACCCTCATCGACACGCCGGGCATGATGGTCGGCCCGGACGTGGAGGCGACTGCGCTCGTGCGGCACTGCTGCCGCCTGTTCCTCGCCGGAGCGAACGCGACCGTGCCCCTGATGTCGGTGATCCTGCGTAAGGCTTACGGCCTCGGCGCGCAGGCCATGGCCGGCGGCAGCTTCCGGACGCCGCTGTTCATCGTCGGCTGGCCGACGGCGGAGATCGGCCCCATGGGCCTCGAGGGTGGCGTCAAGCTCGGCTACCGCAAGGAGCTCGAGGCCATCGAGGACGTCGACGCCCAAAGGGCCTACTTCGAGGCGAAGGTCGCCGAGAGCTACCAGCGCGGCAAGGGCGTCAGCGCGGCATCCATCCTGGAGTTCGACACGGTCATCGACCCTGCCGAGACGCGCCAGTGGATCATCGCCACCCTCGATGCCGCCCCCTCGCCGGTGCCCCGCGAGGGCAAGAAGCGCGCCTTCGTCGACAGCTGGTAGGCCGGCGGCCTGATCACTGGCGCCGTGAGCAAGCTCCGGATCGGCCTAGGCTGGAAGCTCCTCCGATGGCCTCGTCCACGGCCACGCCGCGGCGTGGCGGTCCTCGAACTCGCCGATCGCCTCGGCCATGCCCAGGGTAAGCTCGAGCTCGTCGCGTCCGGTCAGGAGGAGCTCCTTGGGGAACGGGTCGATGGGGAAGCGGAGCACCTGCCCGTCCGCCAGGCGCACGGTCTCCTCCTTAAGGTCGATGGCGAGGGGCGACCCTGGTCCGCGCGCGAGCTCATCCATGATCTGCGTCACGACCGCCTTCGGCAGTACCACGGGCAGCAGGCCGTTCTTCAGCGCATTGCTGCGGAAGATGTCGCCGAAGCCGGGCGCGATCACCGCGCGGAAGCCGGCGTCGACCAGCGCGTAGACCGCCCCCTCCCGGCTCGAGCCGCAGCCGAAGTTGTCGCCGGCGACGAGGATCTGCGCCCCGGCGAACCGATCGTCGTTCAGCGCGAGGTCGGACCGGAGCTCGCCGCCCGCGCCGCGGCGCAGGTCGTGGAACAGCGCCTCGCCGTACCCCTCCGCGCGCGACCGCTTGAGGAAGCGCGCGGGGACGATCTGATCGGTGTCGACGTTCGCCAGCGGGAGCGGGACGGCGGCCGCCTCGACGTGCCGGAACGGGCGCACCGCTCAAGCGACCTTCGCGGCGGACGGCAGTCGCCGCACGTCGGTGATCGCGCCCGTGACCGCGGCCGCAGCCACCATCGCAGGGCTCATGAGGTGGGTGCGCGCGCCTGGGCCCTGGCGGCCGGGGAAGTTGCGGTTGGTGCTCGATGCGCAGCGCTCGCCCGGAGGCACGACGTCGCCGTTGATGCCGACGCACATGGAGCAGCCTGCGTCCACCCACTCCGCGCCCGCCGCCACGAAGATCGCGGCAAGGCCCTCGGCCTCGGCCTGCCGCTTCACCGTCGAGGAGCCAGGCGAGACGAGGAGCGGCACGCGCACCGTGTGGCCGGCGACGATCGCCGCGGCCTCGCGCAGGTCCTCGATGCGCGCGTTCGTGCAGCTTCCGATGAAGGCGCGGTCGACCGCGATCCCGGCGAGCGGCCGCCCGCGCTCAAGGCCCATGTACTCGAGCGCCGCCTGGTCGGCGTCGAGCGGGACGCCGGCACCGATGGGGAGCGCGGTCTCGGGGCTCGTGCCCCAGGTCACCGTGGGCTCGACCGCGCGGGCGTCGAGCTGCACCTCGCGGTCGAACGCAGCGTCCTCGTCGCTGGTGAGCGCGCGCCAGGCCTCCGTGGCCTGCTCGAACGCCTCGCCCGTCGGCGCGAACGGCAGGCCGCGCAACGCGGCGATGGTGGTCTCGTCCGGCGCGATCATGCCGGCGCGCGCGCCGGCCTCGATGGACATGTTGCACACGGTGAGGCGCCCCTCCATCGACAGCGCCCGCACCGCGCTGCCGGCGTACTCGATGACGTGACCGTTGGCGCCACCGGCACCGACGGCGCCGATCACCGAGAGGATGAGGTCCTTCGGGCTCACCCCCGTGGGCAGCGCACCGTCCATCGTGATGCGCATGACCTTGGGGCGGCGCTGCCACAGGCACTGCGTGGCGAGGACGTGCGCCACCTCGCTCGCCCCGATGCCGAAGGCGAACGCCCCGTAGGCGCCGTGCGTCGCCGTGTGGCTGTCGCCGCAGACGATGACGAGCCCCGGCAGGGTGAGCCCGACCTCCGGCCCCATGACGTGGACGATCCCCTGTCGCGGATCCTCGATGCCGAACAGGCGCACCCCGTGCCGCGCGGTGTTCTCGGCCAGCCGCTCGACCATGCCGCGGATCGCGGCGTCGGCAATCCCTGAGTCGCGGCCGCGCGTCGGCACGTAGTGGTCGGCGACGCCGAAGGTAAGGTCGGGCCGCCGCACCGGAAGGCCCAGCTCGCCGAGCCGGCGGTAGGCATGGAACGAGCCCTCATGGGTGAAGTGGCGGTCGACGTAGATCAGCGCCTCGCCGCCGGGGTGCTCGGCGACGACGTGGCGCTGCCACACCTTCTCGAAGAGGGTGCGCGGGGCGTCCGTCACTCCGCGGCCCTTCGGCTCGGCGCCGGATCGTAGCGCGCCCCGTCCTCGAGCAGCGGCTCCAGGCCCAGCATCCTGTTGAGCTCCATGACGTCGACCATGCGCTCGGCGAACGCCGCGGTGGCGCCGTCGCGCTTCAAGGTGGCGAGCAGCGCCTCCCCGGCGTGGGCGAAGGCGCGGGCGATGGCGCCCGGGACGAGGACGACGCGGAAGCCCATGGCGCCGAGCTCGGCCGCGTTCGAGATCGGCGTCGAGCCGCCCTCCACCATGTTGGCAAGGACCGGCAGGCGCGCGCCGAACCGCTCGCCGATGGCGACGAGCTCGTCCCGCGAGCGCGGCGCCTCGACGAACAGGACGTCGGCTCCCGCCTCGACGTAGGCCTCCGCACGGTCCATCGCGGCATCGAACCCCTCCACGGCGATGGCGTCCGTGCGCGCCACGATGAGCGCGTCGTCCCGGGCGTCGAGCGCGGCGGCGAGCTTGCCGAGCATCTCCTGCACAGGGACGACCGACTTGCCCGTCAGGTGTCCGCAGCGCTTCGGGAATGCCTGGTCCTCGAGCTGCATCGCGCTCGCCCCTGCGCGCTCCATGGTGCGCACGGTGCGCTTGACGTTCAGCGCGTTGCCGAACCCGGTGTCGATGTCGACGATCAGCGGGATGGCGACCCGGTCGGCGATGGGCGCCACCGACGCGGCGAGCTCACCGAGCGAGACGAGCCCGACGTCGGGCCGGCCGAGCCGGGTGTAGGCGACGCCGGCGCCGGACACGAACGCCGCGTCGAACCCCGCGCGCTCGACGAGGAGCCCGGTGAACGCGTCGAAGCACCCAGGGACGACGAGCGGCCCGGGCTGGCCGAGGAGGTCGCGCAGGCGCGCTGCGCGCGTGGTGGCATCACTCATGGACCCATCCTGCCATGTTCCGCACCGGCCGCCTACGTGCCACCCGCACCCGTGGGATGCGTCCGAGCTCCCTCCGGATCCCGGCCGAGCATCGGCTAGAGCGTGCTGCACAGGTGGCCGCCGTCGACGACGACGACGCTGCCGGTCATGTAGGCCGCGGCGTCGCTCGCGAGGAGGAGGAGCGGGCCGTCGAGGTCCTCCATCCGGCCGAGCCGGCGCTGCGGCACGCGCTTGACCAGCGCCGCGCCCGCCTCGGTGGCGAAGAAGTCCCGGTTGATGTCGGTCTCCACGTAGCCGGGGGCGAGCGCGTTGACCCTGATCCCGTCGCGCGCGAGCTCCAGTGCCATCGCCTTGGTGGCTTGGATGAGCCCCGCCTTGGCCGCCGCGTACGCGGTGAGCATCTTGGCGACGCGGAAGCCGAGGATCGAGGCGACGTTGACGATGGAGCCGCCGGTGCCGGCGGCCTGCATTCGCCGCGCCGTCTCGCGCGCCACGGTGAAGCAGCCCGTCAGGTTGGTGTCGATGACGGCTCGCCAGTCCGCGTCGCTCATGTCCGTCGTCAGCGCGGCCTTCGACATCCCCGCGTTGTTGACGACGACGTCGATGGTGCCGACCTCGCGCGCAGCCTCGTCGATCCCGTGCGCCACCGAGGCGCTGTCGGTGACGTCCATCGCCACGGCCACCGCGCGCCCGCCCGCCGACGTCAGGCGCTCGCGCAGCGCCTCGAGGCGATCCACCCGCCGCGCGGCGAGCACGACGCTCGCCCCCGCCGTCGCGAGCGTGCCGGCGAAGTGCTCGCCGAGCCCGCCCGACGCGCCCGTCACCAGCGCGACCTTCCCCGTCAGTGATAGCTGCATGCGCTCCGCCCCGTTGCCGCCGGCATCCTCGGCGCGACCAAGTCCGGCATCAACCGCCGCCGGTCAGTAGGACTTCGGCAGGCCGAGCACCCTCTCGGCGATGTAGGAGGCGATGAGCTGCGGGCTGACCGGCGCGATGCGCGGGATCATCACCTCGCGCATCAGCCGCTCCACGTGGTACTCCTTGGCGTAGCCGAAGCCGCCGTGCGTCATCACCGCGTTCTCGCAGGCGGAGAAGCCGGCCTCCGCGGCGAGGTACTTGGCGGCGTTGGCGAGCGGGCCGCAGTTCATTCCCTGATCGTACTGCCAGGCGGCCTTCAGGGTGATCGCCCAAGCGGCCTCGAGCTCCATCCAGTTCTTGGCGAGCGGATGCTGGATCGCCTGGTTCTTGCCGATGGGACGGCCGAACACCTCCCGCTCACGGGCGTAGGCGGTGGCGCGCTCCAGCGCGGCGTAGCCGATCCCCACCGCCTCCGCCGCGATGAGCACGCGCTCGGGGTTCATGCCATGAAGGATGTACTCGAACCCGCGACCCTCCTCGCCGATGCGGTCCTCCACGGGGATCATGAAGTCGGCGATGAAGAGCTCGTTGGAGTCGACCGCCGCGCGGCCCATCTTGTCGATCGCCTGCACCGACACGGTGTCGCGGTCGAGGTCGGTGAAGAACAGGCTGAGGCCGTGCGTCGGCTTGGTGCACTCCTCGAGCGGCGTGGTGCGGGCGAGGAGCATGATCTTGTCGGCGACCTGGGCGGTGGAGATCCACACCTTCTGCCCGTTGACCCGGTAGTGCTCGCCCTCGCGCTTGGCGAACGTCTTGAGCTGCGTCGTGTTGAGCCCGGTGTTCGGCTCGGTGACGGCGAAGCAGCACTTGTGCGTCCCGTCCACCACGGGAGGCAGCATGCGCGCCTTCTGCGCCTCGTCGGCGAACACTACGACGGGCTGCAGGCCGAACACGTTCATGTGGATCGCGGAGGCGCCCGACATCCCGGCGCCGGACTGCGCGATGGTGCGCATCATGATCGTCGCCTCGACGATGCCGAGACCGGAGCCGCCGTGGGCCTCCGGGATGCACATGCCGAGCCAGCCACCATCCGCGCACGCGCGGTGGAATTCGTGCGGGAAGGTGCCGGTCGCGTCGCGCTCGCGCCAGTAGTCGTCGCCGAAGCCCTCGCACAGGCGCTCGATGCCCTCGCGCAGCGCCTCCTGGTCAGCGCTCGGCGCGAAGTTGAGGTCGGTCGCACCGCCTCGGTGAAGGACCTGATCCATGGCTTCGCCCTCCTCGGCGTCCTCGGCCGTCGCGCCGTCGCGCCGTCAGAACGACTGGCCCGACACCTTGCCCCGGTTCGTGATCTTCCACACCCCCTCGGCGGTGGCGACGACGGTGCCATCGACGCGCGCGGTGCCGCGCAGGAACAGGATGCTCCTCGTGGTGCGCGTCACCTCGCACTCGGCAACGATGAGCGAGCCGGCCTGGACGGCCGTGACGAACGACACTCCGAGGTGGATCGTCGCCTGGCCGATGCCATCGTGGAAGCGCGACCCGTTCATGCCGACGACGTGGTCGAGGAACGTCATGATCACGCCGCCGTGGACGATCCCGAACGCGTTGAGGTGCCGCGCCTCGGCGCGCAGCGCGTAGCGCGGGACCTCGCCCCGGTCGTCGATCAGCACGGGGCCGACGAGATCCATGAAGCCGTCGCCGCGCCACTCGCGCCAGCCCTCGTGGTCGGCCGCGTCGTCCATCGAACACTCCGTCGATCGCCAAGCCACCCGCGTAGCACGCCACGCGCCCCGGCGGCAAAGCTACCCGCGGGCGGCTTGGTCGGCGCGCCCGTCGACCACGACGCGTCGGGCCGCGAGGTCGGCCACCTCGTCCGCGGACAATCCGGCGTCGACGAGCACGGCCGCGGTGTCGGCCCCGAGGGCGGGCGGATCGGACCTCAGGGTTAGGTCGACGCCCGCGATGGCCAGCGGCAGTCGCGGTAGGCGGGTGCGCGTCCCGTCCGGCATGACGGTCAGCATGAGGCCGCCCGTGGCGGCGAGGTGCGCGTCCTCGAACAGGTCCTCCGGTGTCGCGATGGGGGCGAAGGGGATGCGCGCCGCCTCGCACAGCGCGATCGCCTCCGCCGCGCAGAGCGCGCCGAACACGTCGGCGACGATGGGCACCAGGCGAGCGCGCGCCTCGACACGCTGGTTGTTGGTCGCGAGCGAGGGGTCGGCGGCGAGGTCGTCGCGGCCGAGCGCGGCGCAGAAGCGCCGCCAGTGCGCGTCCGTAGTGATGCCGACGAACAGCTGCCCGCCGTCCGCCAAGGCGAACAGCTCGTAGATCGCCCAGGCCGAGCGGCGCGCCGGCATCGGCGGCACCTTCTCGTCCGTCTGGGAGGCGTAGGCGAGGTGCTGTCCCATCAGGAACACGCACGTCTCGAACAGCGCGGTGTCGACGCTCGCGGCCTGCCCACCAGCGTCGCGCGTGCGCAGCGCGCACAGGATGCCGATGACGGCGAACATCCCGCCGGTGATGTCCACCACCGAGGCGCCGGCGCGCAGCGGCCTGCCTGGCGGGCCCGTCATGTAGGCAAGGCCCGCCATCATCTGCACGACCTCGTCGAGCGCGAGCCGGCGCTCGTAGGGTCCGGGCAGGAACCCCTTGAGGCTGGTGTAGACGAGGCGCGGGTTCAGCTCTGCGACCCTCATGCGCGACAGGCCGAGCCGGTCCATGGTCCCGGGCGCGAAGTTTTCCAGGAGGACGTCCGCCCCGGCCACCAGGCGATGGGCGACCGCCTGCCCCTCCGCCGACTTGAGGTCGATGGCGACGGATCGCTTGTTGCGGTTGAGGAAGCCGAAGTAGCCGGAGCCGAACCCGGTCAGCCGCCGGGTCGGCTCGCCGTCCGGCGCGGGCTCGATCTTGACGACGTCCGCCCCGAGGTCGGCGAGGATGAGCCCCGCCGACGGGCCCATCACCGTGTGCCCGAAGTCGAGCACGCGGACGCCCTCGAGGGGCAGCGCCACGCGTCAGTTCCGGTAGGAGGCGTCGATCCGGTCGAGCTTCCTCAGGAGCGCTGGCCACTCGAGGACGCCGAACGGGCGGCGCACCTCGGGCCGATAGAGGTGGTTGGTCTTCTCGATGATCTCCTCAGGCGGCAGGCCGATCTCGGTATTCGCCGACATCGCGAGCACCTGCGTCTTGCAGGCGAGCTCTGCGCGGTAGATGTTGGAGAACGCCTGGGCGATGGAAGGGCCGACCACGAGGAGCCCGTGGTTCCTCAGGATGAGGAGGTCCGCGTCGCCGAGGTCCGCGACGATGGAGTTCTGCTCGGCAAGGTCCACCGCGACGGACTGGTAGTCATGGTAGCCGACGTTGGCGAAGCGCATGGCGGTCTGCGTCAGCGGCAGCAGTCCCTCCTTCATGCACGACACCGCCATGCCCGCCGGGGTGTGCGTGTGGATCACGCAGTGCGCGTCCTCCCTCGCGCGGTGGATCGCGCTGTGGATGACGAATCCCGCCCGGTTCGGCTCGTAGTCGAAGTCCGCCTTGAGAAGGACGTTGCCGTCGAGGTCGATCTTGATGAGGCTCGAGGCGGTGATCTCCTCGTAGAAGTAGCCGTAGGGGTTGATCAGGAACGCCTGCGGCTCGCCCGGCACGCGCACCGAGATGTGGTTCGCGATCATCTCGTCCATGCCCCACAGGGCGACGAGGCGGTAGGCGGCGGCAAGGTTCACCCGCGCCTCCCACTCCTCCTCGCTGACCCGGTCCCGCATGGAGGCGATGTCGGTGGTGTAGTTCTTCTCCTTGAGGACCTGCATGGGGTCCTCGGGGGTGAGGCCGCGCTCGTGCTTCGTCATGGGTCCCATCCTCGTTGATCCAGGGCAGGAGAGTAGAGCGCGGCGCGGCGGCACGCCACCGCCGCTCAGGCGACGCGCGAGACGTAGGGCTCGCCGCGGACCATTCGGGCGAGGTTGTCGAGCGCGCGCTCGCACTGGGCACGCTGTCCGCTCGGCGAGCGGCCCGCCATGTGCGGCGTGAAGGTGAGGCCTGGGGCCGCAAGGAGCCGCGCCGGGACCTCGGGCTCGCCCTCCACCACGTCGAGGGCGGCCGCGTGGATGGCGCCGTCCTCCAGCGCGTCCGCGAGCGCGTCGCTGTCCACCACCGAGCCACGGCCGATGTTGACGAGGACGCCGCCCGGGCCCAGCGCGGCGAGGACCTCGGCGTCGATCACGTGGTGGGTGTCCGCGCCTCCGGGCAGGGCGACGATGAGGAAGTCGCTCGCCTCGGCGAGCTCCCGTATGCTGCTCGCGCGGCGGTAGGGCACCTCCTTCACGCCTCGCGCCACGTACGCGACCTCGGCGCCGCACGCTTCGGCTCGCCGGGCGATGGCCGCTCCGATGGCGCCGAGCCCGACGACGCCGACCTGCGAGCCCGAGAGCGTCGGCTGGTAGGCACGCCGGGCGTCGAGCCAGCGGCCCTCGCGAACCGCCCGATCCACCACGACCAACCCGCGCGCAGCGGCGAGCGCCAGCATCACCGCGTGGTCGGCCACCGTCTCGCCGTTGGTCCCCGGAGCGTTGGTCACGGCGATGTCGCGCGCCCTCGCCGCCGCAAGGTCGACGTTCTCGTGACCCACGCCGAAGCAGGCGACGAGCTTGAGGTTCGGCAACAGGTCCATGTGGTGCCCCTGCATGCCGACGATCCCGGAGGTGATGACGGCGGTCAGCAGCTCGCGCTCGGCCGCGTCGAGGTCGGCCACCGCATCGAGCCGGTCGCGCAGGTCGATCACCCCGCACGCGGCTGCGATGAACTCCAGGACGTCGTCGACGACGGGGTTGACCACGAGGACGCGTGCATCGACGCGCTGCTGCGGTGCGCCGAGCGCCCTCATCCGTCCCCCTCCCCGGGCGCATCGTCGCGCCGGAGGCTCGTCCTAGACCACGCCTCCCTCGGCCGTACAGGGGAGCGCGCAACATTCCTCGATCACCGCGAGCCCCCCTCTCCTGACGCCCCTGCTGCGGTGTTGGTCCCGTCGGGTACGACCGGTATCGTGGCTTCGCGCACGGGGCAGGTTGTCGCGCACGGAGTTTCGCCCATGATCCGCATCGCCGTCATCGACGACTGGCTCGGCGTCGCCGAGGGCCTCGCCGACTGGGCGAGCCTCGACGCCGACGTCACCTTCGTGCGGCAGCACATCGGCGACATCGACCGCCTCGTGGAGACCATCGCGGGGCACGACGTCCTGTGCGTGACGCGCGAGCGCACGCCGATCGGCGCCGAGGTGATCGGGCGCCTGCCCGACCTCAAGCTCATCGTCACCGCCGGTCGGCGCAACTTCAGCCTCGACGTCGACGCGGCGTCGGCGCGCGGCCTCACCGTATGCGGCACCGACAGCAGCGGCGAGGGCACCGTGGAGCTCACCTGGGCGCTCATCCTGGCCTTGGCGCACCGCGTGCCGGACAACGCGTCCGCCATGCGCGAGGGGCTTTGGCAGACGCGGCTCTCCTCGCTCCTCACGGGCAAGACGCTGGGGATCGTCGGGCTCGGGCGGCTCGGCGCGCGCGTTGCTGCCATCGCGCCGGCCTTCGGGATGGACGTCATCGCCTGGAGCCAGAACCTGACGGACGAGGCGGCGGCCGAGCGCGGGGCGCGGCGCGTCGAGAAGGCCGTGCTGTTCGCCGAGGCGGACGTCGTGACGATCCACACCGTGCTGTCCGCGCGCACGCGCGGCCTCGTCGATGCCGCCGCCATCGGCGCGATGAAGCCGACGGCCACGCTCGTCAACACCTCGCGCGGTCCCATCGTCGAGGTCGATGCGCTGTCTGCGGCGCTGCGCGACGGCCGCATCGCCGGTGCCGCCCTCGACGTCTACGAGGTCGAGCCGTTGCCAGCGGACGATCCGCTGCGCTCAGTGCCAAACCTCCTCCTGACGCCGCACGTCGGCTACGCCTCGGCCGAGAACCTCAGCCTGTTCTATCAGCAGATGGTCGAGGCGATCGCCGCCTGGCGCGCCGGAACGCCCATCCGCCTCCTCACGCCCGCCGCGCCGTCGCTGTCCTGACGCTGCAGATCGGTGGTAGGCCTGCGCTGGGCGCAGGCCATGCGGATGGCGCTCGCGGATGCTAAAGACCCGCGCCGTGCGCCTCCTCGCCATCAGCGACCTCCACCTCTCGAGCGCCGTCAACAGGGACGCGCTGTCGGCGCTGCCGGCGTTCCCGCGGGACTGGCTGATCGTCGCCGGGGACGTCGCCGAGCGGCTCGGCACGGTGGCACGGGCCTTCGCCACCCTCGCCGAGCGCTTCGCCCGGGTGATCTGGGTGCCCGGCAACCACGATCTATGGGCGATCGCCGAGGACGGCGGCGTGCCCCTCGCCGGGCAAGCGCGCTACGAGGCGCTGGTCGCGCTCGCCCGTGAGCACGGCGTCTTGACGCCGGAGGACCCCTACGTCGAGTGGCCGGGCGCGGGGGACCCCGTCACCATCGCGCCGCTGTTCGTGCTCTACGACTACAGCTTCCGTCCGGCGCACGTCGCGCGCGAGGAGGTCGTCGGCTGGGCCAGGGCCGGCCGTGCGGTGTGCGCGGACGAGCTCTACCTCGACCCTGCGCCGTTCGCCTCGCGCGAGGCGTGGTGCGCCGCGCGGCTTGCGTCGACCAGGCGACGGCTCGACGCCCTGCCACGGGGACGCCGCACCGTGCTCGTGAACCACTTCCCCCTGCGCGCGGACCTCGTGCGCATCCCCCGCGTGCCCCGCTTCGCGCCGTGGTGCGGCACGCGCCAGACCGAGGACTGGCACCTGCGCTACGACGCGCTCGCCGTGGTCAGCGGCCACCTGCACGTGCGCCGGACCGATTGGCGCGACGGCACCCGCTTCGAGGAGGTCTCGCTCGGCTACCCGCGGCAGTGGAACCAGGCGCTCGGCATGGCGCACTACCTGCGTCAGATCCTCCCGCATCCCGGCCGCGAGGCAAGGGCGACGAGGCCCTCGAGCGGGGCCGGCTCGAGGGCGACGTGAACCCGCGATGGCGTGGGGTGGCGCAGCGCGAGCGCCAAAACGTGGTGCGGCGTCGGGCGTGCGCTCTTGAGGACCCAGCTGCCGGGCCCGTCCGCGGCCGGGTCGTCGAACGCAATGCCGAGCGGATCGAGCGTGACGACGAAGGTTTGCAGCGGCTGGGACAGGCCCATGCCGATCGCCTTCACGTAGGCCTCCTTCAGCGTCCAGTAGGTGAGGAAGACGCCATTCCTCTCTGCAGGACCCGCCACATCGACCGCGCGGCGCTCGTCCGGGGCGAACATGCGCTCCGCGAGCGCGGTGGCGGCCGGCTCGCGGCCCAGCCATTCCACGTCGATGCCGATGTCGTGCTCCGCCGTCAGGGCTGCGGCCGCGAGCCCGCGCGTGTGTGAAAGGTTCAGCCGCCAACGCAGCTCATCGGCGCCGACCACGACCTCCGGCTTGCCGTGGTCGCCGATGGCGAAGCGGAAGCCCGTCGGTGCACGGCCGGACGCGTGCGCGAGGAGGCCGCGAGCCATCGCGCGGGCGGCGACGTAGACCTCCCGGTCCCGCTCGAAGTGGAAGCGCGCTGCCCGTTCCCGCTCCCCATCGTCGAGCACCGCCTCCAAGGCGCGCCACTGCGGCGCCACGATGTGGCACGTCTCCAGCCACCACACCAAGGCGCGTCCCGCCCAGCCCGAGTGCGGCGTCTCGCTCAAGGCTGGCCCCCCACGCCAACGGTTGCCATGCTGGCGCGCAAGATCGTCGACGGTTGCGGCTCGATCGACCGCAGCGGCGAGCTTGGCTCGGGGCGACCCGGACGTGGACGCAACGCCTTGACGCTGGTCTTCATCATCGCCTGGTCCGACCGCGACGACTTCGGCGCGTGTCCGCGCTGATCGTGGGAGCCGGAGGCGGCGCATCGAGCCCCATACGCTGGCTGCGTCGGCCGTGGGATCGGGCGCGGGGCTGAACCACTTCGCAGGGTCACAGCTCGTCGCGGCGCGGCATGTCGGCGCCCCGACGCGTGCACGAGGTTGCCGCCGCGCCGACCGCGAAGGCGAGAAGCTCGCCGATGGTGTCGAGGTCGAGCGCCGCCACCGCATCACCGTGGGTCAGGCCGCGCTCGGCGAGCCCTGCCACCAATGCGGCGTGGAACGCATCGCCGGCGCCCACGGTGTCGACGACGACGACCGCGCGACCCTCGATCGCGACGGTCCCGGCGGCGGCGAACGCCTGGGCCCCCTGCGGCCCTCGCGTGACGACCACCAGCGTCGCCCCGAGCCGGCGCCAGCGTTCGGCAACCTTCGACGGCGCCTCGCCTGGATAGAGCGCGGCGATGTCCTCCTCGCTCGCCTTCACGACGTCAGTGTGCTCCGCGAAGCGCTCGACCCGAGCGCGCCACACACCGACGTCCGGCTCGACGCCGAGCCTGACGTTGGGATCGAGGGTCAGGAGCCGCCGGCCGCTTTCCCTCTCGAACAGCGCTTGGAGGCAGGAGCCGACCGGCTCGACCACGAGCGAGAACGAGCCGGCGTGGAGGCCCCACACCGCGTCGTCGAGGTCCGGTATGTCGCCCGTCGTCAGCGAGCGGTCGGCCGCGCCGTCGCCGTAGAAGGTGTACCGGGGCACGCCGTCGTCCGCCACTTCCACCACGACCACCGTGCTCGGGCGGTCAGAGCGGCGCAGGAAGCGCTGATCGACCCCCTCGCGCTGCAGCGCGCCCTCGATGCGCCGGCCGAGGAGGCCGGTGGAGACGCCCGTGAGGAGGGCCACGGGCTGGCCGAGGCGGGCGAGCCCCACCGCGGTGTTGAACGGCGAGCCGCCGACCCGCGCGTCGAACGACAGCGTGCCCGCTCGCTCGACGGCGAACAGGTCCCAAAGCGCCTCGCCGCAGACGACGAACATCGGACCGAGGCGTCCCGGCTAGGCGCGGATTGGCACGCGGGAGACGAAGTCCGCGGTGTCCCTGGCGGAGGCCTCGCAGTCGAACGCAGGCGCGAAGCCGGTCGCGTCCGCGAGGCGATCGACGGCGAGGGGTTCGCGCGGCGGCGACGTCGCCCAGGCGATGGTCGCCGTCTCCCCAGCCTCGGCGAGGCGGCAGGTGAGCCCGCCCCGTGCGCGCGCGAAGGCTCGCCCCCATTCGAGCACGCCGAAGGTCGCACCCGTCGAGACGTTGTAGAGCGGATGCGTGAGCTCGCCGGCGTCGAGGAGCAGCGCCACGGCGCGGGCGACGTCGGGACCGTAGATCCAGTCGCGCACGCTGTCCCCTGGCAGGACGATCTCGCTCGCGCCGTCGCAGGCCGCCTCGACGATCTGGAACTGCGGGCTCGGCGTGTCGCGCACGCCGGTCCGCCGCTCCCACCGCCCGAACACGCTCGACAGCCGCGCGCTGACGACCTCGATGCCCCACAGCGCCGCCATGCGCGCGCCGAGCCGTTCGCTGGCGAACTTGGTGAGCGCGTAGAGCGTGCGCGGGTCGGCCGGTCGGTCCTCGTGGATGACTCCCGGTCGGAACGCCGCCTCGCCATAGGCTCCGCCGGAGGACAGGTTGACGACGCGGCGCACTCCGGCGTCGCGGGCGGCCTCCAGCACCGTCAGGAACGCGCGGAGGTTGACGTCGAGGACCCGCCCCGGCTCGGCCGCCTCGCGCTCCGGACCCGACGTGATCGCCGCGCCGAACACGACGTGGGTCGCGTCCACCATCGCTGCGGCGACGACCTGTGGGTCGCGCACGTCGCCGAGCGCGACGTCGAGGGTGCCGGTCAGCCCGTCGAACGCCGCGAGGGCGGCTTGGGGCGGCGGCGCGGCGTCGAGGATGCGGACGGCCCGCCCCGCCGTGAGCAGGTGCTCGGCGACGTTGAGCCCGACGAAACCGGCGCCGCCGACCACGAGCACGCTCATGGGCTGGTCCGCCGACGCCGCGGCGATCCTGGCTGCGAGGGTAGGAGCATTGCGCCTCCGATGCGCGGCCACGAGGAACGCCCGCGCGGCCGAGCCATGTGGCAGGAGCCTCGCATGCGTCCGCGCGGAGCGCTACCGCGAGGGGCGAGCTGTTCGAACCTGGTTCCCCGCGGGAGTTGGAGGCGATCCCGGCCAGCTACGCCGCGAGGGCGACGGCGCCGAGCGCCATCGTCACCGCTGCCTGCGTCGGGTCGATGACGGGGATGCCGAGCCGCTCCTGCAGGCGGGTGCGGTGCGCGGCCATCCCGGCGCAGCCCATGACGACGACGTCCGCGCCGTCCTCGTCGCGCAGCGCCGCGCCTACCGCCGTCATGCGATCCAGCGTCGCCTCCCCCGACACGGTCTCGGCGACGCTCATGCCGAGCGCCCGCTCGCCGGCGAGGCGGCCGGTCAGCGTCGCCTGGCGCAGGGCACGCAAATGCCGCCTGATGGAGCCGTCCAGGATGGCGATGACGCCGAAGCGCTCGCCGCGCGACAGCGCCGTCAACACGCCGCACTCGGCGATGCCGAGCACCGGACGGTCGGTCGCCTCGCGGCAGACGTGGAGCCCCGGGTCGGAGTAGCACGCGATCACGAAGGCGCTGGCCCGGTTGTCCGTGGCGACGAGCCGGGCGAGCGGCAGCGCGACGCCCTCGTAGTCCGCCTGGCTCTCGATCCCGAATGGCCCCTCCGCCAGGGTGGTACACTCGATCTGTGGTCCGTCGGAGAACCGCAGCGGCGCCAGCGCCGCGTCGATGCCGCGCGTGACGGCCTCGTTCGAGTTGGGGTTCACCACGAGGATGCGTTGCGTCGACCTGTCCATTCGCTCAACCTCCCTTGCCGGTTCGGTACGGTCCGTGCAGGAGCCTATAGGGCCTTGCGAAGGCCGATGCCCGTCAGCCGAGGGAACCATGCTCGACCTTGTGATCCGCGGCGGAACCGTCGCCACCGCCTGCGACGTCGTGCGCTGCGACGTCGGCATCCGCGAAGGCCGCATCGCGATGCTCGGCGAAGGCCTTGGCGAGGCGGCACGGACCATCGACGCCGAGGGCAAGGTCGTCACCCCCGGCGGGATCGACAGCCACTGCCACATCGAGCAGCTCTCCGCGAGCGGCATCCGCAACGCCGACACCTTCGAGACGGCCACGCGCTCCGCCGCGCTCGGCGGGACAACGACGGTCATCCCCTTCGCCTGCCAGCACAAGGGCATGGACCTCTTTGACGTCGTCCGCGACTACCACGGCCTCGCCGAGCGCGGGGCGATCATCGACTACGCGCTCCACCTCATCGTCACCGAGCCCACCGAGCGCCTCCTGTCCGAGCAGCTTCCGCGCCTCGTCAGCGACGGCCACGGCTCCATCAAGCTGTTCATGACCTACGACGCCATGCGGCTCCACGACGAGGAGGTGCTGGACGTCCTGTCCGCCGCACGAGGGCTCGGCGCCATGGTGTGCGTCCACGCCGAGAACCACGGCATGATCACGTGGATGGTGCGGCGCCTCCTCGACCGAGGATACGCCGCGCCGAAGTTCCACGCGGTCAGCCATCCTCGGCTCGGCGAGGCCGAGGCGATCCAGCGGCTGATCGCCATGGCAGAGCTCGTCGATCAGCCGATCATGATCTTCCACGTCTCCACGGCCGAGGGGGCGGCGACGATCCGAGCGGCGCGGGGACGCGGCGTCAAGGTCTGGGGGGAGACGTGCCCGCAGTACCTCTTCCTCACCGTGGCCGAGCTCGACCGGCCGGACGGCGCGAAGTGGTGCTGCAGCCCCCCGCCGCGTACGGAGGCGGACCAGGACGCGCTGTGGCAGGCGCTGGAGCGCGGCGACCTTTCCACCGTCACCTCCGACCACGCCCCGTTCGCCTACGATGAGACCGGCAAGCTGAGGGCCGGACCCTCGCCGACCTTCAAGGAGATCCCGAACGGGATGCCCGGCCTCGAGGCGCGCATGCCGCTCATGTTCGACGCGATCGTGTCGAGCGGCCGGATGGCGCTCACGGACTTCGTGCGCATCACGGCGACGGCGCCGGCTGAGATCTACAACCTTGCCGACCGCAAGGGCTCCATCGCCGTCGGCAAGGATGCCGACGTCGTCGTCTGGGACGCCGGGCGAAGGGTCACCCTGTCGGACGACAAGGTGAGCGACGCCGCAGGCTACACCGCCTACGCCGGGCGCACGGTGACCGGCTGGCCCGAGGTGGTGGTGCGCCGCGGCGAGGTCATCGTCGAGGACGGCACGCTGCACGCCGCACCGGGCTCCGGGCGCTTCCTGCCGCGCTCGGGAGGACGGGCGGCGGCGCCGACGGGGCGGCTCGCCCCCGAGCTCGACCCGGCGAAGAACTTCGGCGCGGAGCTCGGCTAGCAACTCAGCGGCCGTGCCGGTCAGGATCGTAGGCTTCGCGCACCAGCTCGAACCGATCGCGCAGCGTCGCGTAACGGTTCGCGTAGAGCCGCGCGATGGGCCGGTAGGCGTCCATGTCGAGGTAGAGCGTCGCCGGATCCACCACGCCCGGCCGGGCACGCACCCGCAGGACCTCCCCCACGAGGAGGTCGCGCTCGTCCGACACGTTCACGATCATGAAGCGGCGGCACTCCATCGCGACGGGCGCCTCGGCGATGGCGGGCGGCGCGACCTCGCGCGACGGCGACGCCGTCAGGCCGGCCGCCGAGAGCTCGCCGATCTCCGGTGGGTAGTCGATGGCGCAGCGGTTCATCGCGTCGGCGATGTCCTCCGAGACGAGGTTGGCGACGAACTCACCGGTGCGACGCACGTTCGCCGTCGTGTCCTTCAGCGCCCCCTCGCCGCGGGACTGGAGGCCGAGGACGACGAGCGGCGGGTCCTCAGAGAACACGTTGAAGAAGGAGAACGGGGCGGCATTCACGTGTCCGGCGGGCGAAAGCGTGGTCACGAGGGCGATCGGCCGGGGGATGACGACGCTGGTGAGGACCTTGTAGCGGTCCCGCACGGCAAGGTCGCAGAGGCGGACGTCGAGCCCGCCGTCGAGCGTCGGCAAGCTCACTGCGACGGCGCCTCAGCCCCGGAACGCTCGGTGATCAGCCCGTAGTGCTCGATGCGGCGGTGCCGTGCGAAGTCGAACACCGTCTCCTTGCCGAAGCGCGTCGCGTCGAGGTCGCAGGCGTATGTGATCAGCTCGTCCGCCTCGCCCTGCGCCTCGGCGACGACGGTCCCGTCCGGGTCGACGATCACCGTGCCACCCATGAGGTGGTGGCCGTCCTCGGTGCCCGCCTTGGCGACAGCCACCACCCACGTCGAGTTCTGGTAGGCGCCGGCCTGGATCGAGAGGAGGTGGTGGAAGTGGCGCTTCTCGCCGTCCTCCTCGGCCTTCTGGCTGTTCACCGACGGCGTGTTGAAGCCGAGCACGACGAGCTCGACGTCCTGCAGCCCCATGACGCGCCAGGTCTCGGGCCACCGACGGTCGTTGCAGATGCACATGCCGATGTTGCCGCCGAGCGTGCGCCAGACCGGGAAGCCGAGGTCGCCGGGCTCGAAGTAGCGCTTCTCGAGGTGCTGGTGGGTGCGCGCGGGGTCGTGCTCGGCGTGTCCGGGGAGGTGCACCTTGCGGTAGGCGGCGACGATGCTCCCCGACTTGTCGGTGAGGATCGAGGTGTTGAAGCGCCGTCCCTCAGCCGTCAGCTCGGCATACCCGAAGGAGATCGCGATGCCGTGCCCGGCCGCCTTGTCGAACAAGGGTCGGGTGGCAGCGTTCGGCATCTCGCGCTCGAACCAGGCGTCCACCTCCGCCTGGTCGGTCATGTACCAGCGCGGGAAGAAGGTGGTGAGGGCGAGCTCGGGGTAGACGACGAGGTCGCACCCCTTCCCTGCCGCCTCGTCGAGGAGCGCGATCATGCGCGCCACGACCTCTTGCCGGCCGTCGGCCTTCTGGATCGGCCCGAGCTGTGCGGCGCCAATGGTGAGGGTGCGCATGGGTGTTGCCTCCATCTCGCGTGGGTCAGCCGGTGGCACGGACCTGCCAGCAGCTCCAAGGCCGAGCGCCATAGGATGACCTCGTTGGGCCCCTCCGCAAGCACCATGCCAACGCGCGAAGCCTCGGCGCAGCGCGCGGACGCGACTTCTACGCCGTCGCCTCGGCGAGGGCCGCCAGCTTGGCGTCCGACAGGTAGCCGTAGCGGTTGATCCAGACGTGGCCGTCCGACGCCTCCCAGGCGACGCGCACGCGCCGCACGACGTCGGGCAGCGGGCCGTAGGCGTGCGCGAACGCGGCGACCGGCACGCCGCCCGCCGACGCGCGCGCCACGCGGATCTTGTCCGCCATCGCGGCGTCGGACGCGGGGTGCGGCTCGTCCGGCTCAGGGTAGTTCAGCGAGGCGAGGTCTCGGGGCGCCCCTCCCGTCCCGGTGAGGCGGACCAGGGCGGCTGCGATGGACGGACCGCTCGCCCGCGGAGCGAGCGCTGCGAGCGCCTCGCCCCAGTTCCTCAGGATCATCGGCCAGTGCATCGTGTAGAGCTTGACGCCGATGAGGTCGGCGATGCGGCCAGCCGCGGCGTAATCGAAGCCCGACAGGCGGTTGAACGGCGGTGGGAACGCCTGGGCGACCAACCCGAAGTGTTCCGGCAGCGCCCTGCGGTAGCGTTCGAGCAGCGCCGTCACGAGGTGCTCGCGCAGCCTCAGGAGGTCGCGCACGCCTGGACGTCCGTCGAGCGCGGCTTCGACCACGGTGAGGTCGGCAGCCGCCAGCGTGCGGTCGTCGAGCAGGGCGAGGTCGTCCCTCAGCGCGAGCGTGTCGCGGCGCATGCGCGCTGCGTCGAGGCCGACCGCCTCGGCCGCCGCGAGGGCGTGGGGCGAGAAGTCGAAGAACAGCGCGCCGAACGCGTACGGCGGGATCTCCGGCCAGTCGAGGCGGATCGCGTCCGCATCCGCGTACTGCGCCGCGAGGTCGGCGAGGAGCGCCTCGCCGTAGGCCAGGATGTCGGGGCTCGCGAGGCTCGCGTTGGCATCGACCCGGCCCGGCACCGGCTGGCCGTCGGGCCCGAGCGGCAGGTCGCCGGGCCGCGCTCCACCGAACTGGACGCGGTAGCCCGGCGGGATCGCAGCTTGGACCTGGAGGTGCGTCGTCATCCCGCGCGCCTTCGCAGCCACCAGGAAGTCGGCGACGACGTGGCCCTCGCCCAGGGTGAGCGCGTCCGGCTCGGGGGGCTGGTAGGCCAGCCCGCGGTAGCGCGTCCGCTCGGGCACGAAGCTCGGCGAGGTCCGCACCGTGAGCGCGCGGCGGCCCCACAGGGGCCGGTCGAGCAGGCGGACGCTGCCCGCGCCACCATCCGCCGGGGGCTCGCGCGAGCCTTCGCCGTCCGCGACCGGCTCCATCACGTAGGGGCTGGTCGCCACCGCCGTCACGCCCGCCGCCTGGAGCCGGTCGAGCACCGCCTCGACCCCCTCGGCCTGCGCCCACTCCGGCAGCACCGTCACGCCGAGCGTGCGGCCGCCGATCGTCTCCTGCCGCTTCATGACGTGCCGACGACCTTGCTCGGGTCGCTGTAGGGCGGCTGGGGATAGTGCAGCCCACGCTGGCCGGACAGGTCACGGTTCGGCGCGGCGCGCCACGGCTCCGCCGGCCGCCCTGCCAGGCGCCCGCCGGCGCCGAGGCCCGCGTCCTCGCCGTAGAGCTCGCCGCCGAGCTTGTCCTCGAGCGCCGCTCGGACCGAGGCGTAGGCAGGGTCGGACGCGCGGTCGACGAGCTCGTGGGGGTCGGCCTCGAGGTCGAAGAGCTGCACCCTTCCGCCGGCCGGGTAGAACAGCAGCTTGTGGCGACCGTCATGCAGCATCCGCATCGCCTTGGCCCCCTCGAGCGCCTCGCAGTACAGCGTCCCGCGCACCGCCTCGCCGACCATCGACAGGCCCTCGCAGGTCTGCGGCACGCGCACGCCAGCGAGGCCCAGCAGAGTCGGCATCACGTCCTGGAGGCCGACGAGGCGCATGTCGGTAGTGCCCGGCTCGATCACGGTGTCCCCGGCGCGGGGGACGAGGATCATCGGGACGTTGGCCGAGCCCTCGTACATCACGCGCTTCGCGTAGAGTCCGAAGTCGCCCAGCATGTCGCCGTGGTCGCCGGTGAAGAGGATGATGGTGTCGTCGAGCAAACCCTCCTCGCGCAGCGTGCCGATGACGAGGCGAAGCTGCGCGTCGATGTGGGTGCACAGCGCGTAGAACGCGCGCCGGACGTCCGCCAGCCGCTCCGGCGAAAGCGCCTCCCAGTAGGCACGTACGGACTGGAGCGCCGGCGGCAGCTCGCCGCTTGCCCAATCCGCCGTCAGCGCCGGCGGCGGCGTGCGGCGCGTGTAGCGTTCCAGGTACGCGGCGAGCGGCACGATCGGCGGATGAGGCTGGGTGTAGGACAGGTGCCAGAACTGCGGCCGCGTCGGGTCGCGCCGCTTGATCTCGCGGCACATGGCGAACGTCGTCCAGTTGGTGACGTGACAGTCCTCCGGCAGGTGCCACGTGCGCCAGCCGTAGTCGTTGTTCCCCATGCCGTGCAGGAACTGCTGGCCGGTGTAGCCCCGGTCCGAGAGGTAGAGGTCGTAATCGTCCACCGCGCCGAGCTGGGGACGCCCCTCCTCCGCGATGAGCGCCTCGTGGAACCCCATCCGGTCGCGCTGCGGGAAGGCGTGCAGCTTGCCCACCGCGACGCACCGGTAGCCGGCGGAGGCGAAGCTCTGTGCGATCGTCGGCAGGTCCGGCATCGGCATCCCCGGCTGGAAGGTGCGGTCGCCGTGGGTGCGCGGGCTCGTCCCGGTCATCAGCGTACGCCGTGCGGGGATGCAGATCGGGCACTCGGAGTAGGCCCGCGGGAAGGCGACGCCGTTGCGCGCCAGCTGGTCCAGCGTCGGCGTTTCGACGACCGGGTGTCCCCGGTGGCCGAACAAGGCGCCGGGCCACTGGTCGACGCAGATGAGGAGGACGTTCGGCCGACCCGCCGGCTCAGGCGCTTCCATGGCGATGCCCTACGCGGTCCCGTGCCGCTCGGCGCTTGTGGACAAGCGCCCGTCTTGTTCCAAGGTCCATCTTCTCATTATGCTCGCCACGCCTGAAAGAAGCAAAGAACTCGCCGTGCCCCGTTCTCGGCACGTCGAAGGGCCAAGGGAGGATCCATGTCTCGCATCCTAGCCACCGCCGCGTTCGCGGCCGCCGTCTCCACCTCCGGCGCCGCGTACGCGGACTGGCCGGAGAAGCCGATCAAGGTGGTCGTGCCATTCAACGCCGGAGGCACGTCCGATCAGGTCACGCGCGCCTTCCAAGCCGCCATCGAGGAGAACGACATCCTCGAGCAGCCGATGACGGTGGTGAACGTCGGCGGGCACTTCTCCATCGGGGCTCGCCAGGTGATGGAGGCCGAGGCCGACGGCTACACCTTCCTCACCCTCCACATCGCGCTGATGGGCGGTGAGGGCGGCGGCATCTTCGACTTCGGCTACCGCGACTACGAGCCGGTCGCGACCACAGGACAGTTCTGTGTGCTGCCGATGGTGCGCAAGGACTCGGGGATCGAGTCGGTCGAAGAGCTGCTCGCGAAGGCGGCCGAGGAGCCCGACACCCTGCTCTTTGGCGCCAACCTTGGAGCGATCAACCACATGGGCGGCATCATGCTGCAGAACCTCGTCGAGGGGGCGAAGTTCCGCTTCGTCCAGATCGGCGGCGGCACGGAGAACTTCACGGCGCTGACCGGCGATCAGACGGACGCGACGGTGCTGTCCGCCGCAGAGGTCGCGAACTTCACACGCATGCCCGACGGATCGGAGAACCCGGAGGCTCAGATCAAGCCGCTCGCCTACACCGGGCCCGAGCGCGTCGACCACCTGCCGGACGTGCCGACGATGAAGGAGCTCGGCTACGACATGGACTACTGCATCGAGAGCTGGTGGTTCGCTCCGAAGGGCACGCCGCAAGAGGCGATCGAGGGCATGGCGAACGCGCTGGAGGAGGCGACCCAGACCGAGCGCATCGCGAAGTTCTACGACTCGAAGATGTTCGACCCCATCTTCCGCAAGGGTGAGGAGCTCCAGGCGTCCCTCGACGAGACCTGGGAGCGGATCGAGCCCATCGCCCAGCAGGCCGCCCAGAAGTAGGGCGACGGCGCCGCCCGGATCGACCGGCGGCGCCGCGCTTCCGGAGCGCGCCGATGGACCTTCAAGGCTCTCCCCGTTGGGAGATCGCGGTGGCGGCGTTCTTCGTCGCCGCATGCACGCTCGTCCTGTGGGAGACGCGCGACATCCCGGCCGGCACCTTCGAGCCGCTCGGGTCGGCGCCGGTGCCCCAGGCGACGGCGCTCCTCATCATGCTCCTGTCGATCGCGGTCGGCATCGGCGCCTGGCGACGGCTGCGCGCGGGCGCCGAGCCGCCGCCCGAGGATTACCGACCTCGACCCGTCGACGCCGTGGCGATCGCGGCGCTCACCGTGGCCTACGTCATGGTGCTCGACGCCCGCGTGCTGGACTTCGCGCCGCTGACCGCGGCGTTTTTGTTCCTCGCGATCGCGCTCCTCGCCCGCCTTCGGCTGTCCGCCATGGCGGCGGCGGCCGTCGCGGCGGTCATCGTCGGCTGGGGCGCGCAGTACGTCTTCACCCGCGTCTTCGTCGTCGACCTGCCCGGCTTGTGAGGCGCTTGCCATGATCGACGGGCTCACCGGGGCGCTGGCTCACATCTTCACGCCGCTGCCGTTCTTCTACGTCGTCCTCGGCACGGTGCTCGGGATCGTCGTCGGGGCGATCCCGGGGCTGTCGGGCGCGATGCTGATCGCGCTGACCCTGCCGCTGACCTTCTACATGGAGCCGGTCAACGCCATCGTGCTCCTCATCGGCATGTACGTCGGCTCGATCACCGGCGGGCTCATCACGGCGACCCTGCTGCGCATGCCGGGCACGCCCTCCAACGTCGTCACGACGTTCGACGGGCACCCCATGGCGATGGCCGGCCGCCCGGGCCGGGCGCTGGGGCTCGGGATCGCGGCGTCCTTCGTCGGCGGCCTCGTCTCCTGGATCGTCCTCCTGCTCCTCGCCAAGCCGCTGTCCATCTGGGCCACCCGCTTCGGCCCGTTCGAGTACTTCACGCTCATCCTGATGGCGATGGTGCTGATCGCCTCCGTCAGCCAGGGCTCGATGGTGAAGGGGTTGATCGCAGGCTTCCTCGGCATGCTCGTCTCCATGCCGGGCGTCGACCCGTCCGCCGGTCAGCCGCGCCTCACCTGGGATTGGTACGTGCTCAACGGCGGGCTGAAGCTGTTGCCGGTCCTGATCGGCATCTTCGCCGTGAGCCAGATCATCGGCGACATCGTCTCGATCGCCAAGAAGATCGAGCGGATCGAGACGTCCCTGTCGGGCATGCTGATGTCGCTCAGCGACTGGCGGCGGCAGGCGGTCAACCTCGTCCGCTCCTCGCTGATCGGCACGTGGGTCGGCATCCTGCCGGGGATCGGCGCCTCGATCGGCTCGATCATGGCCTACACCGCGGCGAAGAACATGAGCCGGGCGCCGCAGGAGTATGGCCACGGCTCGGAGGAGGGCATCGTGGCGTCGGAGGCCGCGAACAACGCCACCGTCGGCGGCGCGCTGATCCCCCTCATCGCCATGGGCATCCCCGGCTCGGTGATCGACGCCATCCTCATCGGCGCCCTGATGATCCACTCGATCCAGCCCGGGCCGACGCTGTTCCTGACCAACGCCGACGTCGTGTGGGCGATGATCGCCGCGTGCCTCGTCGCCAACGTCATCATGTACGTCGTCATGATGGGCTCGGTGAGGTTCGTCAGCCAGGTGATGTACGTACCGCGCACCTTCCTGCTGCCGATCATCCTGGTGTTCTGCATCATCGGGGCGTTCGCGCTCGACAACACGATGTTCGACGTGTGGGTAATGCTCGGCTTCGGGGTGCTCGGCTTCGCGATGGAACGGGCGGGCTTTCCCCTGGGGCCGTTCGTCATCGGCTTCGTGCTCGCGCCCCTCATGGAGGAGAAGCTGCGCTCGGGGCTGATGATGACGGCCGGCTCCATCGAGCCGATGTTCACCCGCCCGCTGCCCCTCATCTTCCTGTCGATCGCCCTCGTCCTCCTCGTGTTCCCCTTCGTGCGGACGTGGCGGGAGGCCCGCGCGGTGCGGGCGGCGGCGACCTCCGCGCCGTCGTCGGGCGATCGCGACCCGACGCGATGAGCGGGACGTTCGAGGGCTACGCGCGTGCCGACGGCCGGTTCGGGACGCGCAACCACCTCCTTGTCCTGTCCGTCACCGGGCTCACGGGACCGTCGGGCCGTCGCATCGCGGCCTCGCTGGCGGGTGCCGTCTACGCGGGCACGCCCTACGGCGGCGGCATGGTCGGTGAGGACCGCGCCACCCACCGCCGCGCGCTCGCAGGGCTGGCCGCGCACCCCAACGTCGGCGGCGTCGTGGTCGTGGGTGCCGACGAGGGCGCCGTCGACGAGGTCGCGGCGGAGGCGACGAGGGTCGGCACGCCGGTTGAGCCACTGGTGTTCGACCACGTCGGCCACGATGCGCTGACGTTGATCGACCGCGGCGTGCGCGCCGGCGCCGTGCTCCTGAAGGACCTCTCGCGCCAGCGGCGACGGTCCGTGCCGTTGTCCGGCCTGACGCTCGGGCTGGAATGCGGACGGTCCGATCCCTCCTCCGGCCTCGCGGCGAACCCGCTCCTGGGCGCCGTCGCGGACGCCGTCGCCGACGCCAGCGGCATCGCGATCGTCGGCGAGACCGTCGAGTGGCTCGGCGCCGAGGACCGGCTCGCCGAACGGGCCGCGTCGCCGGCGCTCGCCGAGTCGATCCGCGCGGCGGTCGTGCGGCGCGAGCGCCTCGCGATCGACGCCGGCGTCGACCTCACCGGGACCAACCCGAGCCGCACCAACATCGAGGGCGGGCTGTCGACCATCGAGGAGAAGTCGCTCGGCGCCATCGCGAAGGCGGGCACGGGCCCCATCGCCGGCCTCCTCGCCTACGCGGAGCGTCCGACCGCGCCTGGCAGGTGGCTGATGGACGCCCCCGCCTACGCGCCCGAGTCGGTCACCGGGTTCGTCGCCGCGGGCGCCAACCTCGTGCTGTTCACGACGGGGGTGGGCAACTCCTTCGGCAGCCGCCTCGCGCCGACGATCAAGCTCACCGCCAACGCCGCGACCGCGGAGCGGCTTGGCACGCAGGTGGACGTCAGCGCGGCGGCGCTCGCCGCGGGACGCGAAGACCTTCCCGAGGCCGCGCGCCGGCTCCTGGAGGAGGTCCGCGCGGTGGCCTCGGGCACCCTCACCTTCTCGGAGATCTTCGGCGACGGCGAGGAGACCGTCAGCCGCCTCGGCGAGGCGCTGTGAGCGCCGACGCGATCATGCTCGACCCCGCCGACGAGGTGGCGACCGCGCTGCGAGCGCTCGAGCCCGGCGCCGAGGCCGTCGTCGCCGGACCCGACGGCCCCGTGCGGATCAGCGTCCGCGACGCGATCCCTGCGTTCCACAAGCTCGCGCTCACCGACCTTCCGAGCGGCACGCCGGTGCGCAAGTACGGCGCGGTGATCGGCGCGACGACCGCCCCGATCGCACGCGGCGGCCACGTCCACGTCCACAACCTGCGAAGCCTCAGGGCTCGCGCGAAGGACGCCGACGGGTAGGAAGCTTGCTGATCGTCGTCGCGGTCCTCCAGAGGCTCGGCCCACCTCCGCCGGACGATCTCCTATCCTCCCCACGGCTGAGCGGCGCTTCGACTCCCGGATCAACTCCTCACGCCCGCCGCGCTTGCGCTGCTGTACGATCAGATATATCAGCGTGGATACTGTTGTGCCACGGGAGAGCCCATGCGGGCGTTCATCGTCGGAACGAGCCACGTCGGTGAGGCCATCCTGCGGTTCGCGGCGGTCATCCTGTTCGCCGTGATGATCGTCACCGTCAGCTACGAGGTGGTGATGCGCTACGTGTTCGGCGCGCCGACCTTCTGGAGCGAGGAGCTGGCGCGCACGTCGATGATCTGGCTGGTGATGTTGGGTTTCGCGCTCGGCATCCGCCATCAGGCGAACATCCGCGTCGACTTCCTGCTCGAGGCGTTCCCCACGTGGGCGCAGCGTGCGGCGGCGTGGGCGCGCTTCGCGTGCGTCGCCGCCTTCGCCATCGTGCTCCTCGTCCATGGCTGGCAGCTTGCGAGCAGCAACATGCGCCAGACGATGCCCGGCCTCGGCATTGGAGTGTTCTGGCTCTACCTGTCCGTGCCGGTCTCCGCGGTGGCGATGCTCCTGTTCACCGCCGAGCTGATCCTCAAGGGCGAGCGGGGCGCCTTCTGATGGGCGTCGCGGTGCTCGTCGTGACGCTCCTCGTCACGCTCGCGATCGGGCTGCCGCTTCCCTTCAGCCTCGGCGTGGCCTCGCTCGTCACGCTCGTCGTCGTGGAGCCCGGGCTGCCGCTCACCATCGTGCCGCAGCGCTTCATCGCCGGGATCAACTCGTTCGCGTTCATGGCGATCCCGTTCTTCCTGCTTGTCGGCGAGCTGATGAACGCCGGCGGCATCACCCAGCGCATCATCGCGTTCGCCAACGCGCTGGTCGGCCACATGGCCGGCGGCCTCGCGCAGGTGAACGTCGTCTCCTCCATGCTGTTCGGCGGCATCTCGGGCTCGGCGACCGCCGACACCGCCTCCATCGGCTCGATCCTGATCCCCGCCATGGTGCGCGAACGCTACGACGCGGACTTCTCGGTCGCGCTCACCGCGTGCTCGTCGACCTGCGGGCCGATCATCCCGCCGTCGATCACGCTCATCATCTATGGGGTCGTCGCCAACGTCTCGATCACCGACCTCTTCCTGGCGGGCTACACGCCGGGGCTCATGCTCGGCGCCGGCCTCCTTGGCACGAGCTGGTGGATCTCCCGCCGCCGCGCCTACCCGGTCTACGAGCGGGCGAGCGTCGGTCAGATTTGGCGGGCGTTCCTGTCCGCATCCTGGGCGGTGTTCCTGCCGTTCCTCATCATCGGGGGTCTGCTGTCGGGCGTCTTCACGGTGACCGAGGCCGCCGGTGTCGCCGTGGTCTACGCGCTCGTCGTCGGCCTCTTCGTCTACGGCGACCTCAAGCTGCGCCACCTGCCGGGCGTGTTCATCAGCGCCGCCATCAAGGTCGGCACCCTGATGACGGTGGCGGCGGCGGCGCTGCTCTTCGCCTGGGTCCTGACCATCCTCGAGGTCCCCCAGGTCGTCGCCGCCGCGATCCTCGAGGTGTCGGCGAACAAGTGGGCCATCCTGGCCCTCTTCAACGTCCTGTTCCTGTTCGTCGGCATGTTCATGGAGGCCAAGGCGGCGCTCCTCATCCTACTGCCGGTGATCCTGCCGGTGCTGCCGGAGGTCGGGATCGACCCGACCCACTTCGGCGTCGTGATCGTGTTCAACCTGCTGATCGGGCTGGTCACGCCGCCGATCGGACTGTGCCTGAACCTTGCAGCGCGGATCGGCGACGTGCGCATCGACCGCGCCGCGATCGCGGCGCTCCCCTTCATCGCGACGATGCTCCTGGTGCTCCTCATCATCACCTACGTGCCGTTCGTCGTCCTGTGGCTTCCCGAGCTGGCGCGCTGAGCCGCGGCGTCAGCCCAACCAATCCAGCGGCCAAGACGAGGAGGAAGACCGTGACCCATCCCATCACGAAGGCATCGCTCGCCGCGTTCGCCGCGCTGGCCATCGCGTGGCCCGCAGCGGCCGAGACGACGTTGCGCCTGGCGCACAACGTCGACCCGGCGGACCCCCGGCACACCGCCGCCGAAACGTTCGCCCGCGTCGCAGCCGAGGAGTCGGACGGCGAGCTTGACGTGCGTGTCTTCCCCGCCGCGCAGCTCGGCAAGTCGAACGAGGTGCAGGAGGGGCTTCAACAGGGCACGGTCGACATCGTGCTCGAGAGCATCGGCACCCTGTCCTCCTTCCACCCGCTCGCCGGCATCGAGTCGATGCCGTACCTGTTCCGCGACGCCGAACACTACCTTGACATCTGGACCGGTCCGGTCGGCGAGGAGATCAAGCAGACGATCGCCGAGGAGGCGAACTTCAAGCTCCTCGGCCACATGTTCCGGGGCACGCGCGAGCTCACCTCCAACAAGCGGGTGGAGTCCATCGAGGACCTCGAGGGGCTCAAGATCCGCGTGACGCCCGTCAAGGAGCGCCTCGTCACCTGGCAGACGTTCGGCGCCAGCCCGACGCCGATGCCGTTCTCCGAGGTGTTCACCTCGTTGCAGCAAGGGGTGATCGACGCGCAGGAGAACCCGCTGCCGACGATCGCCAAGAACTCGCTGAACGAGGTCCAGGACTACCTCATCCGCACCTCGCACATGGCGAACGGCTTCACCTTCCAGATGAACGCCGACAAGTTCGAGGCGCTGCCCTCCGAGCTGCAGCAGGCGCTGGAGAAGGCTGCCGCGGCCGCAGCGCAGGAGTACAACGCGTACATCGAAGCCAACGAAGAGGCGCTGCTCAAGGAGCTCGAGGCCGGCGGCATGACCGTCATCGAGATCGACCAGACGCCGTTCCGTGAGAAGGCCAAGGAGGTCGTCGCGCAGTTCCCCGACCTCGAGCCCTGGTACCTGCGGATGACCGAAGCCCAGTGACGCCCTTCGGTTGGGCGGTGCTGGTCGCCGCCCAACCGACCCCCTTCAACGCACGAGAGCGAGAGCACGGCATGCCCAAGGACAGCTACGACATCGCGGTCATCCATGGCGACGGGATCGGCCCTGAGGTTTGCCAGGCGACGCTCGACGTGCTCGCCGCGCTGCCGACCGTCGGCCCGCTGCTGCGCTTCACCGAGCATCCCGGCGGCGCTGCTGCCTACCGCGAGCACGGCGCGGCGCTCCCGGAAGCGACGCTGGAGGCGGTGCGCCGGGCCGACGCGACGCTCCACGGCGCCGCGGGCGACCCGGCGGTCACCTACCCCGACGGCACCGAGGTCGGGCTCGACTTCGGCCTGCTCCTGCGATTTCGGCTCGACGTCTACGCCAACATCCGCCACGTGAAGCTCTACGACGGCGTTCCGACGGCGCTCGCGAACCGCCGTCCGGGGGACATCGACTACGTCATCCTGCGCGAAAACGTGGAGGGGCTCTACGCCTCGCGCGGAGGCGGCAACATCCTGCGCGACCGGGTGGCGACGGACACGCTCGTTATCACCCGCGAGGGCACCGAGCGCATCGCCCGTCGCGCCTTCGAGCTCGCCCGCAAGCGGTCGGGCGCTCCGGCCGACGGCGTGCGCCGCGTCACCGTGTGCGACAAGGCAAACGTGCTGCGCTCCTACGCGTTCTTCCGCAAGGTCTGCAGGGAGGTGGCCGAGGACTATCCCGACGTCGAGGTCGAGTACGCGATGGTGGACGCGCTAACCGCGCACCTGGTGATCCGGCCGCAGCACTACGACGTGATCGTCTCGGAGAACATGTTCGGCGACATCATCTCCGACCTCGGCCCCGCCACCGTCGGCGGCCTCGGCATGTCCCCGACCGCCGAGCTCGGCGACGACGTCGGCTTCTTCCAGGCCGCGCACGGCTCGGCACCCGACATCGCCGGCCAGGGGATCGCGAACCCGCTGGGCACGATCCTGTCCGCCGCGCTCATGCTCGACTGGCTCGGCGAGCGGCACGACGACCGCCGCCTGACCGAGGGCGCAGCGCACCTCAACAGGACGGTCGAGGAGGGGCTCGCCGACGGCACGCTCCTTACCCGCGACCTCGGCGGCACCGCGGGAACATCCGAGGTTACCGCGAGCCTCGTCGATCGGCTCGGGGCGAGCGCGGCCGTGGCGTGAGCGGGCGCCCAGCCCCGTCGACTCGGCGCGCGGTGAGCCCGGCGACGGAGCCCACGGAGAGCCTGAAGGCGCGCGCCTACCGCGCGATCAAGACGAGGGTGCTGACCAACCAACTCGCACCAGGCACCTTCGTGAGCGACCAAGAGGAGGCGATGCGGCTCGGCATGAGCCGCACTCCGGTGCGCGAGGCGCTCCAGCTCCTGGAGAGCGACGGGCTCGTCGCCGCCGAGCCGCGTCGCGGCGTGCGCGTGCTGTCGATCTCCCGGGCCGACGTGCGGGAGGTCTACGAGGTGTTGACCGCGCTCGAGGTCAAGGCCGTCGAGCTCATCGCCGCTCGCGGGCTCGGTGCGGAGGGCCTGGCCCCGCTCGACGAGGCCTGCGAGGCCATGTCCGAAGCGCTCGACCTCGGCGTGCTCGATCGCTGGTCCGAGGCCGACGAGGCGTTCCACAGGGCGCTGCTCACGCTGTCGGGCAACCGGCACCTCATGGAGGCAGGCCTGCGCTACCGCGACCGCATCCAACGTGCCCACTTCGTCGCCCTGCGGCTGCGCCCGGAGGCGCGTCCGAGGGCCTCGCTCGCGGCCCACCGCGCGCTCGTGGATGCACTCGCCCGAGCCGACGGCAAGCGTGCGGTCGACCTCCACGCGCGGCAGCGCGAGGGCGCCGGTCGCGAGCTCATCGGCATGCTGGACCGGCTGAACCTCGACGCCCTTTGAGGCCTCGTCGGGCCGTGAGCGACGGTCGGCCGAGCGCAACGTCGCGCTCGCCCTGTTGACGCGGTCGCCCGATGGTGTTGCGCACGGCGTGATCGCCTCGTCGCCGACGACGCGAGCCCGGGGGGACGAAGGATGCGCGTCAAGAACCTGCTCTTCATCTTCTCAGACCAGCACGCCAAGCGGGTCACGGGTTGCTACGGCGATGAGGTGGTGGCGACGCCGCACCTCGACCAACTTGCCGCCGAGGGCGTCGCGTTCGACGCCGCGTACTGCCCCTCGCCGATCTGCGTTCCGAGCCGGATGGCGATGCTCACCGCGCGCTGGCCGTTCCGCCAAGCGTGCTGGACCAACGACGACGTGCTGCCGTCGGGCCTGCCCACCTGGCTGCACGCGATGGGCGCCCGGGGCACCCGCCCGACCCTGATCGGCCGTCTGCACGCCATCGGTCCCGACCAGCTCCACGGCTATGCCGAGCGTCAGATCGGCGACCACTCGCCCAACGTGCCGGGGGTGACACGCCAGTCCCTCGGCGTGCTGACCGGGGCCAACGATCCCGAGCCGCGCGGCCTGGCGAACTGCGGGCCCGGCTTCAGCGCCTACCAGGCGAAGGACGATGCGGTGACGGACGCGGCCTGCGAGTGGATCGCACGCAACGCCGAGCGGGAGGCGTCGGCCGGCGGCTTCTGCCTCACCGTCGGGCTGATGCTCCCCCATCCGCCCTACGTTGCCGAGCCGGAGGCGTTCGCCCGCTACCACGGCTGCGTCCCCCCGCCACGGCTCGCGCCCCCCGACGTGGAGCACGAGTTCTTCCGCTGGTGGCGCCACGATCGTGGCGTGGCGGCGGCGGACGAGGCCGCGATCGAGCGGGCGCGGGCGGCCTACTGGGCGCTGGTGGAGCACACCGACTCCCTCGTCGGCCGGATCGTCGCGGCGCTCGAGGCGGCCGGGCTCGCCGACGACACGCTCATCGTCTACGCCTCTGATCACGGGGATCACGTCGGCGAGCGGGGCCTGTTCTGGAAGCACACGTTCTACGAGGAGTCCGCCTCCGTGCCCCTCGTCATGCGCCTGCCGGGCGTGCTGCCGGCGGGCGAGCGCCGCACGCGGCCGGTCAACCTCATCGACCTCGCGGCGAGCATGGTGGACGCGCTCGGCGCGCCGACGCTGCCCAACGCGGACGGTCGCAGCTTCTGGGCCTACGCCCGGGACGGCTCCGCGCCCTGGGGTGGGCCGACCTTTTGCGAGTACTGCACCGACCCGGTGCCCTACTGGACGGGCGGCCGCGCCGTGCAGCAGCGCATGATCCGTCGCGGGCGCCACAAGCTGTCGATCTACGACAGCGGCCCGCCGCTGCTGTTCGACCTCGCAGCCGACCCCGACGAGGTCGCGGACCTCGCGGCCGATCCAAGCCACGCCCCGGTGCGCGACGCGTTGATGGCCGAGCTCACGGCCGAGTGGGACCCTGAAGCCATCCGGGCCCGCATGGCCAGCATGCGGCTCGACAAGGACCTCCTCGCGGCGTGGGCCGAGAGCGTGCAGCCGCTGGACGCCTACGTCTGGCACTTCGATCCCGGCATCAACCGCCTCGTGCGCTAGAGCGGTTCGCGCTCAATCCGGGTCATAGCCTGCGGCCTTGAAGGAGGCGCGTGCCTGTGCTGGCGTGACGAGGTCGAGGCTCTCGACGATGCGGTCCCACAGGTCGTCGATGGGTTCGCTCGGCAGCCTTGCGCAGGAGAGCCTTGATCCTAGCGAACGCCATCTCGATCGGGTTGAAGTCGGGGCTTTAGGGCGGGAGGAACATCGGATTGGCGCCGCTGTCGATCAGATCGCGAATGCATCTGCTCTTGTGGGCTGCCGAGGTTGTCCATGCCGACGACGTCGCCCGGCGACAAGCGCGGCGCGAGAACCTGTTCCACATGGGCCTCGAACCCGACACCGTTGATCGCCCGGCCCTGGCGCCTGGCGCGGCACGAGCCGGTCCGTCGCCACTCCTCGTACCATCGGATCGCGGTGGACGGGGCGACGTCGAACCGTGCCGCGGCCTGGCGACGGGACGTTGCGTCGTCGATGGCGCGCACAACGCGAAGGCGAAGATCATCAAAAAGGCAGCTTGGGCATCACGGCTGACCCTCCGCCGCCAGCCATGACGGTGGATCAGGCTTCGCCTGATTTCGGGGATCCCGCCCCGATCCGCAACGAGCGCGAACCGCGCTAGCCCATCAGGCGCGCGCGGCCCGGCGGAAGCGTTCCGCCACCGCGTCCGCGCCTCGGGCGAGGATCGCCGCGTCCATGTCGACGGCGGCGAACACGGAACCGGCCGCGATCATCTCCTCGTTGAACGAGGGGTCGAGGCTGAGCGCGCCCGCGGGCTTGCCGGCCGCCCGGATGCGGCGGATGGCGTCGATGGTGGCCTCGCGCACCTCCGCCCGCGTTCCCTCGCCGGCGAAGCCCATGGACGCGGCGAGGTCCGAGGGGCCCACGAAGATGCCATCGACCCCGTCCACCGCGGCGATCGCCTCCACCGCCTCGATGGCTGCCGTGCTCTCCACCTGCACCACGAGGCAGATCTCCTCCGCCGCCGCCTTCGCGTAGCCCGGGATGCGGCCGAAGCGCGTCGCCCGCGTGATGCCGGCGACACCGCGCACGCCGGACGGGGGGTAGCGCACCGCCGCGACGGCCGCAGCGGCCTCCTCAGGGCTCTCTACGAACGGCACCAGGAGCGACTGCGCGCCGACGTCGAGGAGCCGCTTGATGGTGACCGCGTCGTTGCTGGCGGGCCGGACCACCGCCGAGACCGGGTAGGCCGCGGCGGCTTGGAGCTGCGAGACCACCGTCACGGGGTCGATGGGCGAGTGCTCGGTGTCGAACAGCAGCCAGTCGAACCCGGCGCCGGCGACGACCTCCGCGGCGTAGGAGCCCGGCAGCGAGCACCACAGGCCGAGCTGCAGCCGACCCTCGGCAAGCGCCCTCTTGAACGCATTGCGCGGCATGTCCATGGCGTCCCTCCATCCATCATCGGTCAGCTCGAAAGGTCGGCGAGGCGACGCAAGGTGTCAGGCGTCGTCGTCGGTAGCCCGAAGAACTCGAGGTAGGCCGGGATCATCTCGAACAACATGTCGTACCCCGTGGTGACGGTGCAGCCACGGGCGCGCGCCGCGGCGACGAGCGCGCTTTCGCCGGCGGACAGGACGACGTCGCCGACGTGGGTCCCTTCGCGCAGACGGGACGGGTCGAACGGCAGCGGGTCCGCCGGCTTCATCCCAAGCGGCGTCGCGTTGATGACGAGGTCCCAGCCCGAAGGGTCGGCGTCGCCGACGACGAGCGCGAGGTCCGTGCGGTGCGCCGCTAGCCGGGCGGCGAGCACCTCGCTGCGGACGCGATCCACGTCCGCCAGACCGAGCCGCGCGACGCCGGCGGTGGCGAGCGCGGCGGCGATCGCCGAGCCCGCCCCGCCGGAGCCGACGACGAGGGCCGAGGCTCCGAATGGTGAGCGACCAGCCCTCGCCATGGCGCGCACGACGCCCTCGCCGTCGAACATGTCGCCGACAAGCCGCTCGTCCGCAGCGCGCCGCACCGCGTTGCAGGCGCCGGCAAGTCGCGCCGTTGGCGACGCGTCGTCGACGAGCCCCAGCGTCGTGCTTTTGTGAGGCATGGTGACGAGCGCGCCGCGCACGTTGCTGAGCCGCATGACGAGGGGCAGCAGCGTGGCGAAGTCGTCGGCGGACGCGCCGAGGGGCACCACCGCGGCGTCGATGCCGCGAGCCGCGAAGTAAGGGTTGTAGATCTTGGGTGCCGCGAACCCCTCGGTGGGGACGCCGAGGTGCGCCAGGATCGCCGTGCAGCCGGTGATGCGCGGCGCGGCGCTCACGCCGGGGCGATGAGGCGGGCGACGCGCCGCAGCGCGAGCAGGTACCCGTCCGTGCCACAGCCCGCGATCACGGCGTCGGCGCGCAGCGAGACGTAGGAGTGATGGCGGAAGGCCTCGCGGCGGTGGATGTTGGAGATGTGTACCTCGATCACCGGCCCCTCGAAGGCGGTGAGCGCGTCGAGGATCGCCACCGAGGTGTGGGTGTAGGCCGCGGGGTTGATGACGACGGCGCTCGCTGCCTCGCGCGCCTCGTGGATCCAGCCGATCAGCTCGTGCTCGGCGTTCGACTGCAGGAACCGCGTCGCAAGGCCGAGGTCGTCGCCGAGCGCGGCGCACGCCGCCTCGACGTCGCCGAGGGTGGCGTGGCCGTAGATGTGCGGCTCGCGCAGCCCGAGGAGGTTGAGGTTCGGGCCGTTCAGGATGAACACTGGCTTCGTCACGAGGCTCCCCTGCGCCGCGGCTATGTGCGACCGGCCGGTCGCAACCCCTACGGCACGAGCACCGGCGCACCGGTGGTGCGGCGCGCCTCGAGGTCGTCGTGGGCCTTAACCACGTCGCGGAAGTCGTAGCGCGGGCCGACGTCGAGGCGGATCGTCCCGTCCCGCGCCGCGGCGAACACGCGGTTCGCGCTCGCGACGAGGTCATCGCGCGATGCGATGTAGGTGCGCAGCGTCGGCCGCGAGACGATGAGCGACTTGTGGTGGAGGTCCTGGAGCGGGAACGCCGGCACGGGACCCGACGCGGTGCCGTAGTTGATGCCCATCCCCATCGGCCGCAGGCATTCCAGCGAGGGGATGAAGGTGTCGCGCCCCACCGAATCGTAGACCACATGGACGCCGGCGCCGTCGGTGATGCGACGGACGCCCTCCACGAAATCCTCGGCGCGGTAGTCGATCACGTGGTGGCAGCCGCCCTCCCGCGCCAGGCGCACCTTGTCCGGCCCGCCAGCGGTGCCGATGACCGTCGCCCCCAGCGCGCGGGCCCAGCGCGACAGGATCAGGCCGACGCCGCCCGCCGCGGCGCTGACCAGCGCCCAGTCCCCCTCGCGGATGGGGTAGAGGCGGTGGACGAGGTAGTCCGCCGTCATCGCCCGCAGCAGCGTCGCCGCGGCCACGTCGTCGGCGACGTCGTCGGGGAGCGCGACGAGCCGCGCCGCCGGCACGTTGCGCACCGTGGCGTAGGCCTCGGGGTGGACGTAGGCGACCCTGTCGCCGGGGCGGACCTCGGTAACCCCCTCGCCGACGGCCTCGACGCGGCCCGCCCCCTGCGTGCCGGGCACCGCCGGGAAGCTCGACACCGAGTGAGGTCCAGGGTCGCCGCGGCGCAGGTAGATGTCGGCGAAGTTGAGCCCGATGGCGGTGTGGGCGATGCGGGCCTCGCCGGGACCGGGCGGCGGCAGGTCGACCTCCTCGAGCTTGAGGACGTCCGGCGCCCCCTGCTCGTAGATCCGCGCGACGAGCGCCGCGTCCGTCACCGGCCCTCGAACCGCGGCTTGCGCTTCTCGACGAACGCGCGGCGGCCCTCCACGTAATCCTCGGACGCGAAGCACCTGGCCACGGAGGCATCGACCGCCGCCATGTCGCGCGCGTCGGGGTCCTTGACGGCGGCATTGATGCCGAGCTTGGCACTGCGAATCGTGAGCGGCGCGCCCTCCGCGATGGAGGCGAGGTAGGCGCGTGCCTCCTCCTCGAAGGACGCTGCGGGCACGACCTGGTTGACGAGGCCCATGCGAAGCGCCTCCTCCGCGCTGTAACGCCGAGCGGTGAAGAAGATCTCCTTGGCGTTCGCCATCCCGACCACGTCGACGAGGGCGCGGATGCCGCCGTAGCGGTAGCCGAGGCCGAGCTTGGCGGCGGGCAGCATGAAGCGCGTGTTGTCCGAGGCGAAGCGCAGGTCGCAGGTGAGCGCGGTCGCGATGCCGCCGCCGACGCACCACGTCTCGATGATCGCCACGGTCGGCTTCTCGAGCCCGGAGATCGCCTTGGACGCCCCGTCGACCGCGTCGTCGTACACCTCGACGGTCTCGGGGGTAGAGCGCACACGGTCGAACTCGGAGATGTCGGCGCCCGAGACGAAGGATTCGTGCCCCTCGCCGCGAAGGGCGACGACGTTGACCGCGGGATCGTCGGCAAAGGCGCGGACGAGGTCCGGGATCTGCCGCCACATGCCGAGCGTGACGGCGTTGCGTCGCCGCGGGTTGGCGTAGATCAGCCAGCCGACGCCGTCCTCGACGCGGGCGATCATCTGCGGCGTATACCCGTCGGCCTCGGCCTCGGGGGTCGCGACTGCGAGGGACATCTTTGCTCCTTAGGTCTCGGTCTCGACCGGCACGATGCCGTCGTAGGGGATCGCGACGGACGCCTCCTGGTTCACCTCGAACACCGACCACGCCGGCGCCGACACGCGCAGGGTCATCGCGCCGCCGTCCACGGCGACGAGGTAGTCCCAGCTGTCCCCCAGGAAGGAGCGCTTCGCCACCGCCACGGGGAGAACGATCGCATCCCCGTCCGTCGTCGGCGCCGCATCCTTCGGCAGGAGGCGGATCGCCTGCGGCCGCAGGGAGGCGATGAGGTTGCGTCCCGTGCCCTGGCGTACCAGGCGCTCGGTGGGCACCGTGAAGCCCGCGAAGCGCACCGAGCCGTTCGACGCCTCGCCCTCGATCAGGTTGGTGCGACCGATGAACTCCGCCGCGAAGCGGGTGCGCGGGCGCGTGTAGAGCGCGTAGGGCGTGTCGAGCTGCTCCATGCGGCCGTGGTTGATGACGGCGATGCGGTCCGAGATCGCCATCGCCTCGGACTGGTCGTGGGTGACGTAGACCGTCGTGACACTGAACTCATCGTGCATGCGGCGGATCTCGCCGCGCATCTCCTCGCGCAGGTTGGCGTCGAGGTTGGACAGCGGCTCGTCGAGGAGGAGCACCTTGGGCTGGACGACGACGGCGCGGGCCAGCGCGACGCGCTGCTGCTGGCCGCCGGACAGCTCGTTGGGGTAGCGCTCGGCGAGGTGGGAGAGCTGGACAACCTCGAGGATCGCGCCGGTGCGCTGACGCACCTCCTCCGCGCGCAGCCGCTGCATCCTGAGCCCGAACGAGACGTTCTGGAACACCGTCATGTTCGGCCAGATGGCGTAGCTCTGGAAGATCATCGACATGCCGCGGCGCTCCGGCGGCTTGGCCCCGGTCGACGAGGAGATCGTCTCGCCGTCAAGGATGATTGCGCCGTCGGTGGGGTCGATGAAGCCCGCGATCATCCTCAGCGTCGTCGTCTTGCCGCAGCCCGACGGGCCGAGCAGCGACAGGAACTCGCCGGGCGCGAGGTCGATGGAGATGCCGTCGACCGCCGTCGTCGGCCCGTAGCGCTTCACGACTCGGTCGAGGGCAAGCTGTCCCTTCATCGAGGCCCCCTCACGTGCGCCCCATCAGTTCCGCCGGAGCATGAAGTCGCGGCCGAGCAGGCGCATGCCGATGGCGACGACGAGCGTGGTGACGGTCAGCAGGACGACGCCCATGGCGGCGAGGATCTCGTACTGCCCCTGCTCGGACAGGTCGAGGGTCAGGATCGAGATCACCCGGCTCTCGGGCCCGGTGAGGAACACCGCGGTCGAGAGCTCGCGCGTCGAGATGACGAAGATCAGGATCCAAACGCCAAGGAGGCTCTTCTTGAGCAACGGCGCCACGACCTGCCGCAGGACGGTGAGGCGATTGCCGCCGAGGATGCGCACGGCCTCCTCAAGCTCGGTGTGGAGGCTGCGGATGCCGGCCGATGCGGCGACGAAGGCGATGGGCAGGAAGCGCGTGATGAAGGCGATGATGACGAGCGCGCTCGACCCGTAGAGCTGGAACGGCGGCCCCGCATACGCGGCGTAGAAGCAGACCGCGAGGACGATGCCGGGCACCGCGATGGGCGCCACTGCGAGGAAGGCGAGCCCGGACGCGAACGGCAGGAGCTTGCGGATCACGATGTAGGCCACCGCGAAGCCGAGCACGCAGCACACCGTGGCGGAGATGGCCGAGTAGACGACGGTGTTGGTCATCGCCTCGCGCACGGTCTCCTGTCGGAACAGGATGTCGACGTAGTTCTCCAGCGTGAGGTTGGACCACGAGAGCGGCTGCGCCCACGCCCGCGAGAGTGAGGTAAGGAAGAGCATCCCCGCCGGCAGGATGATGGCGAGCAGCGACACGAACGCGCCGTAGCCGAACAGCACCCAGCGCCACGGTCCCAGCCGGAGGGGCTGGCGTGCGCCGCCCTTGCCGGCGACGGCGACGTGACCTCCGCGTGACAGGAGGAGCCGCTGGGCCACGAGGAGGACGATGGTGATGAGGACGAGCGGGACGGAGAACGCCATCGCGGTCTCGATGCGCATCGGGTACTCGAAGAACATCGTAAGCTGCGTGGTCGCCACGTTGTAGCGCGCCGGGATCGCGATGAGCGCCGGCGTGCCGTAGAGCGCGATGGTCTCCAGGAAGACGAGCATCCCAGCGCCGACGATGGCCGGCAGCGCGAGCGGCAGCGTGACGAGCCAGGTGGCGCGGAGCGGTCCGGCTCCGTGGATCGCGGCGGCCTCCTCCATCTCCGAGGAGATGAGGTCGAGGGCCGACGTCGCGAAGATGAAGATCAGCGGGAAGAGACTGAGCGCGATGACAAACGCGAGGCCCCACATCGAGAAGATGTCGAAGGGTCCCTGCTCAGCTCCGGTCAGTCCGGTGGCGATCTGGTTGAGCCAGCCCGCGTTCGGCCCGGCGAGGAGGATCCAGCCGATCGCGCCGAGGAACGGCGGCATGATGAACGCGCCGATGACGCCGAGGTAGAGCGCGCCGCGGGCCGGGACGTCGGTCCGCGAGACGGCCCAGGCCATGGGCAGGGCCATCAAAAGCGCGAGCGCCATCGTCGCCGAGGCGAGCTTGATGGTGTTCCAGTAGGCCTGAAGGTTGCGCGAGCGGCCGAGCGCGTCCGCGAAGTTCGACAGCGTCACCCCGCCCTCGGGCGTCGAGAACGCGTCGATGACGAGCCGCGCGAGCGGGTTGATGATCAGGAACGCGAGGATCACCGCGAGGAGCGCGAGGACCCACAGCGACGGATCGACGACGCCCGCCCACGTCCTTGGACGCGGACGGGTCGCCGACGCGACCTCAGATGCCGAATAGGTCACGCCACATTTCGCTGACTTCGGGGATGCCGTTGATGAGCTGATCGTTCGTCGCCGACAGCGTCTTGATCTCCCCAAGGTCCGCGACGCCGGCCTTCGCCTCGACCCCCGGGATGATCGGCGGGTTCCACTCGTCGATGGCGATCTGGGTGTTCTCCGGCCCGAGCAGGAACTCGATGAACAGCTTGGCGGCGTTCGGGTGCTGGGCGTCCTTCATGATGCCCGACGGCGCGGTGACGACCACCGTGCCGTCCGTCGGGTAGGTCACGGCGACGGGGTTGCCGGCCGCCTGCGAGCGCAGCGTGGTCGCCATCGGCCCGGCCCCCACCTGACGCTCGCCGGACACGATGGTCGTCGTGACGTCGATGATCGAGCGGCCGATGTAGGGGTCCCGCTCGGCGAGCGTCTCGAAGTACTCCCAGCCGTAGAGGTCACGCATGACTACGACCCAGTTGCCCACCTGGCCGGAGTAGCCCGGGTGGCCGACCGCGACCTGACCCGTCCACTTCGGGTCGAGGAGGTCGTCCCAGTTCTTCGGCGCGTCGGCCTCGGACACCGCGTCGGTGTTGTAGACGATGCACACCGGCCCGATGGAGGTGGTGTGGAACATGTTGTCGGGGTCGATGGCCTGGAACTGGGGCAGCGCGTCGAGCTTGCGCGCCGGCTCGTAGGCCATCAGGAGGCCGCGCTCCTTGAGGTCGAGGAAGTGCGCGACGACCGTGGAGGCGAACACGTCGCAGTTGTTGACGCCCGCCTGAAGGTCCTGGTTGAGCCGCTGGAAGGCCACCTGCGCCGTCGTGCGCACGACGTTCACCTCGACGCCCGGGTAGGTCTCGGTGAACTTGGCCCCCATGAGCTCGGCGACCTCCGATCCCACGTGCGCCACGTACCACGTGAGCTCGCCCTCCTCCTGGGCGGCCTGGTACAGCGCGTCGATCGCAGCAGCCTTCTCGTCGGCGCTCATCGGCGACTGCGCGCGTGCGGTGAGTGTGAAGCGCGGCAGGATGAGGCTCGCCCCGCCAGCGGCGAGGAGTGCGCGCCGATCAATCATCTTCGTCCCCCCTTCGGCACGATCGCCGTCCGTCGTCGAGCTGCGCTGGGGCGATGCCCGCGATCGGACCGGCCACTGCCGATGATCGTTGTTGTGTTTCGCAGCGTGGAGCGTTGTCCTCCACGACGGGCGAAGGCTAGCCGAGGCCCAGCCGCCCGGCAAGCGTCGCGCGCCTCAAACGATCAGCGCCGGGTCGGCCGGAGGAGGACGGCGCGTGTGTTTACAGCGATGCCTGAGCGCCCTGCCGACGGCGGCAACGCGCACATACGGTCATCGCACGCGAACTGACGATGGTGCCGCGAAGCTGCGTGGTCTTTACGTCGGCGGCCGCCTCCTCAGTTGCCGACCAGGGCGCGGCGCAGGACGGCCCACGAGCGCCAGGCGTTCACGATGGCGCGAACAGGCCCGGTTCCGCGTCGTCCCGCCGGGACGACGGGGACGAATGTTTGCTATGCCGCCTATCGGGCGATGACGAGCCTCAACCGTCGATGCCCAGGGCGAGCACACGCGAGGAGGCCACGTTGATCCGCTTCTACTACCACCACACGCCGAACCCGATGAAGGTCGCCCTCCTCCTGGAGGAGCTCGGCCTCGCCTACGAGGTCGTCCCCATCGACACCTACCGCGGCGAGCAGCACGGCGAGGGCTACCTCGCGATCAACCCGAACGCCAAGGCGCCGGCCATCGAGGACGACGGGGTGCGTGTCTTCGACTCGTCCGCGATCCTGCTCTACCTCGCCGAGAAGCACGGTAGCCTCCTCGGCGCGCCGTCCGACCGCGGCGAGCTCCTGTCCTGGCACTTCTGGGTCGCGTCCGGCCTCGGACCGTTCTCGGGCCAGTGGGTGCACTTCCAGACCGCCGGCGCGGCGGAGGGCGGCGACTACGCCAAGCGGCGCTACAGGTTCGAGGCCGAGCGGCACTACCGCGTGCTCGACGCGCACCTTGCCGGGCGCGACTTCATCGTCGGGGCCGAGTACACCATCGTCGACATCGGCGCGTGGGGCTGGGTGGACCGCCACGTGCGCGTGCTCGGCGAGGGCGGCATCGACGCCTTCCCCAACGTGCGGCGCTGGTTCGAGGGGGTGAACGCGCGGCCCGCCGTCGCCCGCGCCCGCGCGATGGGCCAGGACCTTACGTTCAAGCGGGACTTCGACGAGGAGACGGCGCGGGCGATGTTCCCATCGAACTTCGCCGCCTGATCCAGCGGCGGCGGACGGTCGCCGTCAGGCGGGCCGCTCCTCCGGCGCTGGCGAACGGGCGACGATTGAGTGGTCGCGCATGGCTCCTACGATGGCAATCGTCTCGACGCTGACGCGGGCCACACGGGCGATCAGGTCGATCACGCGCTCCTTGTGGTCCGCGAGGCGGTAGCGGCAGTCGGGGTTGTCGCGCAGCCAGGCCTCGACGGTGGGGTCGCGGACCTTCTTCTCGCGGTGCTGGTCGAGCACCCATTCGAGGCCCGAGCGGTTGCCGAGGCGGTAGGCCCAGGCCTCGTCGGGCAGGCCCGTCAGCGTGGTCTCGGAGTCGATCTCGACGGTGCCGGCCCCGCGATGGGCCTTGAGGCGGGGCTTGGGGTCGAGCCCGGCGGCGCGGGCGCGCGCGTCGGGGACGTCGCGGCGCTCCACGGGCCAAGGGGCCACGTCCTCGTAGCGGGCGTGGAGCTCCATCAGGCGGGCGCCCCATCCAGCCCAGAGGCCGAAGTCGTCGTGGAAGGGGATGCGGGGGAACTCCCGGCGCAGGTTGATGGCGTAGGCCTCGCGCCAGACGGGGTCGTGCAGCGCGGCGTAGACGTAATGGAAGATCGCGTCCTTCGTGACCCCGGCGCGCTTGCCGTAGCGCGCGGTGAACTTGTTCAGGGCCCAGTCGGTGACGTTGTCGATGCGCTCGCCGGTCGGGGTGTAGCGGTGGCGGGGGAGGTGCTGCGCCGCACTTGGCATGAAGAAATCTTTGTTCGGCACGTGCATGGATGAGAATGCGGAGAACGTTGCGCGCGGCTCGTAGCCAAATAGGATCGTCACATTGTGCGGATCATCAATAATAAATGCCTGATCGTTTTGATAGAGGAACTCGTTGAGTTCTGAGCCATAATACAGCACCTTGTCAAAGAAAGGCCGAAAAGATGATCTGCGAATCTGCCTACTGTCGTAGTCAAGTGCGACTCCAGTTCGAAGAAGGTGTTTGAGGTGCCTCGTCCACTTGATCTGAACGTCCAACTTTTCATCTTGGAAGTCTTTTCCCATCAGGTGATCCTGTGCTGCCTGATACTCACTCAATAGAAACGCAACTTTGCAGCTAAGGCTTTTTTCCTTGAGGTCAGACACCCAATCATCTCTGTTCGTTACTACTCCCAGAGAGAACAGCTTGAACACCGCCCGTTCCTGCCCCTTCACCTTGGCGGCCTTGGTCCTCTTGTCGGCCACCGGGATCAGGTCGTCCCAGTCGTTCTCCACCTGGCCGATCCAGTCGGCGCGCGGACCCGGCACGACGCGCTCCCACTCCGCCCGCGCCGGGTCGAGGCCCGCGAGCCAGGCGAGCTTGTCGCGCGCCGTCTCCTCCTCGGGCCGGCGCAGGTAGCGGATGCCGCCGCCCTTGCCGCCGCGCACGAAGAAGGCGATCGCGACCCCCGTCTGGATGCCGAAGACGTTGTGCTTGGTGCCCGAAAGCCGCGGGTTCGCCCGCACGTCGCCGCCGAGGTCCACGATGAACAGGTCCCCGAACCGCTCCGCCACGTCGCGGCGGAAGCCGTCGAAGGTGCGCGAGTCGAGGAAGGAGCGGTTCGTGACGAACGCCACCACGCCCTGCTCCCTGATCCGGTCGAAGGCCCAGCGGTAGAAGCGCGAGTACATGTCGTAGACCTTGGTCTTCTGCGCCGTCGAGAGCTTGACGAAGGTCTGGCGCACCCGCTCGTCGATCCGCGGGTATTCGCGGTTCTTGTTGTTGTCGTTCTCGTTCTGCTGGTTGGCGTTGTAAGGCGGGTTGCCGATGACCACGGAGATGCGCCGCGCGTCCTGGCGGCGGATGCGCTCGATGTTCTCGTCCGAGAAGCGCCCGAGGAAGCTCATCTGCTGCCCGCGTCGGATGCCCAGCCCCTCGGTCATGTCCAGCGTGTCGGCGAACACGAGGTTGGGGTACTCCGCGAACTGGCCGGTGATCTCGGCGTAGGTCGCCTCGATGTTCAAGTTGGCAACGTAGTAAGGCAGGATCGCCACCTCGTTGGCATGAAGCTCCTCCTTGTACTTGCGGCGCAGCTCCGGCTGGCCGCGGAAGAACTCCAGCAGCTCGCAGATGAAGGTGCCGGTGCCCGTGGCGGGGTCGAGGATCTCCACGCCCGGGTCGATGAGGCCGCGGCCGAAGTGTTCCCGGCAAAGCCAGTCGGCGCCACGGACCATGAAGCGGACGATCTCGTTGGGCGTGTAGATCACGCCCAGCCGGTCGGCTGCCTTCGGGTTGTAGGCCTTGTAGAACCCCTCATAAACGACCTTGAGAAAGGTCTGCTTCTCCGAGTGGGCGTCGATCTCAACCGCGGCTCGCCGGATCGCCGCGTAGTACGGCTCCAGCGCTCGCAGGAGGTCCTGCTTCGCAGCCCCGCGCAGGAAGAGTCGCTCGAGATCGTAGAGCCGCTTGGCGATGTTGTTCTCGCGGTGGAAGTCACTGCGGAAGACGGAGGTGAAGATGTCCTCCGTGAGGATGTGTTGGATGAGCATCTCCCGCACGTCCGCCTCGACGAGCGTCGGGTTGACCGTTTCCCGGGCATGCACAAGGAACTGCGCGGCTGCATCGCGGAAGTGGCCGCCCTCGGAGTAGGCGGCGTCGATCCTGCGTCGCAGCTCGCCGAGGATGTGGGGCAGGTCGTGTCGGAACTGCCCTACCGCGCGCCGCCAATCTTCAATGACGGGCGGCTCGTAGTCGAAAAACCACGCCAAACATCGGGCCAAGGCCTCGGCGTCGGCCATGTTGCAGCGCATGGCCTCAGCGCCGTGCTGCCACAGGACGGCGGTGCGGCTGTCCTCGAAGATGGTGTTCGTGACGGGGTAGCCGACGCGTCGCTTGCGGTCGATCTCGGTGTCAAGGTCGTCGTCGCCGTCCTTAGCCTCCCAGTAACCGTGAACGACCCGGATCGAATGGCGCACGGTGCCGTCGGGCCTGCGACCCCGACCCGGCCCAGTGAGGATTGGCTGCTCTTCGATGAGCACCATCTCATTCGACCTTGCCAGGTCGGATAGGAGGTCGCTGAACGCCTTGCGGATCACCTGCTCGGTGGCTGACCCGGCGATCCTCTTCCGTCGGTCGATGTCGGCCAGGTACGTTCGAACGCGGGCTACGGTCATCTGGCAACCTTAGGTATGTCCGGCGGGAAATACACTAAGCCCTCGGCGCGCAATTCGCGGCGGCGATCACGACTGCGCTTTTTGCTGACGGGAGGTCTCACCGCCTGTTCGCGCCTAACCAAGCACGCTGCAGGCCGTGCCGAGGGCGAGGAGGTCGCGTCGTGCCGGCGAGAAACGCCGCGGCGGCGCCTTGCGCCACGTTGTCGCGCCCGCCGCAACCTCGGTGCCCGCCCTCCGTTCCCAGGCATCCGACCTGCTCACTGAAGGCGACCGACATGCCCCGCTATGCCGAGACGACGAAGCTCCTCGACCAGGACGACCTGTCCAACGCCTCCGTTGACGCTGCCGTCAAGAACATCGAGATGTGGCAGGAGAGCGTCGGCGAGCTCGAGGCGAGCGGCTCCAAGTCCGTCGCCCGCGATCTCGAGGCGCTCAAGAAGGCGATCACGAGCGACAAGCCGGACGGCGACAAGATCGCCAAGATCATGGCGCGCCTGGGCGACCGCACCAACAAGCTAGCCGGCGAGGCCTCGGACTCGAACGCCGAGAAGCTGCGCAACATCGGCGACGCGCTGGCCAAGCACGGCTCCGGCCACGCCGCCGAGGAGGACGACGAGGAGGCGGCCTAGCACGCCTCCCTCCCCGGCCTTAGCGTCGCTCGGCGTTCCCACCGCGCGGTCCGTCGAAGGTCCGCAGGGACCGCCGGCTCGAGGGCTTGGCGGCGTCTTCAACGAACCCGCGTTCGTCGATCCGTTACGGTCCGTTCGATGCGAATACGGCTGGCGGTCAGCAGGCCGGGCGCAACCCTAGGGCCGCAGCGCGAGCCGCTCGCGCTGCCGCCCTCGGCCCTAGAAACCGCAACCTTGCCGGATGATCAGGCCGCCTCGGCCTTGATCTCCTCACCGGTCTCCTGGTTCACTACCTTCATGGACAGGCGCACCTTGCCGCGCTCGTCGAAGCCCATGAGCTTGACCCAGACCTTCTGACCCTCCTTCACCACGTCGGAGGACTTCTCCGGCCGGCCGTCGCGCATCTGCGAGATGTGGACAAGGCCGTCGCGCGGCCCGAAGAAGTTCACGAAGGCGCCGAAGTCCACCACCTTCACCACCGTGCCCTCGTAGATCTGACCCACCTCCGGCTCGGCGGTGATGCCGCGGATCCAGTTGAGCGCTGCGGTGATCGCCTTGTTGTCGGCCGAGGCGACCTTCACCTGACCGTCGTCGTTGATGTCGATCTTGGCTCCGGTCTTCTCGACGATCTCACGGATCACCTTTCCGCCGGAGCCGATCACCTCGCGGATCTTGTCGACGGGGATCTGGATCACCTCGATGCGCGGCGCGTACTCGCCGAGCTCACTGCGTGCCTCCTCGATCGCCTTGCCCATCTCGTCGAGGATGTGCACGCGGCCGGCCTTCGCCTGGTCGAGGGCGACGCGCATGATCTCCTCGGTGATGCCGTCGATCTTGATGTCCATCTGGAGGCTCGTCACCCCCTGGCGCGAGCCGGCCACCTTGAAGTCCATGTCGCCGAGGTGGTCCTCGTCGCCCAGGATGTCGGACAGCACCGCGAACCGATCCCCCTCCTTGATGAGGCCCATGGCGATGCCCGCCACGGGCGCTGCGAGGGGCACGCCGGCATCCATCAGCGCCAGCGACGAGCCGCACACCGTCGCCATGGACGACGAGCCGTTCGACTCCGTCACCTCCGAGACGACCCGCGTCGTGTAGGGGAAGTCGTGGTGCGCCGGCATCATCGGGTGCACGGCGCGCCACGCGAGCTTGCCGTGGCCGATCTCGCGGCGGCCGGGCGAGCCCATGCGGCCGGTCTCGCCCACGGAGTAGGGCGGGAAGTTGTAGTGCAGCATGAAGCTCTGCTTGATCGTCCCCTCCAGGAGGTCGACGAACTGCTCGTCGTCGCCCGTCCCGAGCGTCGCCACCACCAGCGCCTGGGTCTCGCCGCGGGTGAACAGCGCCGAGCCGTGAGCGCGGGGCAGGATGCCGACCTCGCACTCGATGGCCCGTACGGTCTCAAGGTCCCGCCCATCGATGCGGGTCTTGTGCTCGATGATCTGACCGCGGACGACGGCGGCCTCGGCCTTCTTGAAGAGGTCGCCGACCTGCTGCTTGGTGGGGCCTTCCGCTCCTTCGGCCGCGGCGAGCTCGGCCATCACGCGCGTCTTCACCTCGTCGATGGCCGCCCGGCGCTCCGCCTTGCCGACGATGGAGTACGCCTGCTTGAGGTCGGCCTCGGCGGACGCGCGGATGCGGCTGGCGAGCTCCGATCGGTCGGGGACCTGAAAGTCGCGCGGCTCCTTGGCGGCCTTCTCGGCGAGGCGGATGATCGCCTCGATGACCGGCTGGAACTCGCGGTGGCCGAACATCACGGCGCCGAGCATGACGTCCTCGGACAGCTCCTTGGCCTCCGACTCCACCATGAGGACGGCGTCCGTGGTGCCTGCGACGACGAGGTCGAGGGCGGAGTCCTCCATCTGGTCGAGGGTCGGGTTGAGCACGTAGTCGCCATCCACGAAGCCGACGCGCGCACCTCCGATGGGGCCCATGAAGGGCACGCCTGACAGGGTGAGGGCTGCGGACGCTGCGACCATCGCAAGGATGTCCGGCGCATTCTCAAGGTCGTGGGACAGCGTGGTGAGGATGACCTGAGTGTCGTGCTTGTAGCCCTCCACGAAGAGCGGGCGGATGGGCCGGTCGATCAAGCGAGAAGTGAGCACCTCGTGCTCGCTGGGCCGACCCTCGCGCTTGAAGAAGCCGCCGGGGATCTTGCCGGCAGCGAACGCCTTCTCCTGGTAGTTCACCGTGAGCGGGAAGAAGTCCTGCCCGGGCTTCGCGTGGTGCTCGGAGACGACGGTTGCAAGAACCGTGGTCTCGCCGTAGTGCGCGAGGACCGCGCCGTCCGCCTGGCGGGCGACCTTGCCGGTCTCGAGGGTCAGCGTGCGGCCGCCCCACTCGATGGTTTCACGTTGGGTGTCGAACATGTCCTGCCTTTCGCGTGTGTTCGGCGCGGGCGGGCAAGACGGCGGGACGCTGCGCCGCTCAGCGTCCTGCGATCCTGCCCCACCACGTCGCCACCGACCATGATGGTCGGCTCGCTCGGCCTTCACGGCCGCCATGAGGCGCCGGACGACGGCGCCTCGCCGCACCGCGCAGCCCGATGCCGCCGGTGCCTTGTCTCGTCGGCTGCGGGTCCGTCGGACCCTTGCCGCAGTCAGGTCCCTGGCCCCAAGGCGGAACCGGATCGACCGTCTTGCCGGTCGGCTGGCGCAGCGCAGGGAGGTGTTGAGGCCGCGCCGGCAGCCCCGACGTCGCTCAGTGCTCGGTGGGACCCCGCGGGCCCGTGGACGCTGTTGCGCCGACAGTCCTTGTGGCGCCCCGTCCTCAGGCCGCGCGAGCCAGGCTCCCTCGGACGCTCGCACCGCGACGAGCGAGGGCGTCTCGACCGCGCCGCGCGGTGGTCAACGGCGCAGCCCGAGCCGCTGGATGAGGGACTGGTAGCGCTCCGCGTCCCTGCCCTTCACGTAGTCGAGAAGATGGCGACGCTGGGACACCAACTTCAGCAGGCCGCGCCGGGAGTGGTTGTCCTTCGCGTGGGACTTGAAGTGCTCGGTAAGGTTGGTGATGCGCTCGGTGAGGAGGGCGACCTGAACCTCCGGCGAGCCGGTGTCCCCCTCCTTGGCGCCGTACTCCTTGATGAGCGCAGCACGGCGCTCGGCGGTGATCGACATCGGCTCTCCTGTCACTGGGTTGCGCGACGAGCCGGGATGTCGTCCAGCACGCGCGTTATCGGTCGGTCCCCACGGGAGGCCCAACGCCCCTTAGTGACAGACGAGCGTGCGCGTGTACACCCACCCGTAGTAGATCGCGGAGTAGGGTGCCTTGATGCGCACCCACAGGTCGGCGCGCGGATCGAACGGCGCGTCGATCACGGCGACCTCGACCCCCGCAGGCAGCGAACCGACGGTCATCTCCCCAGGCGCGCGGCTGTACCTCACCGGCGCGCCGGTGAGGCATACGACGAGCGCGTGGGGTCCCACGGTCACCGCCGGAGGCGGCGGCGGCGGCAAGATGGGGACCGGGCGCGCAAGGTCGGCCGCCAGCGCGGGGCGAGCGAGGACCATGAGGGCGAGGAACAGCGCACGCGCGAGATGGAAGGACGTTCGCAACGGCAGGCTCCTCGCGTTGACAACGGGCGGCGGTGACGCCGTCGCTCCGTGCTACCTCGCGGGGCTTGGACGAGCGTTGCTCCGGTGAAGCTGCGTCGGGCAAAGGTTGCCTCCGGCCGGCGCGGCGCGGCATCGAGCACTAGGTGAGCAGCAGCCCAGCGGGCGACGCTAACCGCAACCGGATGTTCCGCTCCCTCGGCCCGGGGGCGACCAACGCCGGCCCATCTTGCTGCCTTGGCGGACGCGGTCACGGCGCGCCATGCTAGTCCGCGCGGTCCCCGCCCTCGGCGGCAGGTCGGTTCGGTCCGTGCACCAGGCGACGTCGGGGAGCGCGGAACACACGCATCGGTCGCAGCTCGCCGGCCTCGGCGTGACACAGCGCGATGAGGTCCCGGCCGGTCGTCGCTCGCACGGTCCCTTCCGGGGCGTCGCCCGGCCGCAGAAGCGCCGCCTGGCCGCGCCGCAGCCGTGCGGCCACGGTGCGGTCCACGAGCAGCGTGGGCAACTCGGCAAGCGCCTCGCTCGGATCGCGCAACACCTCGTCGAGGACGGACTGCAGGTCCTCCGAGCGGCTGCCAAGCGCCTCGAGCGTCACCATGTCGGCCTCATCGAACGGACCGACGCGGGTGCGGCGCAGCGCGGTGACGTGGGCGTGGGTGCCCAGCACCAGCCCGAGGTCCCTCGCAACGGCGCGCACGTAGGTCCCCTTGCCGCAGTCCGCCTCGAGCGTCGCCTCGTCGCGGCCCGGCGTGCCGACGACCGCGAGCCGCGTGATGGTCACTATCCGCGCGGCAAGCTCCACCTGCTCGCCCTCGCGCGCGAGGTCGTACGCACGCTGGCCTGCGACCTTCACCGCCGAGTAGCGCGGCGGGACCTGGGCGACCTCCCCGACGAAGGCGGGGAGCGCGCCCTCGAGGGCCTCTGGCGTCGGTCGCACGTCGGAGGTGGCGGTCACCGCGCCGTCGGCGTCGTCCGTGTCGGTCGCCGCGCCCCAGCGCACGGTGAAGCGGTAGCGCTTCGCGCCGTCCACGACGTAGGGGACCGTCTTCGTCGCCTCACCGAGGGCGAGCGGCAAGAGGCCCGAGGCGAGGGGGTCGAGCGTCCCGGCATGACCTGCCTTCGCCGGGCTGAACAATCGCTTCACCGCCCCGAGCGCCTGGGTCGACGTCAGCCCGACCGGCTTGTCGAGGATGATCCAGCCGTCGAGCTCGTTCTTCGCCCGTCCGCGACGGGGCTGACGCCGGCGTTCGACCCGATCGCGACCCGTGCTCGGCAGCACGCCGGGCTCGGTGAGGTCGAACGACCTAACCACGTCCGCTCTCCCCCTCGTCCGGTCCCTCGATGTCGGCGGCAACCGAGGGCTCCGCGAGTGCGCGGCGCAGCCGATCGTCGTCGTCGAACCGCGTGTCGAGGCGAAAGCGCAGCTCGGGCACGGACCTCAGCTGCCGCACCTGGGCTGCGAGCTCGCCGCGCAGACCCCTTGCGGAGCGCGCGAGCGCCTTGACCACGCGATCGCCGCCCTCGCCACCGAGCGGCATGACGAAGACCGTCGCCACCTTGAGGTCCGGGCTCATGCGCACCTCGGGCACGGTGATGGGCCGGCCGTCGAGCTCGGGGTCATGGGTGCCGCCGCGCATCAGGATGTCGGAGAGCGCGTGGCGGACAAGCTCGCCGACGCGCAGCTGACGTTGTGACTGCATGTCGTTCCCCGGTTCCGGGCCTCAATCGCCGTCGAGCAAACCCCGACGATCGGACGTGCCCGAGCCGCCACAAGGTAGTGTGCCTCGATGCGACCACCACTCTTGGGTTCAAAACGTTCGGATCCGTCGTCGCTGACGAGCTGGGGCGCGCCTGCTGGCCACACGACAGCTCCCTCGGAGAAGGCTGCGACGATCCCGACAAGCTGGCGCATCCTGGGTCATCTCAGACCCGGATAGGATGCCCTAGCTCGTTGACCAAGACCGGTCTTCTTCGGGTTGGGTCGTTCCACCCAACCCCAAGCCGCGCTAGGGGCCAACGGCCCCTCGTCGCGACTGCTTCCAATCGTAGCAGAACGGTGCAACCCATTGATGGGAACACCGTCCTTGGCGCAGTGTTCCGGTTCGTTTGCCACTCAAGGCGGGAGCTAGGACATGGTGACATCGGCCGCACATCGGTCCTCACAGCATTGGCATCGCGTGTCGCGGGCGACGAGCAGGGACCGTCGCCGGCGCAGCAATGCCGTCCTTGCACCGCGCACCACCCCAGCGACGGTCGCCCCATCGCCGAGGGCGATGGTGCGCGCGTGGTGGCGCGGCCTGACCCAGCCGGCGGCATCGCAGCGCGTGCCTCTCACTCCGGTCCCTGCGACCGCCCAGGGGCCGGCATGGGTGCGTCCGGGCATCGCCCAACCCACCGCGGCTGTGCCGGATCAACCGCCGCGGGGCCGGCAGCGACGGTTGCGTCCCGTCCTGCTCACCCGGACGGACGTCGCCCCTGCCACCGCGCGTTGGGTGAAGACCAACCCCGAGGAACCGATCGAGCTGTCGATCTTCATGCTGATCGGCCGCCGCCCTTCCAAGACCTCCTGGAAGCGGCCGGCCGAGCCCGTCACGCTGGGGCCGACGACACGCCCGGTGGGTCGCTTGGAGCCGCTCGGGTCATGGCACCAACGGGCGCCGCGCCGGTGACGGATCCAAGCGCGCCATGGCTGTGACGAGCGCGCGCCGCCGTGCGGTCGGCCACGGTCCAAGGCCGGTCGCCTCCGCCTGATCGATCCTCGACCGCGGCCGCCACCGCACCGTGGATCGGACCGTCAAGCCACGGCGACGGCCTCGACCTCGAGCAACCAGTCCGGGTCGATGAGTTCGGCCAGCACCAGCGTCGACGCGGGCCGATGATCGGCGAAGAGCTCCTCGCGGATCGCGCGGAACGCGGGCACATCCTCGCGACGCGTCAGGAAGCTCGTCAGCTTCACGACGTTGGCGAACGCCATGTCGCAGGCGCCGAGCTGGGCCTCGAGGTTCGCGAAGACGAGCCGCGCCTGAGGCTCGAACCCGTCGGGCACACCGCCGTCAGGGGACTGGGCGACCTGCCCGCTCACGAACACCAAGCGCGACGCCCCACTGACCTCGTAGGCCATGCTGTAGGTTCCAGTCGCCGTCGTCTGCGGAGCGTTGACGGGCCTCATCTGCATGGGTTCAGGCGAGCGTGCGCTCGACCTCCTCCACGCGGAAGCACTCGATGACGTCGCCCTCGCGGATGTCCTCGTAGCGCTCGAAGGCCATGCCGCACTCCTGGCCGACCTGGACCTCCTTCACCTCGTCCTTGAAGCGCTTCAGCGTCTTCAACGTGCCCTCGTGGATGACGACGTTGTCGCGCAGGAGGCGCACGCCGGCGCCGCGCTCCACCATCCCGTCGGTCACCCGGCAGCCGGCGACCTTGCCGACCTTGGTGATGTTGAACACTTGGAGGACCTGGGCATAGCCGATGAAGGTCTCGCGACGCTCGGGCGAGAGCATGCCCGACATCGCGTCCTTCACGTCGTCGATCAGGTTGTAAATGATCGAGTAGTACCGGATCTCCACCCCTGCCCGCTCGGCTGCGTCACGGGCCTGCTTGTTGGCGCGCACGTTGAAGCCGATGATGACGCCGCCGGTGGCCGCGGCCAGCGTCACGTCCGACTCGGTGATGGCACCGACGCCCTGATGCAGGATGCGCGAAGCCACCTCGTTGGTGTTCAGCTTCTCGAGCGCGCCGACGATCGCCTCCACCGAGCCCTGGACGTCGCCCTTCAGGACGATCGGGAACTCGGACAGGCCCGCCGACTGCAGGTTCGACATCATCTGCTCGAGGCTCATCGCCGTCGACGGCGCGGCCGACGTCTCGCGCTTCAGGCGATCGCGATACTCGGCGATCTCCCGGGCGCGGGACTCGGTCTCGACGACTGCGAACTGGTCGCCGGCCTCGGGCGTGCCGTTGATGCCGAGCACCTCCACGGGCATCGAGGGCCCCGCCTCCTTCACGCGCTCGCCCTGATCGTTCACGAGCGCACGCACGCGGCCCCACTCCGTCCCGGCGATGACGATGTCGCCGACCTTCAGCGTGCCCTGCTGCACGAGGACGGTGGCCACCGCGCCGCGACCCTTGTCGAGCTGGGCCTCGACGACGACGCCCTGGGCCTCGCGGTCCGGGTTCGCCTTGAGCTCGAGGATCTCGGCCTGGAGAAGGCACGCCTCGAGCAGCTTGTCGAGGTTGGTGCCCTTGATGGCCGACACCTCCACCTCCTGCACGTCGCCCGACATCGTCTCGACGATGACGTCGTGCTGCAGAAGGTCCGTGCGCACGCGCATGGGGTCGGCATCAGGCTTGTCGATCTTGTTGATCGCAACGATCATCGGCACGCCGGCCGCCTTGGAGTGGCTGATCGCCTCCGCGGTCTGGGGCATCACGCCGTCGTCGGCCGCAACGACCAGGATGACCATGTCCGTCGCCTTCGCGCCGCGGGCACGCATGGCGGTGAACGCGGCGTGACCCGGAGTATCAAGGAAGGTGATCTTCTGCCCGCCGAGCTCGACCTGGTAGGCGCCGATGTGCTGCGTGATGCCGCCAGCCTCGCCGGAGACGACGTTCGCCTTGCGGATCGCGTCGAGCAGGCTCGTCTTGCCGTGGTCGACGTGACCCATGATCGTGACCACCGGTGGCCGGGTCACCGCGTGCTCGGTATCGACGTCCCGCGCCTCGAACAGGCCGGTCTCGACGTCCGCCTCCGACACGCGCTTCACCGTGTGGCCGAACTCGGTCACGACGAGCTCGGCGGTCTCGGCGTCGATGACGTCGGTGATCTTGTACATCTGCCCCTCCTTCATGAGGAGCTTGATGACGTCGACGCCGCGCTCGGACATGCGCGAGGCAAGGTCCTGGATCGAGATGGCATCGGGGATGACAACTTCGCGCATGACCTTCTCGCGCGGGCCGGTTCGGGCGCCGCGCTTCTCCTTCTCGCGCCGGCGACGCAGGGCCGCGAGCGATCGGCCGCGCTCCGAGTCGTCCTCGAGCGCAGTGGTGATGGTGAGCTTCGTCTTCCGCCGGTCGTCGCCCTTGGTGGCGGTCTTCGTCGGCGTCGCGCGGGCCTTCTTGGCCTTGTCGCGTGCCGCGTCCTCCTCCTCGAGCTCGGCCGCGGTCTTGCGGCGGACCGGCAACGCGCCGCGAGCCGCTCGCGGGTCACCGGCGTCCGCCTGCACGACGGAGGCATCCGCCGCCTGGTTCTGCGCAGCCTCCGCCTCCTTCGCGGCGCGGCGGGCGGCAAGCTCCTCCTCGGCCTTGCGACGGGCCTCCTCGCGCTCGCGGCGCAGCTCCTCCTCGGCGAGCTGACGCCTCGCCGCGTCGATGGCCTCGCGCTCGCGCGCCTGCTCCTCCTCCGCGCGACGGCGATGCTCGCCCTCGTTGGTGCGGGCGGCGGCGAGCGCGCGGGCGCGCGCCTCCTGCTCGGCGCGCGACAGCGTGCGGTGGACCTGCCCGCCACCCTGACGGCGGGGGCCTCCGCGATCAACGCGAGCGTCGGTGCGTGGCTCGGTGCGGCCCGGCGCGCCGGCGCGGGGTTGGGCACGCGGGTCGCGGTCAGCGCCGCCGGTGCGGGCCGGCGCACCGCGCGGCCCCGGGGACGAAGCGTAGGCCGAACGCCGACGCGGCGCCGCATCGTCCGTCGCAGGCGCGGCCGTGGGCGGCGCCTTCACCTCGGCCTTGCCGATGACACGCGGACGGGCCGGCATGTTGAGCGCGCGCGCCGCGAGCTCGTCGGCGGTCGGCTCGCGTATGGGTCGGGCGGCCTCGGCGCGGCCTGCCTCGGCACCGCCGGCCTCGGCCGGCGCCTTCGCCGTGGCCTCCGACGGGACGGCCGCGGCGGCGGCTGGCCGGGGGGCGGCACGGGACGATGCGTCCTGATCGGCGCGGCGCGCCTCGCTCGATGGCGGGACGGCTGCCGCGGCCGGCGCCGGACGCCGTGCCTCGGCCGCCGGCGGCGCGCTCGGCGCGTTCGCCTCGCCCTGTCCGGGGACCACGACACGACGCTTCTTCTTCTCGACAACGACCGACTTGGTGCGGCCGTGGGAGAAGCTCTGGCGCACGGTGCCCTTCTCCACGCCGCCGCGGCGCAGCGACAATGTCGACTTGCGGCCGCCAGCCTGTTCGCCGGTGTCGTTCGTTTCGCTCATGCGTTCAATGGTCCTGCGAACGTGCGTTCGTCGGGCTGATCGGAATGCGGTTCGTCTTGCGTCGTGCCAAACGCGTAGCTGCGCAAGCGCGCCGCATCCAGGATGAAGAGTTCGCTCAGTCGACCGGGCGACAATGCGGCATGGACCACACGGTCACGACCCAAGGTGCGTTCCAGCTCGGCTGAAGTGAACAGGTCGACCACGTTCCTCTCGTTATGGAGATTGGCAGCCTTCTTGGCAAGCGCTTGAACCTTGCCGATGCCGTCCGGCGCACCGTCGCGTGCCACGACGAGCGCGGCGACCGCGCCGCTGGCGAGGCGGGCGCGCACCTTCTCGAAGCCGGCCGTCACCAGCCCCGCCTTATGGGCAAGCGCCAGGCGATCGAGCGCGGCGCGGCGCAGCAACGTGGCGACGTCTTCGTCGAGCGTCGCGGGCACGCTCACCTGTGCCTTGAAGCCGCGCGCGAACGCGCGCTTGGCCACCGCTGCGGCCACGCTGTTCGCCGTCGCGTCCACCCACACGCCGCGGCCGGGCAGCCGCCGACGCACGTCCGGGGTGACGACGCCGTCCGGCGACAGCACGAATCGGATCAGCGCCTCCGGCGGACCGGTGCGACGCGTCACGACGCAGGTGCGGACCGGCGGCTTGCCGGACCGCCCGCTCAGCGAGCCTCCTCCGCTGCGAAGTCCTCGCCCTCTTCCTCCTCGACCTCGGGTGCGAGGTCGGCCTCGGTGATCCAGCCAGCGGACACGCGCGCGGCCATGATCATCTGCTCGGCGTCGGCACGCGAGACCCCGAACTCCGACAGCGGGCCGGTGTGACGCACCGTTTCGGCACCGCGCTTCTCGATCCAGCCGACGAGGTCGTCGGGCACCGAGCCGGCGAAGTCCTCGAGGTTCTTCACGTCGCCCCGGCCGAGGGCGACCATCATCGCGGTCGTCATGCCCGCCACCTCGCGCAGGTCGTCCTCGACGCCCAGCTCGCGCCGCGCCTCGTCGTTCTGACGCTCGATCTCCTCGAGGTGCTCGCGGGCGCGCGCCTGGATCTCCTCGGCGGTGTCCTCGTCGAAGCCCTCGATGGAGGCGATCTCGTCGAGCTCCACATAGGCGACCTCCTCCATCGAGGTGAAGCCCTCCGAGGCGAGGAGCTGGCCGACCACCTCGTCGACGTTCAGCCCGTCGACGAAGAGCTGCGTGCGCTCATGGAACTCCTTCTGGCGACGCTGGGACTCCTCCTCCTCGGTGAGGATGTCGATGTCCCAACCGGTGAGCTGAGAGGCGAGGCGGACGTTCTGTCCGCGGCGGCCGATGGCGAGGGAGAGCTGCTCGTCGGGCACCACCACCTCGATGCGCTCGGTGTCCTCGTCGAGCACCACCTTGGCGACCTCGGCCGGCTGCAGCGCGTTGACGATGAAGGTGGCCGCGTCCGGCGACCAGGGGATGATGTCGATCTTCTCGCCCTGCAGCTCCTGGACCACCGCCTGGACGCGGCTGCCGCGCATGCCGACGCACGCGCCGACGGGGTCGATGGAGGAATCGCGCGAGATGACGGCGATCTTGGCCCGGCTGCCGGGATCGCGCGCCACCGACTTCACCTCGATGACGCCGTCGTAGATCTCCGGCACCTCCTGGCGGAACAGCATGGAGGTGAACATCGGGTGAGTGCGCGACAGGAAGATCTGCGGCCCGCGCGGCTCGCGGCGCACGTCCATCACGTAGGCGCGGATGCGGTCGCCGGGGCGGAAGATCTCGCGCGGGATGAGCTGGTCGCGCCGGCAGATCGCTTCGCCACGGCCGAGGTCGACGATGACGTTGCCGTACTCGGCGCGCTTGACGATGCCGTTGATGATGTCGCCGACGCGGTCCCTGTACTCGTCGTACTGGCGGTCGCGCTCGGCCTCGCGCACCTTCTGCACGATGACCTGCTTGGCCGACTGAGTTGCGACGCGGCCGAACTCGATGGGCGGCAGCGGGTCGGCGATGTAGTCGCCGATCTGCGCGGCGGGGTTCTTGGCGAGCGCGTCGGCGAGCGCGATCTGGGTCTGCGGCGTCTCCACCTCCTCGACCACCTCGAGCAGGCGTTGCAGCCGCGTCTCGCCGGACTTCGGGTTGATCTCGGCCCGGATCTCGGTCTCCTGACCGTAGCGGGCGCGCGCGGCTTTCTGGATCGCGTCCTCCATCGCCTCAATGACGATGGCGCGGTCGATCTGCTTCTCCCGCGCCACCGCGTCGGCGATCTGCAACAACTCCAGCTTGTTCGCGCTGACTGCCATGTCCGTTCCCGTTCTCCAGGGCGAGGCCCCAATCCAACGCGAGGGCTCCCCCTCGTGCGACGCCGCCCGCGCCTAGTTCATCGCCGCCTTCTTGCCCGCGCGCAGCGACTGCTCCACCAGCGCGTCGGTGAGGACGAGGCGCGCGTCCGCCAGCTCGCCGAGCGGCACCCAGTGGGTCTCACCGCCGAGCTCGGCAAGTCGAATGCCCACGGTGTCTTGCCCGAGGCCGACGAGGACGCCGCGCCAGCGCCGCCGACCGTCGATGGGGATCGCCGTCTCGAGCTTGGCCTCGTGCCCTGCCCAGCGCTCGAAGTCGTCGCGGCGCACCAGCGGCCGGTCGATGCCGGGCGAGGACACCTCGAGATGGTACGCCCGTCCGATGGGGTCGTCCACGTCGAGCGCGGGGGAGATCGCGTGGCTGATCGCCTCGCAGTCCTCGATGGCGAGCGTGCCGTCGGGGCGTTCAGCCATGACCTGCACGGTGCAGCCGTTCTGGCCGCTCACCCGGACCCGCACGAGGCGGAAGCCGAGCGCGTCGAGGCTCGGCGCCACGACCTTCGCGACGCGGGCGTCGAGGCCGGTTTCGGCGATGAGACGATCGTCGTGCGCCACGCTGCGCCCCGGTTTGAGCGGTCCGCAGGCGAGGCCGCGAGCGCGACGCCGCAAACGCCGAACGGGCCGGCCCCCGAAGGCGCCAACCCGGTCATCCATGCGAACCTGAGTGTCGTCGTCAGATAGCCCGCCGCTCGGGCGCGCGCAAGCCCCGTGGCGCGGCGTGCTCGGCGAACGCCTCGACCACCCGCTCGTACACCGCCCGCTTGAACGGCACGACGATGCCTGGCACCTCCGCCAGCGCCTCCCAACGCCAGCGGGAGAACTCGGCGCTGTGGCCGTCCGGCGGCGAGGTGACGTTGATCTCCCCCTCGGCACCGATGAAGCGGAAGGCGAACCAGCGCTGGGCCTGCCCCTTGAAGCGGCCGCGCCACGCGGCGACGTCCCTTGGCAGATCGTAGTGCAGCCAGCCCTCGAGCTCGCCAAGCGGCGCGACGGAGCGCACGCTGGTCTCCTCGTAGAGCTCGCGCACGGCGGCCGCGTAGGCCCCCTCGCCGGGGTCGATGCCACCCTGCGGCATCTGCCAGGAGTGGCTCGGCACCATCCCGCGCGACGCGCGCTTGCCGAGGAAGACGCGGCCGTCCTGCGAGAACAGCGCGATGCCGACGCAGCGGCGGTAGCCCCGGCGCGGCGCGGCGGCGAACGGCTCCATCAGAACGCGGGCGTGCGCAGCGCGCGCTCCACCGCGCCCATCACCTGCGGCGAGCGGGGCGACACGTGGGACGGGAAGCCGGCGACGACGCGCCCGTCCCTCCCGACGAGGATCTTGTGGAAGTTCCACGCTGGGATCGCGGCACGCCCGCCGCTGCGCCGCGCCCAGGCGAACAGCGGGTGCGCGCCCTCGCCGCTCACCCGCGCCTTCTGAAGCATGGGGAACGACACGCCGTAGGCCGACGTGCAGAACGCCGCGATGGACGCGTTGGCGCCGGGCTCCTGGCCGCCGAAGTCGTTGGACGGCACGGCGAGGACGGTGAGCCCGGTGCCCTCGTAGCGCTGGTGGAGCGCCTCAAGGCCCTCGTACTGCGGTGTGAAGGCGCACCTCGACGCGGTGTTGACGAGGAGCACCACGCGGCCGTCGAGGGCGCTGGCGTCGAAGGGGTGACCCTCGATGTCGGTGAGCTCCTGGGCTGACCACTCGATGGGGCGCGGCCGGTCGGCCAAGGTCTTCGTGGCGAGCACGATGCCGAGCGAGGACGCGACCGCGGCCAGCGCTGCGACCCTCAGAACCGTTGCCGGCGAGCCGGCGGCGAAGCCCGTCATCGAACCTCCTGTCAGGGGGCGAGCCATGTGCGGCCCTCGGCGGCACCGTATGACACGAGCGCGCGACGATGTCCCCTCGCCGCAAGGTACAGCCATTCCAGCGTTGCGACACGCAGTGTGACCGCGACGAAGTTGCCAAAGCCGTCGAGCTCGGGGAGCGGCGCGGCGGTATCGATCATGGCGGGGTGGTCAGCTAGGGTCCGACCGGGCGCGGACGCCTGGCGGTAGCACGCCTTGGAGAAGTCGCGCATGCCCGCCCAGGTCGACGCAGCGAGGTCGTCGCGGTGGTGCAGCGTCGCACCGCCCGAAAGGCGCACCTGCACCTTGGCATCGTGGTCGTAAAGCACGGCAGCGAGCTCCGGCCGATCCGCAAGGTCCCCCACCTTTCCCGCGCGCAGGTCGGTATGGAAGCGGACAGTGCGCGCCGCGCGGTCGGCCCCGCGCAGGACCACGGTGCGTGCCTCGGGACGGCCGTCCGCGTTCACCGTGGCGACGGCCATCTGGTGGAAGGCTGCGTGCCTGGAGGCCGCGCCCTCGGCGAGCATCGCCCACGCCGCATCCTCGACGGCCATGAGGTCGTGCATGTGCGCCGGCGCCTCGGCTGCCTCGCTCAGGGCTCGAGCGCCCGTCCGGCGCGGTCGAGCTTGCCCCCGCGGCGCGCTGCGAGCTCGTCGTCGATGCGCGCGATCAGGGCGCGCGCTGCGGCGGCGTCGCGGCGGCGCGCGATCGCCCGCTCCGCGAGGCGGCGCTGGGTGACGAGCTCGCGGAAGGTGAAGGCGCCGAGCGCCGTGTCCCGTCGCGAGATGCCACTCAGCGGCACGCGGCTGCCTCGCGCCGGCGCATCCGGCGCTGCAACCATGGGCGAACGAGGAGGAAGCCGCGATAGGAGCGCTCGAGCGCGGGCGTCACGACGGGCAGCGCCGCGAGGCGGCCGAGGTGACCGAGCCCGCGCGTGGCCCGCCACAGCGCCGCGAACGCCGCCGCGCCGGACAAGAGGGCGCCGTCGCGGCGGACGTGGAAGCGCGCCATCGCCGCCTCGGCGGAGAGGTCCGGCGGCAAGTTGGCCGGGTCGCTGACGTCGACGAACGCCGCCTTGCTCCGCCCGCGATAGAGCGCGACCTCGCGCCGGCACAGCGGGCACGACGCGTCGTAGTACACGGTGAGGTCAGCCACGGCGCTGCCGATCCTGCACCCTGTCGATCACCTTGCCAGCGCGGTGGAACGCCTGGCCCACCATCGAGCGCGCGAGCGCCACGGGGGCGAGCGTCGCGGTGGACACCGGGCCGATCATCACCGTCGTCTGCCGGCCGAGGGCGGCGAGCGCGGTGCGCGCCACCTTCTCCGGCGACATCGCACCCGGGAAGGCGCTGCCGTAGCCCGACCGCGCTCCGAAGCCGGTCCTCACCGCGCCAGGGCAGGCGCACAGGACGTCCACCGGCGCGTCGGCCATCTCGGCAGCGAACGCCTCGGTGAACGACAGGATCAGCGCCTTGGTGGCCGCGTAGGTGGCGAACGAGGGCACCGGCACGAACGCCACCGAGGAGGCGACGTTGATCACCCCCGCGCGCCGCGCCTCGCGGTCGGCCCGCTCGATCATCCCCGGCGTCAGGCGGTGGGTGAGCTCCAGCACCGCCTCTACGTTGACGCGCAGCGCCGTGCGGTGCGCTGCAAGGTCCACCGACAGGAAGTCGCCGAGCGCGCCGAGCCCCGCGTTGTTGATGAGGAGGTCGCAGCCGGCCGCCTCCGCCGCCTCGGCGACCCGCGCCACGCCGTCCTCGGAGCCGAGGTCCGCCACCACCGTCTCGGCTCGTGGGCCGATCTCGGCGCGCAGCAGGGACAGCTTGTCCTCGTTGCGCCCGGTGAGGACGAGCCGCGTCGTGTCCGGCAGAGCCCGGGCAAACGCCTCGCCGATGCCCCCGCTGGCGCCGGTGACGAGGGCGCAGCGGGGCGCCTCGCGGGGGGTGCGGCGCAAGCGGTCGGACAGGCGGTCTCTCGTCATGACGGCAGACTTACGGCGTCTGGAGCAAATGTCGACCGGCTGCGGCGTCCGCGCCTCAACGTCCGGCGTCGGCGAAGCCCGCGATCAGGCGGGCGACGTCCTGCGGGCGCTCGTGGATGATCCAATGCCCGCTGTCCTCGAAGCCGGCGAGCGTGAGGTCGGGCACGACCTCGTGAAGCGCGAGGTTGTCGCGGACGAAGTAGGGGTCGGCCATGCCCCAGATCACGAGCGTCGGCACGCGCACCGTGGTCGAGGCTGCGTCGCGCGGCGCGCCGTCCTCGCCGCTCGGCGGGCCGACCTTCGCGGCGCGGTAGTAGTTGAGCCCAGCGGTCAGGCTCTTGCCGTCGCGCCACACGTCGAGGTAGGCGGCGGCGTCCTCCTCGGACAGCGCGCCCCGCGCCTGCGCGGGGGCGAGGATCTCTTCGCGGAACCTTGCGAAGTCGCTGCGCGCGAGGAGCTCCTCGCCGCGCTCGGAGCGGAACGCCAGCATGTAGCGGCTCGCCTCGCGCTGGGCCTCGTCCTTGCGCAGCAGCTCACCGAAGACGAACGGGTGCCCCGCGTTGACGATGACGAGGCGGTCCAACAGGTCGGGCCGCGCGATCGCCGTCTCCCAAGCGATGAATCCGCCCCAGTCGTGGCCGACGAGCGTGACGTCCTCCGCCCCCAGCCCCTCGATGAGGGCGACGACGTCCGACACGAGGCGAGGCACCGCGTAGCCCGCCACGTCCGGCGCGGCGTCCGACCCCGCGATGCCGCGCGTGTCGAGCGCCACCACGCGGTGGGTGCTCGACAGGTCCGTCATCACGTTGCGCCAGGAGCGCCAGTGCTCCGGGAAGCCGTGCAGGAGGACGACGAGGTCGCCGGCGCCGGTCTCGGCGTAGCGCAGCGTCAGCCCGTCGTTCTCGACGCTGCCGAAGGTGATGCCGTCGTCCGTCACCGGCGCACCTTCGAGTACTCCTCGGTGGCGGCGAGGATGACGTGCCGCTCGACGCCCGCGAGGCGATGCGGGTTCGCCATGGTGGCGTAGGCCTCGGACGACATCATGTCGAGGAACGCCGCCTTCGACGGGTACTCGACGAGGACGACGAAGTCCCAGTCACCACCCTCCTGCGGACCGAAGGAGGTGCCATGGGCGCGACCCGACCACAGGATCGTGCCGCCGCGCTCGCGGATCATGCCGATGACGGCGCGACTGTAGCGCTGGTAGGCGTCCCAGCCGGACCCCTCGCCGTCGCTCGCCCGCTCACGCAGCTTGACGAGGTTGACCATGACGACGGCGCCCTCGGCGGGCATCCCCTCGACCACGTCCCGGTTCAGCTCTGCGACCGCCATGGCGCCTCCTCCGTCGCGAGTGTGGCCCGCACGCCGGCCGGCGTCCAGCGCGCTCCGTCGGCGTCAGGAACCGCGACCCGCGAGCGCGGTGGGCGCGCCGAGGTCCGCCATGCGGCCGGCGTACTCGGTGCGGCGGAGCACCTCGTCGGCCCAGTCCTGGGTCGCCGCGTCGAGCTCGTCGCGCCAGCCGCCGACCTTGCCGCGGCGCACCTTGTAGCTCGACGGGTCGCCCGGCTCCTTCGCGCGCAGCCAGCTCTCGCCCGCCACTCCCGCTCGCTCGCGCGCCTGCATGACCGCGAACTCGTGCTCGGCCACGACCCTTGCGACCTCCTGCGGCGCAGGATGGGCGCCGAAGTGGCCGGCGACCTCGGCGAGCGTGTCGGCCGTGCGTTCGCTCATCGCCTCGTAGGCCACCGGCAACGCGGCAAGCTGAGCCGTCGCGAGGTTGTACGCGATCACCTTCTCGAGCCCGAAGCGGGGCGAGCGGACGAACCTGCCCAGCTCGGGCGGCGGACGCGTGCCGGACACGCGCCACCGCACCTGCCGGGCGAGGCTCGGACGGCGCCGCTTGTGGAGGTGGTGGTAGAACGACACCACCACGTCGCGCGGGTCGCGGTGCAGGAACACGATGCGCGGCTCGTCGACGACGGGCGCGCGGACGTGGCGCGCGTGCAGCCCCCACGCGCCGGCGCCGGGAGCGTCGCCGAAGTGCGTGAAGCGGGCGTCGACGCCGAGCCCAGCCAGCATGGCGCGCAGCCAGGTTCGGCCCGACTTGGGGTAGGAGACGCACACGTTCCCCTCCCCAGCCCTGTCCGGCGTGGCCTGCACGAGGCTTGGTAAGCGTTGATCCACTACTCCGCGGCCTCCGCGACCGGGGTCGGGGCCTCCCACGTGAGGACCGGCCGACGCGCGCCACGAGTCTCATCGAGCCGGCGGCGCGGAGCGTGGCGCGGCGCCTCGATAAAGCGCTCCACCTCGCCGCGCTTCGCGGCCTGGGCAAGGTCGCGCAGCGTCGCGATGAAGAGGTCCAGCGAGGCAAGGGACTCCGACTCGGTCGGCTCGATCAGCATCGCGCCTGGGACGACGAGCGGGAAGTACATCGTCATCGGGTGGTAGCCCTCGTCGATCATCGCCTTGGCGAAGTCGAGCGTGGTGATCCCGGTGCCCTTCAGAAAGCGCTCGTCGAACAGCACCTCGTGCATCGCATGCCGGTCGGGGAACGACACGCTCATGACGTCGTCGAGGCACGCCTTGACGTAGTTCGCCGACAGCACGGCATCCTCGGAGGCCCGCTTCAGGCCGTCCGCGCCGTGGCTCATCATGTAGGCGAGGGCGCGCACGAACATGCCCATCTGGCCGTGGAACGCGGTGAGGCGGCCGAACGGCGCCTCCTCCCCCACCGCGTCGCCCACGTGCTCGACGAGCGTGCCGTCGGCGCGCACGAACGGCACCGGTGCGTAGGCTGCGAGGCGCTGCGACAGCACGACGGGGCCCGATCCCGGCCCGCCGCCGCCGTGCGGCGTCGAGAACGTCTTGTGCAGGTTGATGTGCATGGCGTCGACGCCGATGGCGCCGGGCCGCACCTTGCCGACGATGGCGTTGAAGTTCGCCCCGTCACCGTAGAAGTACGCGCCGGCGTCGTGGATGGCTTCGGCGATGGCCGCCGCCTCGGGCTCGAACAGGCCGCAGGTGTTGGGGTTCGTCAGCATGATCGCGGCGACGTCGTCCGACAGCTTGGCACGTACTGCCTCGACGCTCACCGTCCCGTCCGTGCGCGCGGCGATCGCCTCGACCCTGTAGCCGAGGGCGGCAGCGGTCGCGGGGTTGGTGCCGTGCGCCGACTCCGGGACGAGCACGGTGCGGCGCTCCTCGCCTCGTGCGGCGATGGCCGCGCGGATCGCCATCATGCCGCACAGCTCGCCCTGCGCGCCCGCCTTGGGCGACAGGGCGACGGCCTCCATGCCGGTCATCTGGAGCAGCCAGCGGGACAGCTCCGTCATCACCTCGATGGCGCCCGGCACCGTCGAGACCGGCTGGAGCGGGTGGACGTCGGCAAAGCCCGGCAGCCGCGCCACCTTCTCGTTGAGCCGCGGGTTGTGCTTCATGGTGCACGAGCCGAGCGGGTAGAGCCCGAAGTCGATGGCGTAGTTCTGGCGTGACAGGCGCACGTAGTGCCGCATGGTTTCAGGCTCGGTCAGCCCCGGCAGGTCGATGGGCGTTTGGCCCCACCTCGGGCGTGGCCGCCGAGCCGCGGCTCGAACGCCGCCGGCTCCTCCACGTCGACGCCGGTGGTGTCGGTCCGCCCCACCTCGAAGATGAGCGGCTCGTGAATCCTAAGACCCTGGTTGCCGGTGAAGGTCATGGCGTGCCTGCGATGCGGTCGTGGGGATGGGGCGACGGGCTCACGCGAGCGCCCCCGCGAGGGCTGCGATGTCGTCGTCGGTGGTGAGCTCGGTGGCGGCGATGATGAGGAGGTCGCCCGGCGCCGAAGGGTCGAGCCGCGCCGCCGGCAGCCCGGCGATGATGCCCTCGCCGGCGAGCCGCTCAACCGTCTGCGTGGCGTCGCTGGGCAGGCGCACGGTGAACTCGTTGAAGAACGTCTCGTTGAGCACGGCGACGCCCGGCACGCGGGCGAGCGCGTCGGCGGTGGCACAGGCGCGGGCGTGGTTGAGCCGGGCGAGGCGGGTGAGGCCCGCCTCGCCGAGCAGCGTCATGTGGATGGAGAAGGCGAGCGCGCACAGCCCCGAGTTGGTGCAGATGTTGGACGTCGCCTTGTCGCGGCGGATGTGCTGCTCGCGCGTGTTCAAGCGTCAGCGCGAAGCCGCGGCGCCCTCCCGCGTCTACCGTCTCGCCGGCGAGGCGGCCCGGCATCTGCCGGACGTGCTTCTTCAGCGTGGCGAACAGGCCGACGTAGGGACCGCCGAAGGAGAGCGCGTTGCCGATGGACTGACCCTCGCCGACCACGATGTCGGCGCCGTGGGGGCCGGGCGGCTCGATGGCGCCGAACGCCACCGCCTCGGTGAAGACCGCGACCAGCATCGCCCCAGCGGCGTGCGCGGCCTGCGCGAGGGGCCGAAGGTCCACGAGGTGCCCGTAGAAGGTGGGCGTCTGCACGACGATGCAGGCCACGCCCTCGTCGATGCGGGCGAGCATGTCCTCGGACGCCGTCGGGTCGCCCGGCATCGCCTCCACCTCGACGCCGGTCGCGATGGTGGCGATGACGTCGCGGTACTGCGGGTGGACGCCGCCAGCGACGAGCGCGCGACCGCGGCGGGTGACGCGCGCGGCCATCATGACGGCCTCCGCCGCCGCGGTGGAGCCGTCGTACATGGAGGCGTTGGCCACCTCCATCCCGGTCAGCCTTGCCACCTGCGTCTGAAACTCGAACAGGACCTGGAGCGTGCCCTGGCTGATCTCCGCCTGGTAGGGCGTGTAGGAGGTCAGGAACTCGGAGCGCTGAATGAGGTGGTCGACGCTCGCCGGCACGTGGTGGCGATAGGCGCCGGCGCCGAGGAAGAACGGCCCGTCCCCGGCCGCGTGGTTGCGCCGCGCCATCGCCGACAGCGCGCGCTCCACCGCGATCTCCGAGCGGCCCGCCGGCAGGTCCATGCGCTCGGTCCACAGCTTGTCCGCCGGCACGTCGGTGAACAGGTCGTCGACCGAGGCGACGCCGATCCGCTGCAGCATGAGGGCGCGGTCGTCGTCGGTGAGGGGATGGTAGCGCATGGCGTCCTCCGCGGCCGATCGTCAGACGATCATCGGCTCGAGTGTGTCGTAGTGCGCGGGTGCGTCGGCCGGGCCGAACGCCACCCTCGCCAGGCTGTCCGGCTTGAACCGGACGGCGATGAGCTCGTGCGCGGCGAAGGTCCGCCGCTCGGTCACGATCGCCTCGGGGTCGCGCCACCGCGGATCGAGCGCGCCGCCCGTCACGCGGGCGCGGAAGAACAGCTCGACCTGATGGAAGCCCCGCGCGGGGTCGGCGAACTCGTTGACCATCGCGAGCGCGCCGACCTCAATGGCGAGGCCGGTCTCCTCGTGCACCTCGCGGCGCAGGTTCGTCGCAAGATCGGTACCGACCTCCACGCCGCCGCCCGGCGCGCACCACAGGTCGCTGCGCCCGTCGGGGTAGGCGTTGACGAGGAGCACCCGAGCATCCTCGACGATGAGGGCACGCACCGCGAGCCGCGGCCCCGTCACGCCAAGGATTTCAAGAACGCGTCGTAGGCGGCACGGTCCATGAGGTCGTCCCGCTCCTCGCCGCTCGACCTGATCTTGGCGAACCAGCCGTCGCCCTCCGCCGCCTCGTTGACGAGCTCGGGCCGCTCGTCGAGCGCGCCGTTCACCTCCGCCACCTCGCCGGCGACGGGGCTGTAGACGTCCGAGGCCGCCTTGACGCTCTCCACCACGGCGAAGGCGTCGCCCTTCGCCAGCGTCCGCCCGACCTCGGGAAGCTCCACGAAGGTGATGTCGCCGAGCTGCTCCTGCGCGTGCTCGGTGATGCCGACCACGACGAGCTCGCCGTCCTCCTCGAGCCACTCGTGGTCCTTCGTGAAGCGCTTCATCGGGGGCTCCGTCGTTTCGTGTTGGGGGGCACGAAGGGCAGCGGGGTCACCGTTACCGCCACCGGCTTACCGCGCACCTCGGCCACAAGTTCCGTGCCAGCGGCAGCGTGCTCGGTGGCGACGTAGGCCATGGCGATGGGGCCGCCGGCGGTGGGGCCGATGCCCCCCGATGTCACGCTGCCGACGCTCGTGCCGTCCACCGTGGTGAGCGGCGCGCCCGCCCTTGCCGGCACCCGTCCGCCGCCGACGAGGCCGACGCGCCGGCGCGCCGGGCCGTCCGCCAGCTCGGCCAGGACGCGCCCGGCGCCGAGGAAGCCGCCCTCCTCCCGCCGCCGGCGCCCGATCGCGAACGAAAGGTCCGCCTCCACCGGGCTCGTCTCCTCGGTGAGGTCCTGGCCGTACAGGCACAGCCCCGCCTCGAGCCGCAGGGTGTCGCGTGCCCCGAGGCCCACCGGCGTCGCGTGGCCGCCCTCGGTCAGCGCCTGCCAGGCGGCGAGCGCGGCGTCCGGGCGCAGCGAGAGCTCGAAGCCGTCCTCGCCGGTGTAGCCGCAGCGCGCGATCAGGGCGGGCGTGCCGAACGCCTCGTCCTCCGCCGCCGTCATGAAGGCCATCGCACCGAGGTCGAGGTCGACGAAGGGCGCGAGCGCTGCCTCGGCGCCCGGCCCCTGCAGCGCGATGAGCACGCGATCGAGGGCGGTCACGGTCACGTCCGGATCCGCGTGTCGCGCCATGTGGGCGGCCACAGCCGCGCGCCGCGACCCGTTGACGACGAGGTGGAAGCGCTCGCCGAGGCGCGTGACGATGAGGTCGTCGACGATGCCGCCCGCCTCGTTGGTCAGGACGGTGTAGCGCATGGCCCCGTCCGCCAGGCCGGCGATGTTCGACGGCGTCAACCGCTCCAGCCAGCGGGCGGCGGCGTCCCGCGTCCGCCCGTCCACGGAGAGCTGGCCCATGTGCGACACGTCGAACAGCCCGGCGGCCTGCCGCGTCGCCCTATGCTCGGCGAGGATGCCGGAGAACTGGAGCGGCATCGCAAACCCCGCGAAGGGGACGAGCCGCGCGCCCGCCGATCGGTGCACCTCGAACAACGGCGTGCGCCTCAACGCACCGGGGGGCGGATGGGGCGAGGGATCGGATGCAGGCTCGGACACGCACACTCCCCATGACGAGACGCGCAGCCGAGGCCGCGCCCTGCCCTTCTGTCATGGCACCTGAGAGATTTCCCGCGGCACGCCGCGGCTACTCCTTCGGTGGACGGCTGCCGCCGCCGCTTTCCAGAATGTCGTCCGGTTGCGCGGTCCTTCTGCCTGAGAGTTTCCGGGCCGTTGCTCCTTCGGCGCCGCCCGCACGCCGCCAGAAGCGACGCCGGGCGATCTCTCCCGCGCCTGCCGCACTTGCTGGTTCAGGCGCGAAAAGTCAAGCTCGGCGCGAGGGATGCGTCATCCGCGGCATGGCTCAGGTGTCGTCGAAGCCGACGTAGATCACCGCGCCGCGCGGCTCGGCGACGATCACGGCCTCGTCGACGAACGCCCAGCCCTTCGACGGCGCGTCGAGCGCCACGGCAACCGCGTGCGTCTTGTCGTAGGTGACGCCGCTCGCCTCGCGCACGGCGACGCGCACGGGCAGCGACACGCTGCCGCTCGCACCGGACGGCCCCTCGACGACGCGCCCGGCGACGCCGACGCGCACGGCAACGCCCTCTCCCGCTGCGGTGCACTCGCGCGCCGTCTTCGCGATGCTCGCCTGCCAGGAGAGGCCGGCGGCCGTGCCAGTGCCGTCGTCGCGCCTCAGGAGCTCGGTCTCCGATTGCACGCGCACCGTCGGGCAGCGCGGCGCCTCCGGCTCAGCCTGCACGGGCTCGGGCGCGTCGGGCCCCGCACCGGCCGACAGCAGCGATCCCACGGCATTCTTCGTGCCCGTCAGCGCGCCGCCGCAGCCCGCGAGCAGCAGCGCCAAGCCCAGCGTCGTCGCCGCTGCCGCTGCGTGCCGACGGCGACGACCTTCGCCCACGTCCGCCGTGCCTCCGCCTGCCACCGGCTCGCTCCTTGACTTGCCCATCCGCCGTTCCTCTATGACCCTCGGAGCCACCAACGCAACGCGGAGCGGCGAGGCCATGTCCGAGCACGAGGAACTCAACGTCGTCCTGTGCGCGCCGCGCGGCTTCTGCGCCGGCGTCGACCGCGCCATCCAGATCGTCGAGATCGCGCTGGAGAAGTACGGCGCCCCGGTCTACGTCCGGCACGAGATCGTGCACAACCGGTTCGTCGTCGCCTCGCTGGAGGCCAGGGGCGCGATCTTCGTGGAGGAGCTCGAGGAGATCGAGGCGAACGATCGGCCCGTCATCTTCTCCGCGCATGGCGTGCCCAAGGAGGTGAAGGCGGACGCCGCGGCGCGCAACTTCTTCTTCCTCGATGCGACCTGCCCGCTCGTCTCTAAGGTCCACAAGGAGGCCGAGCTCCACCACAGGCGCGGCCGCGACATCATCCTCATCGGCCACGCCGGCCACCCCGAGGTGGTCGGCACCATGGGCCAGCTCCCGGAGGGCGCCGTGACGCTCGTGGAGACCGCGCGCGACGTCACGCGCCTCGTCCCGCGCGATCCCGACAACCTCGCCTGGATCAGCCAGACGACGCTCTCGGTGGACGACACGAGGACGATCGTCACCGCGCTGACGGATCGCTTCCCTGGCATCGTCGGTCCCCACAAGGACGACATCTGCTACGCCACCACGAACCGGCAGGAGGCGGTGAAGTCGGTCGCCGCGGAGTGCGACGCGATGATCATCGTCGGCGCGCCGAACTCGTCCAACTCCCAGCGGCTGCGCGAGGTGGCGATCTCCGCCGGCTGCCGCAACGCGCGGCTGATCCAGCGCGCCAGCGAGGTGGACGTGACGTCGTATGGCCGCATCAGGACGCTCGGCATCACCGCCGGCGCCTCGGCGCCGGAGGCGCTGGTGGAGGAGGTGCTCGAGGCGTTCGCCGCGCACTACAGGCTGAACATCAGCACCGCGCGCACGGCGGACGAGACCATCGAGTTCGCGCTGCCCCGTCAGCTGCGCGGCACGCGGCCGCCGGTCCCCTCGCTCACCGCGACCGGGATGACCTGAACGGTACCGCTGCGCGTCCGTGGCGGTCTACACGGCGGTCGACGACGAGGGGCTGGCTGCCTTCCTGCGGGACTATGACGTCGGCGCGTTGCTCTCCGCGAAGGGGATCGCCGAGGGGGTCGAGAACACCAACTACCTCGTGCGAACCGAGGCCGGCACGTACATCCTGACGCTCTACGAGCAGCGCGTCGATCCGATGGACCTGCCGTTCTTCCTCGGGCTCATGCGACACTGCGCGGACCGTGGCATCGCAGCGCCCCAGCCCGTGGCGCGGCGCGACGGGACGCTTCTGGCGCGCCTATGCGGTCGCAACGCGGCCCTCGTCACCTTCCTCGACGGCATGGCGACGCGCCGGCCTCGGCCCGCCCACTGCGCCGCGCTCGGACGCAACCTCGCCGCCTTCCACTCGGCCACCGCCGACTACGCGCGCCGGCGGCCGAACGCGCTGGGCCTTGCCGCGTGGGGTCCCCTCTTCGAGGCCTCGCGGGCGCACGCGGACGGCGTCGTAGCGGGGTTGACCGAGGTCGTCGACGACGAGCTTTGCGTGCTCGCCCGGCTGTGGCCCACCGCGCTGCCGGAAGGCATCATCCACGCCGACCTCTTCCCGGACAACGTGTTCTTCGTCGGCGATCGGCTGTCCGGGCTCATCGACTTCTACTTCGCCTGCAACGACCTGCTGGCCTACGACCTCGCCATCTGCATCAACGCCTGGTGCTTCGAGCCGGATGGCAGCTTCAACGTGACGAACGCGCGGGCGATGGTGCGTGCCTACGATGCCGCCAGGCCGCTCGACGACGACGAGCGGGAGGCGCTGCCGCTGTTGTGCCGCGGGGCGGCGTTGCGGTTCTGCTTGACGCGGCTGCATGACTGGCTGCGCGTGCCCGCCGCGGCGCTCGTAACGCCGAAGGACCCGCGGCCGTACTACGACCGCCTGCGCTTCCACCGCACCGTCGACGGACCCGCCGACTACGGACTGTGAGTGCCTCGCCCGCCGGCTGCAAGGGCGGCTCGCTTGGGTCACTCGGCGGACAAGCGGGCAGATCATTGGGGGCTCGCCGCGCGCGACCTCGACGCGACGCGTGAGGATCGGCGGGCTGGGACCCCATCGGACGGCACGCTCGCCCGCGCCATCCTTGCTCGGATCGATCCCGGATCCTCCATGGCCGTCGGGCGGACGGAGCTCGCCGGCATGCCAGGGCAACGTCCCGATGACCGGGTTCGCATCGGCAAGGATCGGGAGAGGCGGCATCGCGCGGACCACCTCGGTGGAGCCGTGCCTTGGGCGAGCGGTCGAGCCTCGGCCGGGATCTGACGACCGCCTCGTAGCGGCCGTGGACGCCGGCGAAGCGGTGCGCCTGATCGCCGAACGGTCCGGCGTCGGCGCCGCCTCCGTCGACACGGCGCTGATGCGGCGCAGGACGACCGGCGAGCTGGCGACCCCGAACGACCCACGGCAGGCCGCCCTGCAGGCGCGCGCGCGAGCGGACGATCGAGACCTTGATGACCGCCAACCAGGACGCGACGCCGGCCGACGTGCGCCGGCACCGTCGGCAGGCGCACGGGGTGAGCGTCGCGGTGACTGCGCTGCGGCGGACGGTGCGCAGGCTCGGCCTCACGCTCAAAAAAAGTCCTGCGCGTGGCCGAGCAGGCTCGCCCGGACGTGGCGCGGGCTCGAAGACGCCGGCGGCTGGGGCAGCGCTGCCTCGATCTTGATACCGACGCGCCTTCCCGCTGGCTCGCGGCTCGGCTCTTATCCGTTTGAGCGGATCGATGATTCGCGGGGCATGATGATGGGTCGGGGACTGGGGATCGACGACGCTGTGCCGGCGCGCAAGCTGAGGCAGCTGACGTTTCACGAACGCTCGGTGCGAACGGCGGAGCGCCTGCTCGCGATCGCCAACGCGCTCGACGGGATGAGCCGCGCCGATGCCGCCGCCGCAGCCGGGATGGAGCGGCGGGCGCTGCGCCCGCCGCAGCCGGGATGGAGCGGCGGGCGCTGCGCGATGCCGTGACGCGGTACAATGCCGAAGGTCTGGCGGGCCTCGTCGACCGGCCGGGACCCGGTCGCCGGCCTGCCCTCACCGACGGCGAACTGGCGCTGCCTTCCGAGCGGATCTTCAAGGGCTCGATCCAAAGATCGATGGCGTCGACCTGGACGCTGCCGGACCTCACCGCGTTCGCTCGAGGAGCGCTTCGGCAAGACGATCACGCCGCAGAGCCTGTCGCGCCTCCTGCGGCGCGAGGGGTTCTTGCACCAGAAGGCGCGGCCGGTGCATCCGAAGGCATCGGCGAAGGCGCGTGCCGGGTTCGAAAAACGGCTCCGCAACGCGCTGAACGAGGTCGCAGCGGCGCACCCGGACAAGCGCATCGTCCTCTGGTTCCAGGACGAGATGCGCGTCGGCCAGAAGGGACGGCTGTGCCATCGCTGGTGGCTGAAGGGCGAGCGCGCCCCGGGACGGCAGGACAGGCGCTTCTCCTTCACCGACCTGTTCGACGCCGCGCGAGCCGATGGCGAAGCTGCATTCGCCCTGGTGCTGCCCGAGGTCGGCACCGCGGCGATGCAGCTCTTCCTCGACCGCTTCGCCGACACGCTTCTCCCCGACGAGCACGCCGTCATGGTCTTCGACGGGGCCGGCTGGCATGGTGCGAGCGCGCTCGTCATCCCGCCCAACGTCACCCTGGTGCCGCTGCCGCCCTACTCGCTGCAGCTGAACCCGATGGCGCGGGTCTGGCTGTCCCTGCGCGCGCGGCACCCCAGCCTTCGCCTGCTGCGCGACACCGAGGCCATCGTCGACGCCTGCTGCGAGGCCTGGAACGCCCTCGTCGGCGAGGCTGGTCGACTGCGATCGCTCTGCCTTCAGCCCTGGATCCGACACGTCATCCAATAGGCACGCTGGTACGAAACCTTCGTCCTCGTCGACGAGACCGGCGCTCGCGCGAAGATGGCCAGGCTGTGCGGCTGGGCGCCCAAGGGAGCCCGCGTGGTCGGCGCCGTGCCGCACGGCCATCGGCGCCCCCTACCTTCGTCTGCGGGCTGGCGACGACCGGCCTTGTCGCTCCGCTCCGCCTGTCCCGCGCCGATGACGGGGCCGGCCGTCCTCGCCTCCGCCGAGCAGTTTCTTGCAACGGCACGTGCAGCGCGCAGCGTCGTCATCGTGGACGACCTCACCGGCCACAAGGTCGCCGGTGTGCGCGAGGCGATTGCGGCCGCCGGGAGCACCGTCCTGTCCCCGCCGCCCCCTCGGCCGACCCCAACCCGATCGAGACGGTCTTCGCCAAGCCCGCGCCGGCGCCGCGCTCGCCTCCGCGAGGCCCCTCCGGACCGCGATCGGCGACCCCATGCAGCAACCCGGTCCGACCGAGCGCCGACGCTCGCTCGAGCACGCCGGCCATCTACCTCATGAAGAAGACGCTCTAGGCTCCGGACTCCATCAGCACCATGACGTGACAGGCGTGGCGAGGGCGATGGCGATGGCATAGGTGGCGCTGGGACGATCGTATCGGGTCGCGACGCGCCGCCCGTCCTTCCGATGGCCGATCGTGCGCTCGATGCTGTTGCGCGGCTTGCACAGCGTCTCATCGAGCAACGCCGCGAAGCGGCCCTGCCAGGACCGCCGTTGCGACCAGCGGTGCCAACGGGTGTAGACCGTCGTGCGCAGGCCGTGGACCGCCGGCAAGTCGCTCCAGCGGCAGCCACCGTTGGCCGGCAAGTGCGGCTCGGTCGCGGCTCACTGGCGATCGCTCAACCCAAACTCATTCGCCCTTAACACTCCCCCGCTGACGCGGGATGATGCGACGAGGCCCGTAGGGAAAGGCCCATAAGCAACTGGTTAGGGTCGGAGCCTGGAGGACGGCGGTCGGCCGATCCCCGACCTGCGGCTGCCAGCATGGACGCTCGTGGCGATCGGAACGCAGCTTCCGTTGGCCGTTCGATCAGCGGCGTGCCGTGGCGGTTGCGCGACGGCAAAACGTGGCTCGACATCGGGTTCGGACGGCGGTCCAGCATCGTCACGGCGACGGGGAGGCAAGCGCGGCCTCACTCAAACCAGAGGTCCGCATGAACCCGTACCGCCCATCGGCGGAGTGACCCATCGCATCAAGCACACGATCGTAGCGAGGGTTCGAACCGGACGCGCCCTTGGCTTGTCGAGGTCGGGCAAGCCGCGCCGCCGGTCGGGGTGCGTGGGGCGAGCGCAGGTCGGCGACGATCCTGTCCCGAAGCGTACCGTGGCCCGTTCGCCCAACCCTCGCGTGTCCTGCGCGGACTTGGGGCGACGGCGAGTTCCGCGGCGGAACGGATGCCGACGAGCCGCATGGCGTTGAGCGGACACACCTTGGCCAACGGCGGGCGCGGGACGTAAAGCCCCTCCTCGGCAACTCGAAGTCGCACTCGTCCCGATCGACGGCGATGGGCTGCAGGGCGAGCGCCTGCAGAGGGGGCGACGTCAACAGCTGCCGGCTCGGCCGACACCTGACGCTCAAAATCTTGCTTCGCGCCGACCTCGGCGAACCAACGTCCGGCCTTGAAGGGTCCGCCGCGCTGGGCTTGGAAGGACTGCGTGTGATTGACGGCGCAGCTGGTGAGCCGAGGATGGGATCGTCGGCGGCCGACGTGCCCCGTCGCTTGGTCCATTGCATCGATCAAAAGGCGGTTGCCTGCCCGAAGACCTCGGGCGTCCACGCGATGCAGCCCCGTCGATGACGCCGTGCGACGGCGGCAACATCGGGGTACGCCGATCAAGGTCCCAACCGACGAGGCTGCGGTCCGCCGCTCAGGCGTGCGCAACGCCGATGCTCGCGATCGAACGCCGCGGCGCGGCTCTTACACCGACGGACGGCGACACCATGCGGTCGGGCGGTGCGGCGCTGGCTCCCCCGCGCACCAACCCTAGGTCGAAGATGCTGGAAGGCTCGAAGTCCCTGCTGGCCGAGGCCATGTGCGGGCCACTTCGACGTGCGCGGGCCCGCACCTGCCGACGGCGGAGTTCGTCGTTTGGTGGGAGCCACGCCAAAGCACCCAAATCCGCTCGCCGCTCGATCCTCCTACGAGGCGTCGCACCGCACCGACGTCCCTTGGGGAGCGCAGGCGATCCTCGACAACGTCTGCGTCCCCTGCCGCCCGCCAAAACCGCCCGCCGAGATCAGCGGGACTTGGCCTGCCAGCGGCGACGATCCGGCAGCGCTCCAGCTCCACCTTGTTGCCGCCAGCCCGTTGCGTCGAGCGCGCCCGACCCCGTCCTCGAACCGTGCCGGAGGATCGGTGCGCTGTTGACCGCTGGCTTGACCCAGCGCCGTCGAGGTCGATCAGCAGGACGCCCCGTCGAGCTGCCACGGACAAACGCATCAGCGCCGCACGAGCGGCCCAGCGGGGCTGCTCGATGGTGGAGCCGACCTTCCGAGCGTTCGTGCGCGCGACCACCTTCTGCAGCGGCGGCACGATGCAGGTTCGAGCCGAAAGCCCGCCTATCGGGCCGCTGACGCCAGGCGCAAGCGACGGCTTGCTGGGGCATCGCCTGCAGGCGCAAGTGCGACGCTCACGGGTCGGGCGAGCGTGCCGCTGCCAAGTCGCGGATGGCGCGGCGCGCGAGCGTGTCGGCGCGCTCGTTCTGCACATGGCCGGCATGGCCCTTCACCCAGCGCCAGTGGACGTCGTGGATCGCATCCAGGTGCGAAAGCTCTCGCCATAGGTCGTCGTTCTTGACCGGCTGCTTGGCGGCGGTCCTCCAGCCGTTCGCCTTCCATTGCGGCAGCCACTCGGTGATGCCCCGCCGCAGGTACTGCGAGTCCGTCACCACATCGACCGTCGATGGGCGCTTCAGCGCCTCGAGGGCGCGGATGGCCGCGGTCAGCTCCATGCGGTTGTTGGTGGTGCGAGGGGAGGCCCCGGACAGCTCCTTCTCGTGGGTTCCAAAGGTCAGGACGGCGCCCCAGCCGCCCGGCCCGGGGTTCCCGCTGCAGGCACCGTCGGTGTAGATCACGATCCGGGGCGCCTTGGGCGCGCGAAGCCCCTCGGCGTCGGCCGCGTTGCCGTGCGCCGCGTCGTCGTCATCCGTCATCGCCGTGCACGATGGTGCGTTCTGCCGGCAGCATCACGGTGGCGGAGCACCGGCGCGTCGGGACGCACCCCGGCAAGAGGTCGAACATCACCCAGCTTCACCCCGATGCGCCAACGTGGTGTGACGGCACTCGTCCGGTGCCTGACGGTCGCAGTCATCCCGCCCGAGCCAAGCGCCGCTGACAAGCCTGGCCACCTCCTTGCTTCCGCCATGGCTGCACCCGGGTGCCACTGTCGCGCCCTGCCGCTGGCTGCGCGCATGCTCGATGGCGTGGACCGGACCCTCGTCGACGCAGCGTCGTCGGTCCGCACCGCTGACCGCTCGACGATGGCTGCGCCCTCCGATCCGTCGTGCAAGGGCTCGGCCGACCCGTGCCGACGGGAAATGCCGCCGTGGGCCGACGGACGCGGGGCTGGCGCCGCGGCTAGCCCCTCCCCGGCGGTCGACGGCCCCTTGCCTACCAAACGAAGTCGTCGGGCGCGCTCCCTTCGAACGCGTTCTCGAGGTATTCCAGTCCTCCCTTCGGCCAAACGAGCGCGATGTCGAAGCGTATGGTGCATTGTCCGTACGCATCGTTCCTCGACAGCCACTCGTTGGCAGCCCGGCTCAGGCGGGCCTGCTTGCGTCCGTCGACCGCCTCAAGACCGTCGTAGCCGCGCGAGCGCGCCTTCACCTCGACGAACGCGACCGTGTCGTCGCGAACGGCGATCACGTCGACCTCGCCGGAACGCGTCCGCACCCGTCGTCCGAGGACGCGGTAGCCGCCGGCGTGCAGGTAGCGCGCGATGTTGCCTTCGGCCTCGATCCCGAACGCCACCGAGCCGCGACGCTTCGATGGGGGGCAGCGCGTCCCCCTTCGATCCGGGCAAGCAGCTCGTGGGCCAGCCGAAGCGGGCAGCCCCGTCCCCTGTTCCATCGTGCCCATCGAGGCTCCCCACCAACTCCCTCATAAGTTGCGTCATGCAACCCCTTGAGTCAAGACCCTCAGGGCTGCCTACCTCGCACCTCCGCGGCATACCTCATTATGCTATCGGGATCAGTGGGGGTGAGCAGTGACGCAACGGGCCGCGGCGGTGGTACCGGTGCCGGACCTCCGCCGAGCAGTGGGCCGGACAGCGGCTCGGGGCGCGTGTCGTCGGCCCCGCCGAGCGCGATCGCGACCAGGCGGGCGGGGCGAGCCGGCTCGAGGTAGGTCAGGGGGCGAGCGGGCCCAGGCGCTGCGACGGGCGTGCGCAGCCCGGCCGCCTGCAGCGGGTTCGCCGCCGGGAACCTCGGCGAGGCGATCCAGCCCTCGGGCGCGAGGGTCGCCTCGACGGCATCCCCTCCCGTCGAGGCCGTCGCCGACGCCACCTCGACAGGCGCCGCGCGGTCCGGGTTCGTGGGGGGCGGGGGGAAGGCGAACGTCGGCCGCCACGCTTCGCCGGCCAGCGTGGCGTCGGCCGGGCTACGCGCCAGGGGCGCCGGAAGGCCCGGTCGCGTTCGTGGATCCGGCCGCGGTGCGGCGAGGAGGCGGGCGACGGTGGCGCGACGCTTCGCGCGCGCCGCCTCGTAGGCGTCGTGGGCTCGGCGCTGGGCGACCACCTCACCGCGCGTCGCGACCGTCCCGTCGCCGTAGCGCGTCAGCGGCCGAGCGGCGCCGCAGACCTTCGCTCGCCGGTCGACGACCGGTGCGTCCGCGGCGTTGGCGAGCTCCTCGACGAGGCCGAGGCCGGGTGCCTCGCCGGAGTCGGCGGCGGCGAGCGCCAGCCTAGCGTCGGGATGCGCCGGGTCGGCGGCGCCGAAGCCGTCGAGCCGCACGCTGCCCCCGTCGCGCAGCGTCGCGAACCCCTTGGACAGCAGCTCCGCGGTCCGCTCGTCCCGCTCGCGCGACGTCAGTCCGCCCAAGACGACCGCACCGAGCCTCACGCCATCCCGGGTCGCCGTCGCCGCGAGGTTGAAGCCAGACGCGCAGATGAAGCCGGTCTTCATGCCGTCCGCGCCACGGAACCGGCGAAGCAGCCCGTTATGGTTCGGCAAAGCCTTGCGGCCGAGCTGCACGCCGTCCATGGCGAACACCTCGGCGTGCTCGCCGAACGTGCGCTCCAGCGCCATCATCAGGACGGCCACGTCCCGGGCCGTCGTCACCTGCGCGCGGTTCGGCAGCCCGTGCGGGTTGTCGTAGCGCGTCGCGCTCATCCCGAGCCGCTCCGCCGTGCGGTTCATCCGCGCCACGAAGCCCGCCTGCGTCCCGCCGATGGCCTCGGCCAAGGCCACGGAGATGTCGTTCGCGGACTTGGTCAGGATGATGCGCAGCGCCGTCTCCACCGTCAGCACCGTGCCGAGCGCGAACCCCGAGCGGCTCGGTGGCTGCTGACGCGCTTGCGCCGAGATCGTGACGGGCGAGCGCATGGCGACCTCGCCGTCGCGCACCGCTCCCAGCGTGACGTACGCGGTCATCAGCTTGGTGATGGAGGCCGGGTACCACGGCGTCGTCGCCTCGTGCTGGGCGAGGATCCTTCCGTCCGCCATGTCGAACAGCAGGTAGGCGCCGACCTCGGCGCGCGCCGGCGCTGCGGCGAACGTGGGGGTCAGAAGCAAGCTGGCGAAGAGGACGGTCGTCAGTCTCAACGGACGCCTCCCATTTTGGCGTGGCAAGATCGCGGCTCGGTGCGTGCCATCCGCGATTGCGTGCAACCGTGCCACATGTCAATGGACAACCGCGATGGACGGCGCCTCGCGCTCGGCGTCGAACCGTCTTTCGGTGCAACGGGTTGGGCAGCGCCGCCCGGGGCGACGGACTGAGGGAGGGCCATGGGTCCCGTTGCACGCCGCATCGCCGCCGCACTGAGCACCGCGTTCGATCCGGTCAGCCTCGACGTCGTCGACGAGTCCCACCTGCACGCGGGGCACGTGGGCGCGCGTCCCGACGGGGAGACGCACTTCCGCGTCACCGTCGTGTCGGACGCGTTCCGCGGACGCCCCCGGCTGGAGCGCCACCGCATGGTGCACGCGGTCCTCGAAGACGAGCTGCGGGGCCCGGTCCATGCGCTCGCCATCGTCGCCCGGGCGCCGGACTGAGCCGCTCAGCCTGGCAGCCGATCGACGCCGCCGCGCGCGCTGCTCCAGCCGAGCGGGTCGGCGAGGAACCCGTCCACCTCTGCGATGGCCGCCGCGTCCGGCGTCCCGCGCTGGCGGGCGAGCGACAGCACGTCGCGCCACCGGGCGAGGGCATGGATGGTGAGGCCGTGGGCTGCGAGCGCGGCCTCGCTGCCGGCGAAGATGTCGTGGTGGAAGATCACGAAGCAGTGCGCCACCTCGGCACCGGCGGCGCGCAGCGCCTCGGCGAAGCGCACCTTGCTGCCGCCGTCGGTGGCAAGGTCCTCCACGAGGAGCGTGCGCTGGCCGGGGACGAGGTCGCCCTCGATCCGGGCGTTGCGTCCGAACCCCTTGGGCGCCTTGCGCACGTACTGCATGGGCAGCCCCATGAGGTCGGCCATCCACGCGGCGAACGCGATCCCCGCGGTCTCCCCGCCGGCAACGCCGTCGAAGCGCTCGAGCCCTGCCTCGCGCGCCACCGTCGCGACGCCGAGCTGCATCAGCGTGCCGCGCAAGCGCGGGTAGGCGATGAGCTTGCGGCAGTCGACGTAGACCGGCGACTTCAGCCCGGACGTGTAGGTGAACGGCTCGTCGGGCCGGATGTGCACCGCGCCGACCTCGAGGAGGGCGCGGGCGGTGGTCGCCGCAGCCGCCTCCTGGGAGACCACACCGGCGGCGATCATGGGGTGGCCTCCGCGCTCTCCTGGACCGTCACCGCCCAGCTTAGGGCGAAGGGGGGAGCGAACACCGCGATGGGGCCATCGGGCGTTGCGACCGACGCAGGCGCGTACGGCGCGCAGCGGGCGAGCCGCAAGACGCCGTCGTTGCGCGGCAGGCCATAGAAGTCCGCGCCGCGCTCGGCGACGAACGCCTCGAGCCGGTCGAGCGCGCCCACCTCCTCAAACACCGTGGCAAGGATCGCGAGCGCCACCGGCGCGGCGAAGCAGCCCGCTGCGCCGCACGGCCCCAGCTTGTTCGGATCGGTGTGCGGCGCGCTGTCGGAACCGAAGAACACGCGCGGCGCGCCGCCGGTCGCGGCCGCCACCAGCGCCTCGCGGTCCGCCCGCCGCTTGACGATGGGCAGGCAGTAGTTGTGCGGGCGGATGCCGCCGGCGAGGAGGTCGTTGCGGTCGATCACCAAGTGATGGGCGGTGATCGTGCCGGCGAGGTCGTCGCCGCCGTCCGCGACGTAGGCGAGCGCGGCGCGGGTGGACATGTGCTCGAGCACCACCCTCAGCCCTGGCACGCGGCGCCGCAGCGGCTCCAGCACGCGCTCCAGGAACACCGCCTCGCGGTCGAAGACGTCGACGTCGGCGTCGGTCACCTCGCCGTGGACGCACAGGACGAGCCCGCGCTCGGCCATGCGCTCCAGGACGGGTGTCAGCGCCTCGACGTCGGTGACCCCGGCGGCCGAGTTCGTCGTCGCGTGCGCGGGGTAGAGCTTTGCGGCGGTGCACACCGTCGCCGCGTCGTCGATGTCGTCCGGCGACGTGCCGTCGGTGAGGTAGAGCGTCATCAGCGGCTCGAAGGACCCACCGCCCGTGGCGGCAACGATCCGCTCGCGGTAGGCGCGCACCATCGCTGCGTCCACCACGGGCGGCACGAGGTTCGGCATGACGATGGCCCGGGCGAAGTGCGCCGAGCCGGGGGCGACCGCGGCGAGGAGCACGCCGTCACGCAAATGGAGGTGCCAGTCGTCGGGGCGGCGCAGGGTGATCGTGTCGGTCATCGTCCGCTCCGGATGAGGTCACGCGCGCGAATGCCGCGCTCGGCGCAGTGGCGCTCGAGGGCGTCGATGAGGTGGACCATGGCGAGGGGCCGCGACAAGGTCGCGGTGCCGACCGCCACCGCCGAGGCGCCGACGGCGAAGTAGTCCAGCGCGTCGGTGAACGTCGCGATCCCACCGCAGCCGACGATGGGAAGCGCCACCGCGCGGGCCACGTCGTCGACGAGGCGCAGGTTGATCGGTTTCAGCGGCATGCCCGACAGGCCGCCGGTGCGGTTGGCGAGCACCGGGCGGCCGTCGGCGAGGGCGAGCGCGGTGAGGGTGTTCGCGACGACGAGCGCGTCGGCCCCCGCAGCGGCGGCGGCCCGGGCGACGTCGGCGGGCGCGGCGGCGTTGGGCGACAGCTTGCACCACAACGGGAGGGCGCAGGCGCGGCGGCAGGCAGACGTGACCTGCGCGGTGGGGGCCGGATCGAGCGCGAAGGCACGGCCGCCCTCCTCAAGGTTCGGGCAGGAGAGGTTGAGCTCGATCGCCGCCGCGCCGCTGGCGTCGAGCCGCGAGGCCATCGCCGCGAAGCCGTCCGCGCTGTCGGCCGAGACCGACACGATGACTGGCGGTCCGTGCGCGAGCCAGCGCGGCAGGGCGTCACGGAGGAAGTCGTCGAACCCGGCGGAGGGGATGCCGATCGCGTTGATCAGCCCTCCCGCGGCCTCGGCGAGCCGGCGCGGCGGATGGCCTGGGCGCGGCGTAGGCATTACGGTCTTGGGCACCAGCGCGCCGAGCCGGCTGAGCGGCAGGATCCTGCCATGACCGAGCCCGAAGGTGCCGGACGCCGGGATCACAGGGTTCCCGAGGCGCACCGCACCGACCTCGACGCGAAGGTCCGGCACCTCGGCGAGCGCCCTCACGCGGTGACTGCCCGGTCCGCGGCGAACGTCGGCGCGTCGAGCGCGAACACCGGACCCTCGCACACCAGCGCGTAGCCGCCCGCCCGCATGGGATGGACGCAGGAGTGGCAAGCCCCGACGCCGCAGCCCATCACCGCCTGCATCGCCACCTGCCCAGGTGCGCCGGTCGCCGCCGCGACGCGCTGGACCACGGCCATCGCCGGGTCCGCTCCGCCCGCGGCGTAGGCTGGCGGCGCGAGCCGCTGCAGCGTCGGCTCGAGCTCGTCGATGGAAACGGCGTCGAGCGCGGCGGCGTGGGGGGCGAACAGGTCACGCAGTCGTGCGTCCTGCGCGGCGCAGGCAGATCCTGGGGACGGTCCGGACCGGATGAGGATGACCGGTAGGAGTCCGCGGTGCTCCATCACAAGGGCGAGGAGGGTGCCGAAGTGCGAGGCGTCCGTGACGACGAGCGTGCCGTCGGTCACGGGACCGAACGGCCGGCCGAGCGGGCCGACGACGTGGACCGCCTCGCCGACGGCTCCCGCCGCGAGCGCCTCGGTGCCTGCACCGACACGGGCAAAGGCGATGCTGAGCGGCTCCGCCGACAGGATGCTGATCGGGCGGCCGAGGAGAGGCGCGCCCTGGCGCTGCGATGCCGCGAGGAGGAACTGCCCGGCCCGCGCGCCGGCGAACTCCTGCGGCGGCTCAAAGGACAAGGACACGATGTTCCCGACCTCCTCCCGCGAGGCGACCTTAAGGCCGCCAGCGAACACACTCACGGGGTGGCCGACGGGATGGGACCGCCGGCGAGGCCGCCGAGGAAGGCAGCGAGGTTGTCGCCCAGCGCGTCCGACAGGTAGCCCCCCTCCTGGACGACGACGGTCGGCAGCCGCGCCGTCGCCACGCGCTCCCCCGCGCGGGCGATACCCTCGGTGGTGACGGACATCCCTCCGAGGGGGTCGGAGGCGTGGACGTCGAGGCCGAGGGACAAGACGAGCGTGTCCGCCCCGAAGGCCGCCACGCGGTCGAGCGCCACGGCGATCGCCTCCAGCCATGCGGCGTCGTCCGTTCCGAGCGGGAGCGGTAGGTTGAGGTTCGCCCCCTCCCCCTCGCCGACCCCGCCCTCGTGCGCATGGCCCCAGAACCACGGGTAGAACCTCGCCGGGTCGGCGTGGACCGAGACCGTCAGGACGTCGCCGCGGGCATAGAAGATCGACTGCGTGCCGTTCCCATGGTGGACGTCGATGTCGAGGATCGCGGGGCGGGCGCCGCGGCGGGCGAGCGTTGCCGCGGCCGCAGCCGCGTTGTTGAGGAAGCAGTGCCCCCCGGCCGTCTCGCGACCGGCGTGGTGGCCGGGCGGACGGCACAGCGCGTAGGCGCGGGCGGCGCCGTCCGCCACCGCGTCGGCGGCGGCGAGCGCGGTGTCGACGGCGCGCACCGCAGCGGCGTACGTGTGCGGGCCGATGGGCGAGGCCATGTCGGCAAGGTGCCAGCCGGCGCGGCCGACGATCCCCGACGGGTACGTCGCGCGCGCGAGGCGCGGCTGCGCGTTGGCGATCACCTCCGCGCTGGCGCCCTCAAGCTGTGCCCACTCGCCCGCCGCGCCTTCCAGGAAGGCGAGGTAGCGCGGCGAGTGGACCTCGCCGAGCGCCGTCCGCGGCGCGGCGGGCGGCGCCTCGGCGCGGAGGCCGACGCGCGCGAGGCCGTCGAGCAGGCGGTCCGCGCGCTCCGGACGATCCTCGTTGGCGACCACGCGGCCGCGCAGCGTGAAGTGGTGCGGGTCGTGGCGCGCGGTCTCTGCCGCGTAGAAGGCACGCATGAGGTCTCCGTGCGGGCGGTCGGGCCGCGGTGACGACCACCGGCGGCGCGACTATCCCCAAGGCCGCCGGGCGAGGCAAGCCGGCAGCGCAACGGCGTGGGCGCGCTTGCAATGGGGCTGCACCTTGGCGAACCGAATGCATATAAGGAGGGTCTTCGGAGGTCCGCGCCATGCTCGCCATCGCCGCCCGCGCCGCGGCTGTGATCGCCATCGCCGGCGCCGCCGTCGCCATCTTCGCCTGGATCGGCGCCCCCTCCTCCAGCCGCGAGGAGCCACTGATCGTCGACGCCGACGGCGTTCCGATTGCGGATGCGGACGGCTTCCGGCCGCTCCCGGGGGTCGACGCGACCGGTCCGCACGAGCTGGTGAGCGTCGCGATGCCCGAGCCGAGGGAGACGCCTCGGCTGCCCGAGGGCGTCCTGCCACTCACCTTCGCGGACCTGTGGCAGGACGGGCCGTTCGAGCTTGCGGACCCTGCCGCGCGGGTCGGCGCCCCGGACCGCAGCCTGTTCCCCGACGGCGCCACCGACGAGGACGTCGAGAACTTCTTCCTCGACATTGCCGACATGCGCACGCTGCAGCTCCTGGAGGGCTCCGTCCGCGACGAGCTCGACGGCAAGCGCGTGCGCATCGCCGGCTACACCACGCCCGTGGGCTTCGAGGAGGAGGAGACGCGCTTCCTGCTGGTCCCCGAACTGGGGGCATGCATCCACGTGCCGCCGCCGCCGCCGAACCAGATCGTCTACGTGGAGCGCGCGGACACGACGCCCGAGATGTTCGCCCCGGTGTGGATCGTCGGCACGCTGCGCGCCGACCCGGTGGCGACGATCCTCGCGGACGTCGGCTATCGCATGGAGGACGTCTCGACGATCCCCTACGACGCGCGCTGACGCGACGGGCCCAAGACGCCCATGGCCGATCGCCGCACGGCGATGGGCGAGAGAACCGCTCGGAGCTACCGGCGTTGCGGTCTCCGACGGAGGCCACGATGCGCGCGTTCCCGACGATCTCGGTGCTCATCCCATGTCGCAACGCGGCGCCTTACCTTGAGGAGGCGCTCGCCAGCGTCGCTCGGCAGGACTGGCCGAACCTCGACGTCGTTCTTGTCGACGACGGATCCACCGACGGCTCGCCCGACATCGCGGCAGCCTGGCCGAGGGTTCGCGTCCTTACGGGCGCGGCATCGGGCGCAGGCGCGGCTCGCAACGCCGCATTGCGCGCCGCGTGCGGCGACTACGTGATCTTCTTCGACGCGGACGACGTCATGGGGCCAGGCCATCTCAGCGCCCTGTTCGACGCCGCGAGCCCGGTGCGTGGGGCCATCGGCATGGCGCAGTGGGCGCGCTTCCGCGGTGCGCCGTCGAGCGCTCTCTTCCCGCAGCGCACCACGTACTGGGACGCCCCGGGGATCGACTGGCTGATCGCCGACTGGGCGGACGGGCTGCCGATGACGCAGCCCGGCATGTTCCTCATCCCCCGCACGCTCCTCGACGCAGTCGGCGGCTGGGACGAGCGGCTCTCGCTCAACGACGACTTCGAGTTCTTCTGCCGCCTGCTCTCGAGGAGCGCCGGCGTGCGCTTCGCCCCCGCGGCGCAGCTGCACTACCGGGCGGGGCTGCCGGGCAGCCTGTCGCAGCGCGGCGACGAGCGCGCGCTGCGCTCCGCGTTGTCCGCGGCGATCCTCGGCACGGGGCACGTCCTCGCCGCCGAGGACAGCCCGCGCACGCGGCGCGCGGCGGCGAACATCGTGCGCGGGTTCGACTACAACTACTACCCCGTCGCGCCGCACCTGCGCCGTAGGGCGCGGGCCCACGCGGCGGCGCTCGGCGGAGCGGATGCCATCCCCGTCGGCCCGCCGCTGTTCCATCGGCTGCGACGCGTCTTCGGCTGGCGCTTGGCTCGGCGCATGGAGCACGCGCTCCTGTGACGGCGCTTGCCCGCGGCGGCGCCGCCTTCCAAGGTGCGACATCAGCCAAGGGAGGTGTCCATGATCAAGGTCGTCGCGGTGTTCCTTACCCACGAGGGGCAGGAGGAGGCTGCAGCGCAGCACCTCGGCTCCGTCGTCGAACCGACGCGCCAGGAGGACGGCTGCCAACAGTACGACCTGTGGCGCGACCCCAAGGATCCGCGCCGCTTCGTCATGGACGAGCTGTGGGAAAGCCGCGATCACCTCAAGGCGCACTCGCAGTCCGACCACATCGGCCGCATGCGCGAGGCGACGAAGGAGGTGTTCGCCTCCCGCGAGGTCTACGTGCTCGACCGCGTCGCCTGAGCGTCGACAGCGCCGCGGCGCAGGTGCGAGGATGGGCGGCCGCCGACGGAGCGCGGCGCAACAACGAGCCTCGGTCATGGACGTCAACGCGCTGCCCCTCTCCGCCGACGCCATGCTCGAGGGGCTGCGCCCGTGGGTGGAGTGCGAGAGCCCGACCTACGACCCTGGCGCGGTCACGCGCATGGTCGAGCTCGCGTGCGACCGGCTGCGCGAGCTCGGCGCCACCGTGGAGGCGATCCCCGGCCCGCCCGGCCTCGGCGACTGCGCACGCGCCGCCTTCCCGCACCCGCGGCAGGGGGAGCCCGGCGTCCTCATCATGGCGCACCTCGACACGGTGCACCCGGTGGGCACGCTGGAGCGCCTGCCCTTCCGCCGCGACGGCGAGCGCTGCACCGGCCCCGGCATCTGCGACATGAAGGGCGGCACCTACGCAGCCTTCGAGGCGGTGCGTGTGCTGGCCGAGGTGGGCAACGAGACGCCGCTGCCGGTCTACGTCCTCCTCACGTCCGACGAGGAGATCGGCTCGCCGGGCAACCGCGCGCTCATCGAGGACGAGGCGAGGCGCCACAAGGTCGTCCTCGTTCCCGAGCCCGGGCTCCTCGGCGGCACCGGGGTCACCACGGGACGCTACGCCATCGCCCGCTTCCACCTCACGGCGCGCGGACGGCCGAGCCACGCCGGCGTGCGCCTCGCGGCCGGGCGATCGGCGATCCGCCAGATGGCGCTGAAGATCCCCGAGATCGAGGCGATGACGGACGACGACTGCACCTTCTCCGTCGGCGTCGTCCAAGGCGGCCGATGGGTGAACTGCGTGTCGATGACGTGCACCGGCGAGGCGCTGTCCATGGCCAAGCGCCAACCCGACCTCGACCGCGGCATCGAGCGCATGTTGGCGCTCGCCGAGCGGCATGAGGACGGCACAGGCTTCGATGTCGAGGTCGGCGTCGTGCGGCCGGTATGGGAGCCCACCGAGGGGACGATGGCGCTCTACGAGGCGGCGCGCGGGGTGGCGGCGACGATGGGGATCGAGCTGACGCACAGGAGCGTCGGCGGGGGCTCGGACGGCAACTTCACGGGCGCGCTCGGCCTGCCGACCTTGGATGGGCTCGGCGTCGACGGCGACCTCGTCCACACGCTTGAGGAGTACATCGAGGTGGAAAGCCTTGCCCGCCGCGCTCGCCTCATGGCGGGACTGCTGGCCGAGGTGCGGGCCTGACCCGAGGGTGGCGTTGAGGTCGCTGGACCGCAGGGTTGGCGCCCGCCGCGCCGTTCGCCTCCGACGGTGCCGCTCCGGCGGACGCGCCTGAGGCTCCACCGGGCGCCGGGACGGCCTCGACGCTCACGTTCCCCAACGTCTCGGTGATCGTCTGGGCCCGAGCCCACCTCGGGGTCGTCGCTCTGCCAGGCGAGCGTCTGTCCCTCGCCGCTCTGCGCACCCGAGCAGGTCAGCGTCGCGGCGGGTTCCAGCGCGCCAGAGCGACCACTCCTGATGCGCTCGCGCGTCGTTGATGAGAGGGTCGATCGCCCCCGCCGACGCCTCACGGCGAGACCTGGGACGATCCGCAACAGCCAGCGCACAGATGCCTTCGAGGGTCGCAGAATGGTGCGCAGGCTGGCCGCTGAAGGGGGGGCGGCGGGCGGCATACGCCACGTGGCACCGCCCCTGCCATCGGCGTGACGGCGCGCGGCTGCGTTCCGGCAACGATGGGCAACCACCATAAATGGTGGATGGCTCCGAACACCTCCTCGATCCGCTTACGGTGACGCCGGCTCGCACGATGGCCCTCGTGGCGCAGCGTCCGGCGGTCAAGAACGGGTGGCCGATCCGCCCCAACTCGCCGACCGCGCCGTTCAAGGCGACGTGTGGCGTGACCGTCCGCCGCCGCGGCTCGCCGTTGGACGCGACCACATCCCAGGCCCTGTCGGCGCCGAGCGCGATGCGCCAACGCCCGGTGCGACGACGGTCGAGGAGCGTTAGCGTCGCCTCGTGCTCCGCCGCGCCGGTGGCTCGCCTCGCCACCGCGCCAACCGCCAGACCGTGTCGGTGATCCATAAGGACGCACCCGATGAAGGCGAGCCAGCGCTTGCGGCCGTCGCCCTTGCGGTAGAGCCTGGCGTCGGGGTCGTTGGCGGACGCATGAGTCGCGTCGGAGCGCGTCGCGCCGCGCAAGTCCGCCGCAGCGTCGCGTCCGCCGCCGCCCGGAGGCGGCGTGTCGGTCCGACAAGGAGCGGGAGCGCGATCAGCGGAAGGATCACTTTGGTAGAGGATGATCGCCCATGCACTGGGCGAAATGTCGAGCCTACAGTCAAATTCACGCGACCGCGTCATGGCGGCTGTCGACGCCGGCGACACCGTGCGCGTGGTCGCCGAGCGATCCGAGCCAGCGTCGCCTCCATCGACAAGGCGCTGATGCGGCGACGGCAGACCGGCGAGCGAGGGCCCGCGCACGCGCGGCAGGCCGCCGCGCAAGCCAGCCTCCCCCGAGCGGACGATCGAGGCCTTCATGAGCGCCCGCCAGGACGCGACGCTCGCCGACGCGCGCCAGCACCCCCTCCGAGCGCTTGGGGTGAGCGTCTTGCTGCATGTGGTGTGGTTGGCCGTGCGCCGGCTTCAGCCCGACGCTCAAACAAAGTCCGACGCGCCGCCGGCTGGGACCGGCCCGACGTCACTCAGGGCACGCAGACCCTAGAGCGGGATGAGGCTCGGCGGGATCTTCGCAAGGGGGTTCCGCGGTGACCGATCCTCTGATTCACCGTGCTGGCTGGAGAGGGAGGCCGGCATATTATGGCGAAGCCCTGCTCGATGGATCTCCGCGAGCGCGCGATGCGGCGGGTGCAGGCGGGAGAGCCGGTGCGGCAGGTGGCGTTGGCTTTGAGCGTCGCGCCGTCGACGGTCGTGAAGTGGTCGCTCAGGCAGCGGGCGACGGGATCGGTGAGACCCGGGAGGACGGGCGGCCGCCGGCGACGGCTGATCGTGGGCGGGCATGAGGCCTGGCTCCGGGAACGGGCGTCGCGCAGCGACTTCACGCTGCGGGGCCTCGTCGCCGAGCTCGCCGAGCGCGGCCTGAAGGTCGATGACCGGACCATGGGAAGCTTCATTCAACGCCAGGGGCGGAGCTTCAAGAGAAGGCGTGGCGGCCAGCGATGAGGATCGGCCCGCCGTGGCCCGGCGTCGCGCGCGGTGGAAGGCGCATCAGGGTAAGATCGACCCGCGCCGCTGCGTCTTCATCGACGAGACTTGGGCCAAGAGCAACATGGCGCCGCTTCGGCGCTGGGGGCCGCGCGGCGAACGCGTGAGAGCGAAGGCCCCGCACGGTCACTGGCGCCCCATGACCTTCATCGCCGGCCTCCGCTCCGACCGGATCGTCGCCCCTTGGGTCGTCGACGGCCCGATCAACGGCGCGATCTCTCGGTCTACATCGAGCGCGAACTCGTCCCGACGCTCTCGTCCGGCGACATCGTCGTCATGGACCTCGGCAGCCACAAGAGCCCCGCGATCCGCGCCGCCATCGCGAAGGCGGGCGCGCGAAGCTCTTCTCCCTCCCGCCCTACAGCGCGGACCTGAACCCCATCGAGCAGGTCTTCGCAGCTCAAGCACCTGCTCCGCAAAGCCACAGGGCGCACCACCGAGACCACTTGGCGACGGATCGGCGACCTGCTCGACCGCTTCGCGCCCAAAGAGTGCGCCAACTACCACGTCAACGCCGGCTACGCTTCCGCATGAGCACATCACGCTCTAGCAGCCGTGGCAACGCCTCCTCGGCCCTGACGCCTTCGCCTTCCTCGAAGAGACCGGTGCCAGCACGAAGATCGTCCGGCTCCACGGCCGGGCGCCGAAGGGAAAGCGCGTGGCTGATGCCGTGCCGCACGGCCATGGGTGCACGACGACCTCCGTCTGCAGCTTGACCACGAACGGCCTGGTCGCCCCGCACGTCCTCTTCTGGCCGATGACGGGGCCAGCCCCCCTGCGCCGACACGCAGCAGCTTGCTGCGCAGGGCTCGGCGAGGGCAACGTCGTCGTCACGGACAACCTCCCCGCCCACAAGGTTGCCGGTGTCCGCGAGGCGATGGGGGCGGCCGGTGGCACGGTCATGGACCTTGCGCCGACCTTGCCCGACCTCAATTCCCTCGAACGGACCTTCGGCAAGCACAAGGCATCGCCGGAGGCGCCGCGCCCGCACTCATGAAGACCTCCGGACCGCCATCGGCGACTTCCGGCAGCGCCTTGCCCGCTGCGGAGGGTCAGCCTGATCGAAGGGGTGTCCGGACCACCAAGTGTCTGACCCAGAGAGCCCAAGAGGCTATGCGATTGTTCCTCGCCGTAGCGGAACTCCCCCTTCCCGGGTGCGGTCAGCCTCGGGTGGGCGCCGACGTCCCGAAGGCGCTGTGCGCGGAGGTCAGCGGCTTGGCAGCGGATCGTCGTCGATCCCCTCCGAGCAGGCGACGCCACCTCCGAACCCACGATGGAGCGCCCCACCGGTCGGGCGGGGCGCTCGGTCGGTCAGATCACGTAGCTTGCGAGCGGCGGGAAGCCGTTGAACGCCACGGAGGCGTACGTCGTCGTGTAGGCTCCGGTGCCGCCGATCAGGAGCTCGTCGCCGATCTCGAGGTTGATCGGCAGCGGGTACGGCGTCCTCTCGTACATCACGTCGACAGAGTCGCACGTCGGCCCGGCAAGCACGCACGGCACCGCCTCGCCCTCCCGCGAGGAGCGGATCGGGTAGCGGATCGCCTCGTCCATGGTCTCCGCGAGGCCGTTGAACTTGCCGACGTCGAGGTAGACCCAGCGGATGTCGTCCTTCGCCTTCTGGGAGACGAGGATCACCTCCGTCTTGATGACGCCGGCGTTGCCCACCATGCCGCGGCCGGGCTCGATGATCGTCGCGGGCAGCCGGTTGCCGAAGTGGGACCGGATCGCCTCGTTGATCGCGCGGCCGTACTCGCCCTCGCCCGGGATGTCCTCGAGGTAGCGCGTGGCGAAGCCGCCGCCGAGGTTGACCATCTTCAGCTCGATGCCGCGGTAGGACAGCGTGCGGAAGATGTCGGCCGCGGACGCGAGCGCACCGTCCCACGCGCGCGGGTTCTTCTGCTGCGAGCCGACGTGGAAGGACACGCCGTAGGCGACGAGCCCCGCGGCGTGAGCGTGCTCCAACACCTCGATGGCCATCTGAGGCTCGCAGCCGAACTTCTTCGACAGCGCCCACTCAGCGCCCTCGCCGTCGCACAGGATGCGGCAGAACACCTTGGCGCCCGGCGCGGCGCGGGCGACCTTGTCGACCTCCGCCTCGCAGTCGACGGCGAACAGCGCGATGCCCCGCGCGTGCGCCGCGGCGACGTCCCGCTCCCTCTTGATGGTGTTGCCGAACGAGATGCGCTCGGCCGTCGCACCGGCGGCGAGCGCCATGTCGATCTCCTGCACCGAGGCGCAGTCGAAGCTCGAGCCGAGCTCGGCCAGCAGCGCTAGGATCTGCGGCGCCGGGTTCGCCTTCACCGCGTAGAAGATGCGGCTGTCCGGCATCGCCCTTTGGAAGCGAAGGTAGTTGTCGCGCACGACCTCGGTGTCGACGACGAGGCACGGGCCGTCCGGACGGACGGACTTCAGGAAGTTCACGATGCGGTCGGTCATCTCGCCAAACCCAAGCTGCAAGGTTTTGCGTCGGCACGGCATCGATCGGTCGCGCTTTGGAGGCACGGGCCGACGTCGACCGGACCGATGTCCCCGCCGCCCTGAGGGTCGGACGGGGACGCGTCGCGTCACACGATCCGCGCGTCCGGGGTGAGCCGGCCGGCGGGGCGATCGGACGGGGATTGCATCGGCGGACCGAAGCTCTCCGTCCCGTGATGCTAGCGCTTTGGATCTGGGGAGGCCCCGCACCGCACGCCTGGCAAGGATGTAGTCGCCTCTTCAGTGACCCCGGCCTTTGGACGGCCGGAAGAGACCAAGGAAGCCCTCTACGTCGTTGCTTTAAGTCGCGCTGCGCGCGGCGAACGGGCGGCTCCTCACCACCTCACCGTCCCGGCTTCGCCGGTCGGCTCGCCGCCCGCAGGGTCCGGTTCAATCCGGAAGACCGATCATGCCCCGCTGCGCCACGGTGAGCTGGCTGGTGCCACTCCCACCCTGACCCAACGTGACCGGCACGCGACCACAGGCACGCACGAAATTGGGCACGGCTCATATGCTTGAGTCCGCAGGCGAATGCAAGGCCTGCAACGGCCTTGGGGCACGCAAAACGCGCGATGGCGGACGGACAGGAAGGCTTCACGACAGCCCAGGCCTTGGGCCAGATGGCTGGCATGGCGTTGCCCCTCGTCCTCACCGCGGTCGTCGTCCTCGTCGTCCTCATCGCGCTTGTCGAGGCGGCGGGCTCACGCCTTGCCATGCCCCAGTCGCTGGCCCTTGCAGCGCTCGGCATCACGCTCGGGCTCGTCGCGGTGGCGGGGGATGCGGCGGGGCCCCTCGCACGGGTGGGGCGGCTGTTCGCCGAGCTGCCGCTGTCGGCGGACGCGCTCATCCTCATCCTCCTGCCCCCGCTCCTGTTCGACGCTGCCTTCCGCATCGACGCGCGTCGCATGCTCGACGATGGCGTGCCCATCGTGCTCCTCGCGGTCGTCGCCGTCCTGGTGTCGACCTTCGCGGTGGGCTTCGTCCTGGCTCCGCTCACCGGCAAGGCGCTCGCGGTCTGCCTCCTCGTCGGAGCCATCATCTCCACCACCGACCCGGTGGCCGTGCTGTCGATCTTCCGCGACGTCGGCGCGCCGGCTCGCTTGGTTCGGATCGTCGAGGGAGAGAGCCTGTTCAACGACGCGGCAGCCATCGCGCTGTTCACCATCCTCATCACAGCCATCACGATGGAGCGTGTCTCCCTCGTCGACGGGTTCCTGGTCTTCCTCCTCACCGGCGCTGGCGGAGCGGTGGTCGGGGCAGCCACGGGCAGCCTTGCCGGTGCGCTCATCGCGCTGACGCGGCACCACCCCGCCGCGCTGACCTCCGTCACCGTCGCGCTGCCCTACCTCACGTTCCTGCTGTGCGAGGAGGCGCTCGGGATCTCCGGCGCCATGGCGGTCGTCGTCTCCGGCCTTGCCACCGCCCGCCGCGCCCAGTCCGGCCGGGCGGTGGCGTCCTGGCGGCACGTGCATCAGATCTGGAACCAGCTGGCGTTCTGGTCGAACTCACTCGTCTTCGTGCTCGCTGCGTTCCTCGTCCCGACGCTCCTGTCGCGCTTCGACGCGGCGCTTGCGCTCGCGACCGCAGCAGTCGTGGGCGCAGCGTTCGGCGCGCGTGCCTTCGTCCTGTGGGGCGTGCTGCCGATGCTCCAGCGCGCTGCGCTCGCCGGCCCCATCAGCCACCGCGCCAGGACCCTCCTGTGGTGGGGTGGCATGCGCGGGGCCCTCACCCTCCTCCTCGCGTTGTCCGTCACCGAGACCGACGCGATCGGGAACGAGGCGCAGGAGTTCGTTGCCGTCCTCGCCACCGCCTTCACTGCGTTCACCATCCTCGTCAACGGGATGACGTTGCGGCCGCTGACCCGCCTGCTCAACCTCCATCGGCTGACCCCGTTCGACCGCAACGTCGGTGCCGGCGCCCGTGCCTTCGCGACGGCCCGTGCACGGCAGAAGGTGCACACGGCCGCCGATCGGTACGGCATCGCCGGGGAGGTGGCGGCACGCGCGCTGCAGGCCTACGCGGCGGCGGCGGCGGCGAGCGAGGCGACGGTGCCGGCGTCGGCGAGTGATAGGCTCGCGCTCGCCCTGGTCGTCCTTGCCCAAGCCGAGCGCGCAGCGTTGTCCCGGCACGGCGAAAGTGCGGTCGTCAGCCCGGGCGTCGTCGAGCTCCTACACCGTGAGGCGCAGCGCATGCGCGAGGGCGCACGCGCCACGGGACGCCGCGGCTACCTGTCGGCGGCGGCTCGGATCACGCGCTTTCCCCTGGGCTTCCGCCTCGCGCTCCTCGCCCAGCGCCGGCTCGGCCTGCGCCGGCCGCTGGCGACGGCGCTCGCCGAACGCTTCGAGCGGCTCCTCGTGGGCCGACTTGTGCTGGCCGAGCTCGCGCCGTTCTGCAAGGAGCGCATTTCGCCGGTGATGGGGCCGCGGATCGCGCGCATGTGCTCCGGCATCCTGGCTCGGCGTGCCGAGAGCCTTGGCACAGCGCTTGCCGCGTTGACCTTGCAGTACCCGCACTACGCTGCGCTCCTTGAGCAGCGCTTCCTCGAGCGGATCGCGCTGACGGAGGAGCAGCGTGAGTACGAGGCGCTGCGCGAGCAGGGCATCATCGGCGCCGAGGTCTCGGGCATGCTGTCCGAGGAGCTCGCGGCCGCCGGGCGGCGCATCGCAAGCGCGCTGACGCTCGACCTATCGGTGGACAAGCGCGCCATGGTCGCGGCGGTACCGCTCTTCGCGACCCTGCCAGCATCGACCATCGACGGCATCGCGCGCGTCCTGCGCACGCGCCTCGCCGTGCCCGGCGAGCGCCTGATCCGGCGCGGTGAAGCGGGCAGCGAGGTGTACTTCCTCGCCTCCGGCGCCGTGGAGGTGGATACCGGCACGCTGAAGGTCACGCTCGGTCGCGGGGCGTGCATCGGCGAGATCTCGGCCGTCCTCGGGGAGCCACGCAGCGCGGACGTCACCACGCTCGGCTACGGCGAACTCCTCGTCCTCACCGGCCGCGCGTTCCGCACGCTCCTCGCGGGCAACCCCGCGCTCGCCGCCGAGGTGAAGGCCCTTGCAGCGCGACGCAAGGCCGAAGGCGCGGGGGCAGTCCGCGCCACAGCAGGCGGCGGGGCGCCCAGGGACGGCCGGCGCGAAGGTGCTGGACAGCCATCCGGGCGGACCCTATAAGCCCCCTCCTGACGCGAGACCGCGTGTCGCCCAGGTAGCTCAGTTGGTAGAGCATGCGACTGAAAATCGCAGTGTCGGTGGTTCGATCCCGCCCCTGGGCACCACTCTCGCCTGACCTCTACCGCAGTCCCGTCGCAGTCGCCTGACCGCTGGCAGCGGTGCCACAAGGCGTGGACGGGGGTGCCTTGGACGTCCCGCTGGTTGGCTGGAGCGTTCGCGCGGTACGAGGCGCTGCGCACGCTCAACATGCGGATCGGCGGCGATCAAGAACCCGTGGCGGACGTGGATCTCATTCCTGTCCGAAGCGGGTCTCCTGACGCCGGACCGCTCGGTGCGACCCGGCGCAGCTTGATTTGTCCGCACGCGGCGGCCACCGTGCAACGAAGACCCCTCGCAAGCGGACATACATGGGACAGACCTTCGACGAGATGAGCGGGCGCGGCGAGGCGACGCGCTCGGCCTACGAGGTCGTCAAGGCCTGGCTCGACGGGGTAACGCCGGAGGCGCTGCGCACCCGCTCGCGCGAGGCCGAGCTCCTGTTCAGGCGCATCGGCATCACCTTCGCGGTCTACGGCGACGCCGACGCGGAGGAGCGGCTGATCCCGTTCGACATCGTCCCGCGCGTCTTGACCGGCGATGAGTGGACGTCCATGTCGCGCGGCCTGGAGCAGCGCGTGCGCGCGCTCAACATGTTCCTCGCGGACGTCTACGGCGCGGGCGAGATCATCCGCGCCGGCCTCGTCCCCGGGGACCTCGTCTATCAGAACACCTACTTTCGGCCCGAGATGGTGGGCATCCGCGTGCCTCACCGGATCTACACGCCGGTGTGCGGCATCGACATCGTGCGGGTCGACGCCGACGCGTTCTACGTCCTTGAGGACAACCTCAGGACCCCGTCCGGAGTCTCCTACATGCTGGAGAACCGGGAGGTGACGATGCGACTGTTCCCGGACCTGTTCAACGAGCACGTCATCCAGCCGGTGGAGCAGTACCCCAACGAGCTGCTCGCGACGCTCCAGTCCCTCGCGCCGCCGACGGCGCCGTCCGAGCCGACGGTCGTGATCTTGACACCCGGCCAGTACAACTCGGCGTTCTACGAGCACACCTTCCTCGCCGACCGGCTCGGCGTCGAGCTCGTCGAGGGGCGGGACCTCTTCGTGCGCGACGACACGGTCTACATGCGCACCACCGAGGGCCCGCAGCGCGTCGACGTGATCTACCGCAGGCTCGACGACGACTTCCTCGACCCGCTCGCGTTCCGCCCGGACTCGGTGCTCGGCGTCCCCGGGCTCCTGTCGGCCTACCGCTCGGGCAACGTCGCGGTGGCGAACGCCATGGGCACGGGCATCGCCGACGACAAGGCGGTCTACACCTACGTGCCGGAGATCGTGCGCTTCTACCTCGGCGAGGAGCCGATCCTGAACAACGTGCCCACCTGGCGCTGCCGCGAGCCCGATGCCCTGGCGCACGTCCTCGACCACCTGCCGGACCTCGTGGTCAAGACCGTCTCGGGCTCGGGGGGCTACGGGATGCTCGTCGGCCCCGCGGCGAGCTCCGCGCAGATCGAGGAGTTCCGCGGCAAGCTCAAGGCCGATCCGGACGAGTTCATCGCTCAGCCGACCCTTGCCCTGTCCACCTGCCCCACCTTCGTGGACGAGGGCATCGCACCGCGCCACGTCGACCTCAGGCCGTTCGTGCTCTACGGCTCCGACGGCATCAGGACCGTGCCCGGCGGCCTCACCCGCGTCGCGCTCGAGGAGGGTTCGCTCGTGGTCAACTCCAGCCAAGGCGGCGGCACCAAGGACACCTGGGTGCTCGCCTGATGCGCGCTTGAGCTGCCCACCGGACCCTCATCATGCTCCTGTCCCGCGTCGCCAACGACCTCTACTGGCTCGCCCGCTACACCGAGCGCGCCGAGAACACCGCACGCATCCTCGACGTCGCCTCGCGCCTCTCCTCGCTCCCGTCGACCTACGCCGGCTCCATGAACGAGTGGGAGTCGGCGGTCATCGCCACCGGCGGCGAGGCGTTGTTCCGCGAGCGCTACGACGAGGCGTCCCGACGCAACGTCATCCGCTTCATGGGCTTCGACGCCAACAACCCGTCCTCGATCTTCTTCTGCCTCGACGTGGCGCGCCGCTCCGCGCGCGCCGTGCGCACCGCGATCACCCGCGAGATGTGGGAGGCGATCAACGACGCATGGCTCGAGCTGAGGCGCTACAACGCGGACGCCATGTCGCCGCGCCAGCTCAGTGAGTTCCTCGAGTTCGTGAAGGCCGCGTGCCTGAAGTTCGACGGCTCGGCCTTCCGCACGATGCTGCGCACGGACGCCCACGCCTTCTTCCGCCTCGGCACGTACGTGGAACGGGGCGACGCGACGGCCCGGATCCTTGACGTGAAGTACCACGTGCTGCTGCCGGAGAGCGACCCCGTCGGCGGGGGGCTCGACTACTTCCAATGGTCGTCGATCCTGCGCGGTGCCTCCGCGCTCACCGCATACCAGTGGGTGTTCCGCGACGCGCTGCGGCCGTGGCGCGTCGCGGAGCTCCTGACGCTGCGCCGCGAGCTGCCGCGATCCATCGCCAACTGCTCCAAGTTCACCCTCGACTTCCTCGACGACCTCGCCAACGACTACGGCCGCCAGGGCCCCGCCCAGCGCGCCGGTCGCGCCTACCACGCGAGGCTCGCCAACTCATCGGTCGACACGATGTACCGGGAGGGGCTGCACGAGTTCCTGCAACGGGCGATCCGCGAGAACAACGCCTTGGCGGAGGCCATCGAGGCGCAGTACCTGCGTTGACCGGAACCGGCCTGTCGGGTCGGTTCATCGCCTTGAAGGGACCTCATGCGCATCACCGTCAGCCACGAGACGACCTACACCTACGAGGTTGCCCCGGCCTCGGTGATCGAGCTCCTGCGCCTCACGCCGCGCTCCACCGCGAACCAGACCGTGCGCTCCTGGCGGATCGACGTCACCGGCGATGCGACGCTGCGCCGGGCGGAGGACGCGTTCGGCAACATCGTCCACACCTTCTACGCGCATGACCCTGGCGAGCGGCTGCGCGTGACGGCGGTCGGCACGGTGGACACCGAGCCGACGAGCGGCGTCGCCGCCGGTGCGCCGGAGCCACAACCCCTCGGCGTTTGGCGCCGACAGACCCCCCTCACGAAGGCGGACGCCTCGCTGGTGGCGCTCGCCGGCGCTGCGCGCGCCAGCGTCGGCGAGGCGGCCCTCGACCGCGCGCACGCGCTCAACCGGCTCGTCCACGAGCGCATCGCCTACGAGCGGGGAAGCACCACCGCCGCGACGCCGGCGACCGCAGCGCTCGCCGCTGGCCGCGGTGTGTGCCAGGACCTCACCCACGTCCTCATCGCCGCGGCGCGGGCTGACGGTCTGCCGGCGCGCTACGTGTCGGGTTACCAGTACGTCGAGGGTCAGCCGCGCACCCACCACGAGAGCCACGCATGGGCCGAGGTGCACGTGGACGGCCTCGGCTGGGTGTCCCTCGACCCCACGTTCGGGGCGAGCGCCACCGATGCCTACGTTCGCGTCGCGGTGGGCCTCGACACGTTGAGCGCCTCGCCGGTGCGCGGTGCGACCTACGGCGGTGCGGGCGAGGCCTTGTCGGTCGCTGTCACAGTGGACCGTGCGGTCTCCCAGAGCCGTCAGGTGCAGGACGGCAGGTCCCAGTCACAATCCCAGTCGCAAGGGTGAGCGGAGCGGCAGATGACCTACTGCGTCGGGCTGCTGCTTGATGCCGGCCTCGTGATGGTCGGCGACACGCGCACCAACGCCGGCGTCGACAACATCGCGACCTTCCGCAAGCTGCAGGTGTTCGAGGCGCGGGGCGAGCGTGTGATCGCCGTGGCGACCGCCGGCAACCTCGCCGTGACGCAGGCCGTGGTGAACCACATGCTGGAGGGTCTGCCCTCGGCCGACGGCGACCTTCGGACCCTGTTCACCGTCGGCTCGATGTTCGAGCTTGCGCAGTTCGCCGGCGAAGCGGTGCGGACCGTGCGCGAGCGCGACGGCGAGGCCCTGAAGGAGGACGGCGGCGGGTTCGAGTGCACGCTGCTCCTCGGCGGGCAGATCGGCACGCGGCGGCTGCGCCTGTTCATGGTGTACCGTGCCGGCAACTTCCTCGAAGCGACCGAGGACACGCCGTTCCTGCAGATCGGCGAGCACAAGTATGGCAAGCCGATCATCGACCGCGCGATCGACTTCCACACGCCGCTGCCGCAGGCGCTGAAGATCGCCCTCATCTCCATGGACAGCACCATCCGCTCCAACCTTGCAGTCGGGCTGCCGGTGGACGCGATGGTGCTGCCGCGCGACCGGCTCGCCACAAGCGTCAACACGCGCATCACCGAGGCCGACGGCTACTTCGCCCACGTGCGCGATGCCTGGTCGAGCGCGCTGCGCGAGGCCCACCGCTCCATCCCCGACCCTCCCTACGGATCCTGAGCGCGCTGCAAAGCCGGTCCAGCCCCGCACCAGCCGCACGTCTTAGCCTGCTGGCGACAGTGCTTTGGGGACGGCCCATCGTGGTCACGTAGGGAGAGGTTTGATGACGGCGGCGTTCCATCAGCTGCTTTTGTCGGCGAGCTTACTGGTCGCCTTCGCCTTCGTGCTGGGCATCGTGTTCGACGTTCTTGCGAACCACCACGCCCGTCAGGCGGCCGTCGGGGCGGTTTGCGCCGCCTTCCTGGCGCTCGTCATGGCAATGCCCACCTACGCCGACGGCTTCGTCATCGACGGTCGCGGCGTCCTCATCGTCGTTGGCAGCCTGTTCGGCGGGCCGGTCGGCACCGCGGTCATGCTGCCGGTCCCGCTCATCATGCGCGCGGCGGAGGGCGGGCCCGCCGTCCTCATGGGGACGTCCGGCATCGTGCTGTGCGCGTTGGTGGGGCTCAGCGTCCACCTCCTGTGGCGCCGAGCGAACGCTCCCATCGCACGGCGGGCGGTGCTTGCGGCGGCCGTCGCGTCACCGCTGTGCCTCCTCGGCTTCCTCGCCCCTGCGCTGGGCGAGGTGAGGAACCGGCAGAACGTCGTTGTCCCACTTCTGATCTGGCTCCCCTTCGGCACGCTCCTGTGCGGCTTCGCCGTCAGCAACGAGGCGGTCCGCTCGTCCGCGAACCGTCGCAACCAGGCACTGCGAGTGTTCGAGGACCTCACCGGAACCGTGCCGCACATCGTGTTCCAGAACCAGCTCGAGCATCACTGGCGCATGCACGAGCGCTACGGACACGAGTACGCCTACCTGCTCGTCGCCATCGACGATGCAGCGGCGGTGCGCAAGTCCATCGGGGAGGCGGCTTGGGAGCGGCTGCGCGCCGAGGTGGCGACGCACATCAGCCGCGCCACCCGCGAGTGCGACCTGTGCACCGCGATCGACTTCGACCGCTTCGGCGTGCTCTTGCCGCATGCGAGCCTGCCCTTCGCCCTTCCGGTCGCCAGGCGTGTGCAGGAGGCGGTGCACGGCGCCTGCGGCACGGCCGAGGCCGGCGGCATCACCGTCTCCATCGGGTGCGCCGAGGTGGACGGCACCCTGGGTCCGCACGACGTCGAGGCCGCAGCCGAGGGCGAGCTGTTCCTCGCGATGACCCGCGACGCGCACGGCGTCATCGGACCCTGGCTCGACTTCTCCGGTCCGAGCCGCACCTTCCCCGGCGCGCTGCCGGTCCTCGACGAAGGGACGGCCGCGCCGACGAGTTCGTCTTCGTCCGCCGCCGCCTGACGGCCCAAGAGAAGGCACGTCAGGGGCGGCGCCCGCCAGCCTTGGCGTTGAGGCCGACTGCGGGACGGTTGCCCGCGTGTGCGCCCCCCTCCGCTGCGCCACCGCCGCGCCTCCGTAGCGGGACACCGGTCGCCATGGTACGCCCGGGCGGCACCGGGGAGACGTACGAATGAGCGACTGGCCGCGCCACGGCACCATCACCGGACCGATCGTCGTGATCGGCTTCGGCTCCATCGGCCGCGGCACGCTGCCGCTCATCGAGCGGCACTTCGACTACGATGCCTCGCGCATGGTAGTCATCGACCCGTCGGACGTCGACCGGGCACTGCTCGACGAGCGCGGCATCCGCTTCCTCCACGAGGCGGTCACCCGGGAGAACCATCGGGACCTGCTGTCGCCTCTGCTCACCGAGGGGGACGGTCAGGGCTTCTGCGTGAACCTGTCGGTGGACACGTCCTCGCTCGATATTCTGCGGCTGACGCGCGAGCTTGGTGTGCTCTACATCGACACCGTGGTCGAGCCCTGGCCGGGCTTCTACTTTGACCGGGAGTCGCCGGCGCACACGCGCACCAACTACCACCTGCGCGAAACCGTGCGTGCCGAGAAGCGCGCGAGGCCGGGCGGTGCCACGGCGGTCTCCTGTTGCGGCGCGAACCCAGGGATGGTGTCCTGGTTCGTCAAGCAAGCGCTCCTCGACCTCGCCAAGGACGCCGGTCAGGATGTTGCTCCGCCTCCGGACCGGGAGGGGTGGGCCAAGCTCATGCAGGAGCTCGGCGTCACCGGCATCCACATCGCCGAGCGCGACACCCAGCGCGCGAGGCACCCCAAGCCGATGGACGCGTTCTGGAACACGTGGTCGGTGGAGGGCTTCATCTCTGAGGGCCTGCAGCCCGCCGAGCTCGGCTGGGGCACGCACGAGCGCTGGCAGCCTGGCAACCTTCGCGCGCAACCTGAGGGGTCGGGCTGCCGGGCCGCGCGCTTCCTGCTGCAGCCTGGCGCCGACACGCGTGTGCGCAGCTGGTGCCCGACGCCGGGGCCGCAGTACGGCTTCCTGGTGACGCACAACGAAAGCGTGTCCATCGCCGACTACTACACCGTCGGGGAGGGGCTCGACCCGGAGTACCGGCCGACCTGCCACTACGCCTACCATCCGGCGAACGACGCGGTCCTGTCGCTGCACGAGATGTTCGGCCAGGCCGGCGAGGTGCAGTCCGTCCTCCACGTGCTCCACGAGGACGAGATCGAGGACGGCATCGACGAGCTCGGCGTGCTTCTTTATGGCCACGTGAAGAACGCGTACTGGTACGGCTCGCAACTCTCCATCGAGGAGACGCGGCGCATCGCGCCATACCAGAACGCCACGGGCCTTCAGGTCACGTCCGCCGTCCTCGCCGGCATGGTTTGGGCGCTGGAGAACCCGGAGGCTGGCATCGTCGAAGCGGACGAGATGGACCACACGAGGTGCCTCGAGGTGCAGTCGCCCTACCTCGGCCCGGTGCACGGCTACTACACGGACTGGACGCCGCTCACCGGTCGCCCCGGCCTCTTCCCTGAGGACATCGACCCCGCCGACCCCTGGCAGTTCCGCAACGTCCTCGTGCGCTGACGCCGCCGCCGTGCGCGCGATCCTGAGGCCGGGCGTCCCAAGGCCGGCGCACCGGTCGTCCTCCGTCCCCGTCCAACCTGTTGGCGGGAGCGACGTCCCAGCCCACGAGGTCCCGCCGCCCGTGGCAGGACGGTAGGATGCACGAACGACGTCGTAGGCCCGCTTGCGGTCACGCCTCAGGCGGCGTCCGTTCGCCGGCCGCGCGACGGGGTGTCGCGCCGATGGTCCGCTTCCTCGGTTCTTCACACGGTGGTCCTGGACACGATCAGCACGACCACCGGATGACGAGTGCGACGGCGACGGCGGACGCGCAGCTCGAAGACAGCCGGTCGCAGCGCGCGGGCGACGCGGCACCAATCGTTGGGGTGCGAGATGGCGAGCTCGATGCGGTTGCGTGGCGATCGACGCGCTCGTCACCGCAACAGCGCGCTCGGCACAGATGCGCGAGGCGCCAGGCGCCAGCTCGAGGACCGCGTGGCCATCCGTCGAGCTTGCGTCGGCGGGCCGCTGGGTCCGGCGAGCGTCAACGGACCTCGCGCCGTCCTCAAGGCCGTACGCGTCGAAGCGCCAATGGCTGCACATCGCGAAGGCCGTACGCGTCGAAGCGCCAATGGCTGCACATCGTACGGCGGCGCGGCCGGTGCGGTGGCGTGGCGATCGAGGCGCTCGTCACCCCAACAGCGCGCTCGGCACAACTGCGCGAGGCGCCAGGCGCCAGCTCGAGGACGGCATGGCCATTCGTCGACCCTGCGTCGGCGGGCCGCTGGGTCCGGCGCGCCTCAACGGACCTCGCGCGGTCCTCGAGGCCGTACGCGTGGAAGCGCCAACGGCGGCCTCATCGTACGGCGGCGCGGCCTGTGCGGTGGCGCTTGATGTCGAGGGACCGTCGGGCTGGGCGGATGGGCGGGGTCACCACGGACGCTGAGGAGCCCCGCAACGCGCCGAGGTCAGCGCAGCATGCCCTTGACGAGGTTGCTGGCGCGCCCGACGTCGATCTGGTCCGGGTAGCGCTTCTTCAGCGTGCTGATCGTGCGCCCGACATCGCGCAGCCCCGCGGCGCCGACGTCACGCACGGCCTGCGCACAGGCGCTGTGCAACGCCACGTCGTCCATCAACGGCGGCATGAACTCGCGGATCGTCTCGATCTCGGTGGCCGCCTCGCGGACCGCCTGCGGATCGTGCTCGTCCGCGATCTGCTCCTCACGCTGCTTGATCATCCTGGTGAGGAGCGCGGCGATCTCACCGTGCGTGATCTTCTCGCCATGCCCCACGCAGTGCGCCTGGTCGCGATCGCGAATGGCGGTCTGCATGAGGCGCAGCGTACACAAGCGACGTCGCTCGTCGTGCTCGCTGGCTTCGCGGATCGCGGCTTGCAGCTGTTCTCGGACGTTCATGATGACACCCTGCTGACACGGACACGCGCGGCGTGGCGCTTAACACCGTCGTTCCCTATCGCCAACTCCCCTCGAACGGCTCGGCCACGGATCGCGTCCCGCTGACGAATGCATGACTGCCAGACCGTGCTGTCGTCTGGCTTACATAGATGGTTAAGGGGTGGCAAAGCGCCAAGGATCGTCCGGCGAGCGCGTCGAGGGATCGTCCGACGAGGGCGTCGAGCCGCCCACGGCGCCCAGCGGTTCCGCGATGCAGGCGCTCGGCGGGCCTTGGTTGGGCGGGGTGTTCAGGCGCCGGGCGGCCCGCTAAATCGGGTCGGCAGTGGACGGCGCCACGCCGAGGCGCGATGGAGGAACGAGGATGACGGGCGAGGCGCTGGGCTGGGACGACCCGACGCCCACGGCGTGCCTGGCGCTCGCGGACGGCCTCGTGCTGTTCGGGTCCGGGGCCGGTGCGACGGGGGTGACGGTGGGGGAGCTGTGCTTCAACACCGCGATGACCGGGTACCAGGAGATCCTGACCGACCCGTCCTACGCGGGGCAGATCGTCACCTTCACGTTTCCTCACATCGGCAACGTCGGCGCCAACGAGGACGACGTCGAGACCGTGGCGCGGGAGGCCGCCGTGGCGGCGCGCGGCTGCGTCCTTCGCGCGTCGATCACGCAGCCGCAGAGCTGGCGGGCCCACGAGGGGTTCGACGCCTGGCTGCTGCGCCGCGGCATCGTGGGCATCACCGGCATCGACACGCGTGCGCTCACCGCCCGCATCCGCGAGGACGGGATGGTCAACGCCGCGCTGTCGCACGACCCGCGCGGCGCCTTCGACGTGGACGATCTCCTCACTCTCGCGCGCGAGGCCCCGCCGATGTCGGGGGCCGAGCTCGCGACCCTCGTCTCGGGTCGCGCCCCCGCACCCTGGTCGGGCGGTGCGTGGTCCTGGGGCCGCGGCTTCGATGGCGCGCTCGGTGCTGCCGGGCCGCACATCGTCGCGCTCGACTACGGCATCAAGGGCAACATCCTGCGCCTGCTCGCCTCGCGCGGGGCGCGCATCACGGTGTTGCCGGCGACGGCCAGCCCGCAGGAGGTGCTGGCGACCGAGCCGGACGGCCTGTTCCTGTCCAACGGCCCTGGCGACCCTGAGGCGACGAGCGCGGTCGTCGGCGACACGCTTCGCGCGCTGCTCGACCGGCGACTGCCGACGTTCGGCATCTGCCTCGGCCATCAGCTTCTGGGGCACGCGATCGGGGCGCGTACGGCCAAGATGCGTCAGGGGCACCACGGCGCGAACCACCCGGTCCTCGACGTCGACACCGGCGCGGTGTCCATCGTGTCCATGAACCACGGCTTCATGGTGGACGCCTCGACCCTGCCGGCGAACGCGCGCGAGACGCACCGTTCGCTGTTCGATGGTTCGAACTGCGGGCTCGCCCTCACCGACCGGCCGGCGTTCTCGGTGCAGTACCACCCCGAGGCGTCGCCCGGGCCGCACGACAGCCACGCGCTGTTCGACCGGTTCCTCGAGATGATCGCGCACGCGGAGCCGACGGCCGCACGTTGAGCATCGAGCGAAGCCCCGAGGCCCCTGCGACGCACCTCGCCGTTGAGGACTTCGGGACCGCTGACGTGCCGGCGGTGCTGGCGCTCAACACCGCCGCGGTGCCGGCGGTCAACGCGCTCGACGAGGCCGCGCTGCTGACGCTCGCGGCGATGGGAAGGCTTCGCGTGGCCCGCACGGACCGCGTCCCGGTGGCCGGCGCGCTCCTCACGCTCCTGCCCGGCCGCCCCTACGACAGCCTGAACTACCGCTGGTTCGAGGCACGCTTCGAGCGCTTCCTCTACGTCGACCGCGTCGTTGTGTCTCCGCGGGCTCGGGGCCAGGGCATCGGCCGCGCGCTCTACGAGGACGCGCTGCGCCGTGCCGAGGAGGACGCGCTGTGCCGGATCTGCGCGGAGGTCAACGTCGATCCGCCCAACCCGACATCCATGGCGTTCCACGCGGCGCTCGGCTTCCGCGTCCTCACCGAGCGGCACAACGAGGCGCACGGCAAGCGCGTCGCGATGCTCGAGCGTCCCCTCAGCCCTGAATGAACGGCATCCGCTGAGCGCTGCGGACGAGGAGCTGCGTCAGCGCGCCTCGAAGGTGTCGCAGGCGCCAGGATCGCCGGAGCGGTAGCCGACGGTGAACCAGCGCGCCCGCTCTGCGGCGGTGCCGTGGTTGAAGCTCTCCGGCACCACCGTGCCCTGGGTCCGCCGTTGCATGACGTCGTCGCCCACGGCCGACGCCGCGCCCAGCGCCTCATCGATGTCGCCCTCCTCGAGGAGGCCGATGCGGTCCGCCGAGTGAGCCCACACGCCGGCGTAGCAGTCCGCCTGCAGCTCAACCCGCACCGAGACGGCGTTGGCCTCGCGCTCGGACAGGCCCTGCCGTGCCTGCTGGTAGCGCCCCAGCACCCCGGTGAGGTTCTGCACGTGGTGGCCGACCTCGTGCGCAACGACGTAGGCCTGGGCAAAGTCGCCAGGAGCATTCAGCCGTTGGGCGAGGAGGTCGAAGAAGGACAGGTCGACGTACACCTGCCGGTCGGCCGGGCAATAGAACGGCCCAGCAGCGGCGGTGCCGAAGCCACAGTCGGAGTTGACCGCCCCCGAGTAGAGCACCAAGCGCGGCGGCTCGTAGGTCGAGCCGCTGTCGCGGAAGATCCTGCCCCAGGTGTCCTCGGTCTCGGCAAGCACCACCGACAGGAACTGGCTGCGCTCGTCGTCGGCGGCGACCTGCTCCGGGCTGCGCGGCGCCTGCGTGACGACGGCACCATCCTGCCTTGCCAGCATGTCGAGGAGCTGGATCGGGTTGATTCCGGCGAAGATCCACAGCCCAAGCGCAACGAGGATGACGAGGACGATGGAGCCGCCACCGGCCCGGCGCAGCCCCCCCGAGCTGCCGCCGCGAGGGATGCGCACCCGCCCCCCGCGCGGCAGCCCGCGCCTGCCGGAGATCGGGCCGCGCCCGCGGCGGTCCACGACGTTGTCGCTCTGGCGGCGGCCTTCCCAGCGCATGGCGCGTCCTCTCGCTCAAGATCCCGGACGGACTTTAGCGCGGACGCTGCGTCAATGCTCCCCGTGCCTGCGCTGGGACGCGAGCGGCTTGCGCGGGCGTGCTTGGCGCGGCAGCACCCGCTCGAACCAGCGCCGACGCACGCGTGGCGCGCGGATGAGGGCTTGGCCGAGGAGGAGGTGATTGAGCATGTTACGACCCTTCGATGTTGTCGGTTGCTGTTCCGCCGACGCCCTGGAGGACGGCGGGTTGGCAACGGCGCTGAAACGGCTGGCGTTCGATGCCGATCCTCGCTACCTCTCCCGCAACCAGTGCGCCTCCACCCGTAACGTACGCACCTTGTGCGCTTTTTCAACCGGTGTTCGGCGCATTTTGTGCGTGTTTTCCGTGAGCGACGATGACGCCTGACCAGTTCCGCGCCTGGCGCAAAGCGAACAAGTGGAAGCAGAAGGAGCTCGCCGAGCGGCTTGGCCTCAAGCGGCGCATGATCCAGTACTACGAGCGCGGCGATCGGGACGGAAAGTCGGTGGAGATCCCGAAGACGGTCCGCCTCGCCTGCTACGCCATCGCCTGCGGGGTCGAGGAGTTCGACGGGCGCACCGTCGAATGGTCGTCGACCAACGAGCCGAGTGCGGCGGCGGGTGGTTCAGCCGAGGACGACGGCGAGGACGACTGACGCGACGGGGGAAGCCGCGAGCATACCGCAAACCACCTCGCGTTTGTCGCCGACCTCCCCTATAGGGTCGGCATCCCCTCCCTCCCCGGTCCCACTGCGACTTCTCGCTCCCCCATGCCCAGACGCACCGACCTCACGACGATCCTCATCATCGGCGCAGGGCCGATCATCATCGGCCAGGCGTGCGAGTTCGACTACTCCGGCACGCAGGCCGTGAAGGCGCTGAAGGAGGAGGGCTACCGCGTCGTCCTCGTCAACTCGAACCCGGCGACGATCATGACCGACCCGGAGCTCGCGGACGCCACCTACGTGGAGCCGATCACGCCGGCCATGGTCGAGAAGATCATCGCCGCCGAGCGGCCCGACGCGCTCCTGCCGACGATGGGCGGGCAGACCGCGCTCAACTGCGCCCTGGCGCTTTATGACGACGGCACGCTGGAGCGCTACGGCGTGGAGATGATCGGCGCGAACGCGGACGCGATCCGCACCGCGGAGAACCGCGAGCGCTTCAAGGTGGCGATGACCGAGATCGGCCTCGAGTCGCCGCGCTCGCAGATCGCGCACACCCTGCCAGAGGCCCTCGACGCCCTCGAGGCCATCGGACTGCCGGCGATCATCCGCCCCTCCTTCACCCTCGCCGGCACGGGGGGCGGCATCGCCTACAACCGCGCCGAGTTCCTCGACATCGTCGAGCGTGGCCTCGATGCCTCGCCGACCACCGAGGTGCTCATCGAGGAGTCGGTGCTTGGCTGGAAGGAGTTCGAGATGGAGGTGGTCCGCGACCGCGCGGACAACGCCATCATCGTCTGCGCCATCGAGAACGTCGATCCCATGGGCGTGCACACCGGCGACTCGATCACCGTGGCGCCGACGCTGACGCTGACCGACAAGGAGTACCAGCGCATGCGCTCGGCCTCCATCGCGTGCCTGCGCAAGATCGGCGTCGAGACCGGCGGCTCCAACGTGCAGTTCGCCATCGACCCCGCCGACGGACGCATGGTCGTCATCGAGATGAACCCGCGCGTGTCGCGCTCGTCGGCGCTGGCCTCGAAGGCCACCGGCTTCCCCATCGCGCGCGTCGCGGCCAAGCTCGCGGTCGGCTACACCCTCGACGAGATCCGCAACGAGATCACGAAGGGGACGATGCCGGCCTCCTTCGAGCCGACCATCGATTACGTGGTCGTCAAGATGCCGCGCTTTACGTTCGAAAAGTTCGAGGGCGCCGACACCACGCTCACCACCTCCATGCGCTCCGTCGGCGAGGTCATGGCCATCGGCCGCACCTTCAAGGAGGCGATGCAGAAGGCCCTGCGCGGGCTAGAGACCGGCCTGTCCGGCTTCGACGACATGGAGATCGAGGGCCTCGTCCCCGGCGAGGAGAACCAGGCGATACGCGCCGCGATCGGCGTCCCACGGCCAGACCGCCTCCTCAAGGTCGCCGAAGCCATGCGGCGCGGCTTCACCGTCGATCAGGTCTACGAGCAAAGCCGCATCGATCGCTGGTTCCTCGAGGAGATCGCCGAGATCGTCGCCCTGGAGGACAAGGTGCGGGCGCTCGGCCTGCCGCCCACCGCGGCGATGACGCGGCGGCTCAAGGCGGCCGGCTTCTCCGACCAGCGGCTCGCCACGCTGGCCGGCCTCACGGACGAGGAGGTGCGCGCCCATCGCGCGCGGCTCGGCGTCCGCCCGGTCTACAAGCGCATCGACACCTGCGCCGCCGAGTTCGCCGCGCCGACCGCCTACATGTACTCGACCTACGAGGCCGACTTCGCCGGCGCGCCGCAGAGCGAGGCCGCGCCCTCGACGCGCAACAAGGTGGTGATCCTCGGCGGCGGGCCGAACCGCATCGGCCAGGGCATCGAGTTCGACTACTGCTGCTGCCACGCCTGCTACGCGCTGTCGGAGGCGGGGGTGGAGACCGTGATGGTCAACTGCAACCCGGAGACGGTGTCGACCGACTTCGACACCTCCGATCGGCTCTACTTCGAGCCGTTGTCGCTGGAGGACGTCCTCGAGGTCCTCGCCGTCGAGCGGTCGTCGGGCCGGCTGATGGGCGTCATCGTGCAGTTCGGCGGGCAGACGCCGCTCGGCCTCGCCCAGGGCCTCGTCGACGCCGGCTACCCCATCCTCGGCACGAGCGTCGACGCCATCGACCTCGCCGAGGATCGCGACCGCTTCCAGAAGCTCCTACGCCGCCTGCGCCTCAAGCAGCCCGAGAACGGCATCGCCTACTCGGTGGAGCAGGCCCGCATCATCGCCTCAGAGGTGGGGATGCCCCTCGTCGTGCGCCCATCCTACGTGCTGGGCGGCCGTGCCATGCAGGTGATCCGCGACGAGGAGCAGCTCGACCGCTACCTGTTCGGCGCGCTGTCCCACCTGATCCCCGGCCCAGTGCGGGCCAAGTACCCGAACGACAAGACCGGGCAGATCAACATGCTGCTCGGCAAGAACCCGCTGCTGTTCGACCGCTACCTCGATCGCGCGGTGGAGGTGGACGTCGACGCGCTGTCGGACGGCGAGGAGGTGTTCGTGTGCGGCGTCATGGAGCACATCGAGGAGGCCGGCATCCACTCGGGCGACTCGGCCTGCTCGCTGCCCCCCCGCACGCTGCCGGAGGCGATCGTCGAGCAGCTCCGTGCCCAGACGGCCGCGCTCGCCCTCTCGCTCGGCGTCGTCGGGCTGATGAACGTCCAGTTCGCGGTGCGCGGCGGCACGATCTTCATCCTGGAGGTCAACCCGCGCGCCTCGCGCACCGTGCCGTTCGTCGCCAAAACCATCGGACTGCCCATCGCCAAGATCGCCGCCCGCGTGATGGCCGGCGAGCGGCTCTCCTCCTTCGACCTCGCGTCCCCCACACTTTCCCACGTCGCCGTCAAGGAGGCCGTGTTCCCGTTCTCCCGCTTCACCGAGGTCGACACGGTTCTTGGCCCTGAGATGAAGTCGACGGGCGAGGTGATGGGGATCGACAGGACGTTCGCCCTTGCCTTCGTGAAGAGCCAGCTCGCCGCCGGCAACGCCCTTCCTGCCAAGGGCACCGTGTTCGTCTCCGTGCGCGACGGCGACAAGGCGGCGATCCGCGGCGCTGCCACGCAGCTCACCGAGGCCGGCTTCACCCTCGTCGCGACGTCCGGCACCCAGCGCGACCTTGAGGCGAACGGCATCGCCTGCGAGCGCATCAACAAGGTCTCGGAGGGACGGCCGCACATCGTGGACGCCATCAAGAACGGCTCGGTTCAGCTCGTGCTGAACACCGCCGAGGGGCCGCAGTCCCTGTCCGATTCCCGTTCCATGCGCCGCGCCGCGCTGACGCAGCGGGTGCCGTACTACACGACGCTCGCCGGAGCGCTCGCCGCCGCGCAGGGCATCGTCCTGCAGGGGAGCGCCGAGCTGAGCGTCACGCCGCTCCAGGCCTACACCAGAGCCCCTGCACGCTCCTGAGCGGGGCGACCGCACCGGCGTTCCTGGCGGACCGTGCGCTTGTGGCGCGCGCTGGGCGATCCTACCTCTGACGATCGTCGGCGGCCCACCGTCAGCGCTTGCTTTTTCGCCGGACTCTGGTGGACACTATCACACTTCGCTCGCGAAGAGCGGCGTCATAAGAAAGTTCGAACGGCAATGGAAAAGATCCCGATGACGGCGCAGGGGTATGCGTCGCTGGAAGGCGAGCTGAAGCGCCGCACGTCCGAGGAGCGCCCCAAGATCATCCAGGCGATCTCGGAGGCCCGCGCGCACGGGGACCTCTCGGAGAACGCCGAATACCATGCGGCCAAGGAGGCGCAGTCGCACAACGAGGGGCGCATCGCAGAGCTCGAGGACATGCTGTCGCGTGCCGAGGTCATCGACCTTAAGAAGCTGTCGGGCGACACTGTGAAGTTCGGCGCCCACGTCACCCTCGTCGACGAGGACACCGAGCAGGAGCGTCGCTACCAGATCGTGGGCGACGTGGAGGCGGACGTGAAGGCCGGTCGGGTGTCCATCTCCTCGCCCATCGCCCGCGCTCTGATCGGCAAGGGCGTCGGCGACACCGTGGAGGTGTCCGCCCCCGGCGGGGCCCGCGCCTATGAGATCACCGAGCTGCGCTGGAGCTGACGTTGCCGGTGGGACCCCGTCGCAGTTGGTCGGACCCCACGCCGGGCCCGGCTGACGTCGCCGCTTGGTGAACGCAAACGGTAAGGCCGTGAGCGAGAGTTAGCCTTGGCCAACGGGCCGAGGCTTCTCCGGTGGCCCTGCTGGGCTGGGCGCGTGCGCGCATCAGGCCACTGACCACCCCTCGTCCATGTCGCGTCCCCGCTTGCCAAACGCAGGCGGCTTTGCCACGTGTTGCCGCGCGCTCGGCCAAGCCGGCGCACACCCCCTCCACACTTGACGGACGAGGCCGATGGCGCGGCAGTTCATCTATCACATGCAGGGCCTGTCCAAGACCTACGGATCCAAGAAGGTCCTCGACAACATCCACCTGCAGTTCTACCCGGACGCAAAGATCGGCGTGCTCGGCCCCAACGGCTCGGGCAAGTCGACGCTGCTCAAGATCATGGCCGGCGTCGACAAGGAGTGGAACGGCGAGGCCTGGGTCGCTGAGGGCGCCAAGGTCGGTTACCTGCCCCAGGAGCCGCAGCTCGACGAGGGCAAGACCGTCCGCGAGAACGTCATGGAGGGCGTCGCCGCGAAGCAGGCGAAGCTCGAGCGCTACAACGAGCTCGCCATGGAGTACTCGGACGAGACCGCCGACGAGATGGCGCGGCTGCAGGACGAGATCGACAGCCAGAACCTTTGGGACCTCGACAGCCAGATCGACCAGGCGATGGACGCGCTGCGTTGCCCGCCGGACGACTCCGGCGTGGAGAACCTGTCGGGCGGCGAGCGCCGCCGCGTCGCGCTGTGCAAGCTCCTGTTGTCGCAGCCGGACCTCATCCTGCTCGACGAGCCCACCAACCACCTCGACGCCGAGACCGTCGCGTGGCTCGAGAACCACCTGCGGGTCTACCCGGGCGCGATCCTCATCGTCACACACGACCGCTACTTCCTCGACAACGTGACGGGCTGGATCCTGGAGCTCGATCGCGGCCGCGGTATCCCCTACGAGGGCAACTACACCGCCTACCTCGAGAAGAAGGCCAAGCGGCTGCTGCAGGAGAAGCGGGAAGGCTCCGCCGAGCAGCGCGCGCTGGAGCGCGAGCGGGAGTGGATCCAGTCGAGCCCCAAGGCGCGTCAGACGAAGTCGAAGGCGCGCATCCAGGCCTACGACGAGCTCCTGAAGCGCAACGAGGAGCGCACGCGCTCGTCGGACGCACAGATCATCATCCCGTCAGGCCCGCGCCTCGGCGGCACCGTGATCGACGTCGAGCGCCTCAGGAAGGGTTACGGCAACCGCGTCCTCATCGACGAGCTCTCCTTCGCCCTCCCCCCTGGCGGCATCGTCGGGATCATCGGCCCCAACGGCGCGGGCAAGACGACGCTGTTCCGCATGATCACCGGGCAGGAGGAGCCCGACGCCGGCACGGTGCGGGTCGGCGACACCGTCGTGCTCGGATACGTCGACCAGTCCCGCGACAGCTTGGACGGCAAGAAGTCCGTCTGGGAGGAGATCTCGGGGGGCAACGACGTCATCGAGCTCGGCAAGCGGGAGATGCAGTCGCGCGCCTACGTCGGCGCGTTCAACTTCAAGGGCGGTGACCAGCAGCAGAAGGTCGGCAACCTGTCGGGTGGGCAGCGCAACCGCGTGCACCTCGCCAAGATGCTGAAGTCGGGGGCGAACGTCCTTCTGCTCGACGAGCCCACGAACGACCTCGACACCGAGACGCTGTCGGCGCTGGAGGACGCGCTCGAGGACTTCGCGGGCTGCGCGGTCGTCATCAGCCACGACCGCTTCTTCCTCGACCGCCTCGCGACGCACATCCTCGCCTTCGAGGGCGACAGCCACGTGGAGTGGTTCGAGGGCAACTTCGCGGACTACGAGGAGGACAAGAAGCGCCGCCTCGGCCCCGACGCCATCGTCCCCCGCCGCGTCAAGTACAAGCGCCTCACGCGCTGACGGGGGCAGCTCGCGGAAGACGCCGGTCGAGCTCCTGGCCCTGGAGGCGGATGACGGCGAGCCGCTGGCGTTCGTACTCTCCGGGGACGGACCTCGCTTCCCCCGCAACGAACACCGGAATGCGCTGATCGCCGCCGGCCTTTCGACCCCGGCGACCTTAGAGCGGTCCGACGCTGAGCGGCTCCGATCGGTCGACAGCAGGACGTCCATCCTCCCACAGGCGCCGGTGCCCTCAGGCGCCGGTGCCCACCGGCGTCGTGCTCCAAGGCTCGCTGCCCCGCGGCGGCGCGATCGCGATCATGCTGAGCAGCGCTACGGAACCCTCGTCCGTGACCGTCGATGGCGCTGCGGCTGCGGGACAGGTGGAAGGCCGACGACGGATCGGCCCCGCGGCGAGCCAACCACCAATCGCGATGGGCGCATCAGCGCTCGCCCGTCAGCGGCGCAGCACCGCCGCGGGGAGGAGCTGCTCGGGGCCGGCGGGCCGGTGCACACACCTCCTTGTCGCGCGGGCGTGCGCCGAACCACGGGCGGTCGCCCTCGGTGCGGACGATGTCGTCGTCCACGCAGCGCTCTGCGACCAACTTTCGAGTTGGCGCAGCCGGTGCTTGAGGTGTCGGCCCAACGATCGGCGTCGGGCCACGGTCCGCCATGCCGAACGCCTCGATGGGGTTGGGTCGGAGAGGTAGAGCTTGCGGTGCCAGGGCAGCTGGGTCTTCCGAGACGCGGATCAGATGCTCCGGCTCTTTGGTCGAGAGCGATCTTCTTGGGGTTGACCGGTGGCGCAAAAGCGGCGTTCGGACCGCCGCTTCGCCGAACTCGCCGAGGCGCACGCCGGGGACCTTAAGTTCGTCGACGGCTCGTCGGTGCGCGTCCCATCAGCATGGCGCCAACGGCAAAGGCAGCCGACGACGCCTCGATGGGACGCTCGCGCGGCGGCCGGCCCCCAAGATCCAGGCCCTCGTCGAGGCCGAGGGCCGCCCTGCCGCGCCGGCGCTGACGCAAGGACGGGCGCACGACGGACCCTCGGCGGTCGACCTCGTTGCAGACGTCGGGCCCGATCGGATCCCTGTCGCCGACCGCGCCGACGTCCGCGACGCCCTGCGCGACCCTGCGCGAGGCGATCGCCGGCCGTGGCGGATGGGCCATGCCTCGGACGTCGCGGCACGGACGTCCTTGCCAGCCCAGCCGACGACGTCGCCGAGCTCGTAGGCCCGAGGGTGCGGAACTTGAACGGGCGCTGCGTCACGTCGTCGTCGAGGGCATGGGTGAAGACCAGGGCCCAGCGGGTGCCCCCGCCGTGCCGGGGCGCCGACGCGACGAAGGTGCCGGCGAGCGTGGCAACGGCGTGGCGCTCGGTCTCGGACGTCGACGAGCGCACCGCCGCAGGGAAGAGTGCCGCAAGAACAGCGGCGCTGCGTCCGCCTCGACGCAGCACGTCGTGGGATCGAGGAGGCGTGTCACGGTCCTTCGATTGGAGAGCATTTGCCTTCGTTCCGACGACTGCGTTGGGGCGTCAGAAGCGTTCGACGTAGGGGCGGACCTCCACCTCCCAGGTCCAGGCGCTGCGGGGCTGGTCGAGGAGGGCAAGGCACGTGGTGGCGATCGCCTCGGGGTCGAGCCTGTCCTGGTCCCCAGTCCCGGCACCGGGCGGCAGGATCGCACCGTCGATGACAACGTGCAGCACGTGGACGCCCTTGGGCTGAAGCTCGCGGGCCATGGACTGGGCGAGGCCGCGCAGCGCAAACTTGCCCATGGCGAACGCTGCGGACAACGGCACTCCCTTCATCGACGCCGTCGCCCCGGTGAGGAGGATGCTCCCCTCGCCGGCCTCCACCATGCGCCGCGCCGCCTCCTGCGCCACCAAGAAGCCGCCGTAGGCGGTGACGCGGAGGGCGCGTTCCACCTCGGCAGGGTCGATCTCGACGAACGGCCCGCGCACCCGCGCCGACGGGTTGTACATGACGAAGCTCGGCGTCCCGAGGTCACGCTCCACCTCGGCGAACAGCGTCCGCGTCGCTGCTGCGTCGCCGGCGTCGAGGCGGTAGGCGTGGCCGCCGAGCTCCTCAGCAAGGGCAGCGTCCGCCCGCCGGGAGGCGAGCGCCACGCGCCAGCCGCGCGCTAGGAGCTGCCGGGCAATCGCCCCGGAGAAGCCTGGCCCTGCACCGACGATGAGCGCGACGTTGGGAGATGGTTCGACCATCGGAAGCTCCTAGTTGCCATGGCACGCAACTTGGCCCTGCAGCGCTCCGCAGGCAAGGTGTCCGAGGCGCGCGGCTCGCCGATCCATCAAACGAGGGCGTAGCGGCGGAGCACCTCCGGATCGGGCGTCACCCCGTGGCCAGGGCGGTCGGGAACGTCGACGTGGCCGTGTCTTGCCACCCCCTCGACGATGGCGAGCGGCTCCTGCGCGAGCTCGGTGAGGAAGGCGTTGTGCGTCGTGTCGTACTCCAGCATGGGCTCGTCGGGGTGCAAGCCGCCGGGCACCGGGGGCATCGCCGCGAGGAGCTGGAGGTTGACCGCCACTGCGAGCGCGGAGCCCCAGACGTGATTGATCACCGGCGTCAGGTGCGCGTGGGCGAGCGCCAGCACCTTCGCATACTCGGTGATGCCGCCGAGCGCGCACACCTCGGGCTGCGCGATGGACAGGCAGCGTCCCTCGAGCAGCCGGCGCCAGCCCCACCGCGTGCACTCGGTCTCCCCACCGGCGATGTTGACGGCGAGCCGCGCGCGCAGCTCGCGGTAACCCTCAAGGTCCTCCGGCACCACGGGCTCCTCGAACCAGTGGACGCCGAGGCGCTCCAGCGCATGGCCCACGGCGAAGGCGTCGGCGGTGTGGTAGGCGTGGTTGGCGTCCACCATCAGCCGCGTGCTGTCGCGTAGGGCGTGCCGGACCGCCTCGACCAGGCGGACGTCCTCGGCGACACCCCGCCCAACCTTCATCTTCACGGCGCGGAAGCCCGCCGCCTCGAGCGCCGCCGCCTCCTCGGCGAAGGCACCGGCGAGGTCCGGCAACTCGCGCAGCATCATCCCGTACCCGTAGACCGGGACGCGATCGCGGAATCGGCCGCCGAGGAGACGCGACAGGGACATCCCTGCAGCCTTGCCGGCGATGTCCCAGAGCGCGATGTCGATGCCCGACAGCGCTTCGAGCGGCATGCCGCCGCGGCCATGGTCGCGCAGGCCGTTGTAGACCTCGTGCCATAGGACCTCGCGGTCGAGCGGGTCGCGGCCGAGGAGGCGCGGCGCGATCACCTCCTCCACGATGGTCCTGTTCGCCCGTGCCACCGGACCTGCGCCGAAGCACTCGCCCCACCCGGTGGGGCCGTCGTCGGTCGTCACCTCGACGAGGTGTGCGGTCCTGTGGCGGTACATCTGCTGCGAGTAGCCGAGCGGCTCGGGCAGCTCGTAGCCGAGGAGGTGGCTGCGGATCGCGGTGATCTTCACGGGCGTCCCTTCGTGGCGTGCAAGGGTTCCTGCACGATCTGCCTCGGACGCTAGAAGACGTCCACCTCCGAAAGCTCGGCGATGGCGACGTCGGCGAGGGTCAGCTTGGATCGACCGATGACCATCACGGTGTCGGCCCCGACCTGGGCCGCGGAGCGCAGCGCCGCGCCGGGGTCGGTGACGTCGAGCTTGTCCTCGCCGGGCGTGAAGTCGGTGATGGTGTCGCCCGCACCCCTGCCGAAGACGACGAACGTGTCAGCACCGGCGCCGCCGGTGAGGGTGTCGACCCCGCGGCCGCCGACGATCCTGTCCGCGCCGTCGCCCCCGAACAGGGAGTCGGAGCCGCCGCCGCCCATCAGCCGGTCGTCGCCGGCGCCGCCGATGATCGTGTCCCGGCCGCGCCCGCCGTTCAGCGTGTCGGCCGTCACGCCGTCGTCCGTCAGGAGGTCGGCCCCACGTCCGCCGGAGAGGAGGTCGACGCCGTCGCCGCCCTCGAGCACGTCGTCGCCGCGATCGCCGACGATCGTGTCTCGCCCGTCGCCGCCGAACAGCTCGTCGTCACTCGCGCCGCCGCGCAGCCAGTCGTTGCCGTCACCGCCGAACAGGGTGTCCGCGCCCTCCCCTCCGACGAGCCGGTCCGCGCCGGCGCCACCGTCGAGCACGTCGTCGCCGGCGCCACCGTCGAGGCGGTTGCGCACGGCGCTGCCGGTGATGGTGTCGTCGCCGCTGCCGCCGCGCGCATTCTCGATCGCGGAGCGCCAGTTGCCGTCGACGAGGTGCGCGTTGTGGACGCTGCCGCTCGCGTAGACCGGAGCCTCCCCGGACGAGAGCGTCTGCGCGCGGTTGAGGTGGGGCTCCTGGCCGGTCGTCGACCAGCGCCCCGGCGTGAGGTCGATGACGAGCCCGTTGGTGTACTGGGAAAAGTCGTAGGTGTCGTTGCCGCCGCCGTCCCAGACGGCTCGCAGCATGACCCGCTGCGCAGGGTCGAACGTGTACACGTCGTCGCCGCGGTCGGAGTAGTTCGCCCCGTAGAGGGACTGGAGCGCGGCGATGTCGAGCGTCATGAAGGTCTCCGAATGGCCGCTCGTCTCGACGCCGAGGCCGATGTCGCCACCGCCGTGGGAGCGGCTGCTCATCACCGACCACTCCGCCCCGTCGTGCGCCGAGCCGAGTTGCCCGCCGTCGCCGTGCTCATGCGGGTGCTTGAGGCCGAGCGCGTGACCGATCTCGTGCATCAGCGTGCGGTAGCCGAGCCGCCCCAGCACAACGTCGCCAGCCCGGTTCGTCCCGAGCCAGACGTCGCCCGCCTCGGGAGCCTCACCGGGGAAGAACGCGTAGCCCCCGAGCGGCATCGTGCTGGCTGCGTAGGCGAGGGTGTCGGCGACGTGCACGACGACGTCCGACTTCGACGCGGCGGTTCGTGTGACCTCGAGGTTGGTGAAGCGCGCCACCTCCGCGAACACCCGGGCGACGGCCTCGGCGAACCCCGGCGGGGGCGCGACGACATGCGTGCCCGCGTAGTGCCCGCCCCCGACGGTGCTGGCGAGCGCGTAGGACACCGCGCCGGACCATGCCGAACCCTCGAGAAGGGCTGAGGCATCGCTCGCGTGATGGGTCGCGTAGGCCAAGTTCGACTCTCCGGGGACACGAGGTTCACGGGGCGCGCCTGCGCCTCGCACGTTGCAGACCGACCGGGCCGTGGCGCCGACCGACGTGCCAAGAACGCGTGAGGGCGCGCCTCACGTTCCTCGGCGGACCGCACGGAACGCTGCGGGCGCCGTGCTTTCTGGGATGCGCAAGCTGGGGGTTGCGGGCATGGGTGGGCCGCGCCCGTCCGGCAAGGTCGCATGGCGTGCTAACAACCCCCATGCGCTTCACACAGGACTTCCTGACCGACCTCCGCGATCGCGTCCCGCTGTCGTCGATCGTGGGGCGCGTGGTGACCTTCGACCGGCGCAAGTCGCAACCGGCGCGGGGCGACCATTGGGCGTGCTGCCCGTTCCACCAGGAGCGGACGCCGTCCTTCCACGTGGACGACCGTCGCGGGTTCTATCACTGCTTTGGCTGCCAGCAGTCCGGCGACCACATCAGCTTCCTCACCGACCATGGCGGGCTGGACTTCGTCGACGCGGTGAAGGCGCTGGCGGCGGAGGCGGGCGTGGCGCTGCCCGAGCCGGACGCACCGGTGCCGGAGGCGACCCGCCGGCGCGACGCCGACCGTGCCGCCTTGGAGGCCGCGGCGGCGCACTACGAGGCGACCCTGTGGTCGCCCTCCGGCCGCGCCGCGCGCGACTACGCGACGGGGCGAGGCTTCGGCGCGGAGGTGCTGCGCGCGTTCGGCTTCGGGCTCGCCCCGACGGCGGCTGGTTCGCTCGCGCGCGTTCTCTCGGCCCAGGGGTTCGGCGAGGCCAACCTCGAATGCGCCGGCCTCGCCGTCCGGCGGGACGGGCGCCTGCGCGAGCGCTTCGTCGGTCGCCTCATGGTGCCGATCCACGACGCTCGGGGCCGCCTCGTCGGCTTCGGCGGCCGGTCGCTGGACGGTCGCGACCCGAAGTACCTCAACTCGCCCCAGGGGACGCTGTTCGACAAGTCGAGCGTGTTGTTCAACGCGCACCGCGCCCGCGCACCGGCGCGACGGACCGGCCGGCTCTTCATCGTCGAGGGGTACCTCGACGCGGTCGCGCTCGCGGCGGCCGGCGTTGAGGAGGTGGTGGCAAGCTGCGGCACGGCGCTGACCGAGGCCCAGCTCGCCCTGGCCTGGCAGCTCGCCGACGAGCCGATCCTCACCTTTGACGGCGACCGCGCCGGCCGCGACGCAGCCAAGCGCGTCATCGACCGCGCGCTGCCGCTCCTGTCGGGTGGCCGCTCCGTCCAAGTCCTCCATCTGCCGGACGGGCAGGACCCCGACGACCTCGTGCGGACGGACGGCGCCGCCGGCTTCGAGGCCCTGGTCAAGCGGGCGGTCCCGCTGGTGGACGCCGTGTTCTCCCGCGAGACGGAGCGCGGCGTCGACACCCCCGAGCGGCACGCGGCGCTCGTCGTACGGCTCGACGCGCTCGCTGCGACCATAAGCGACGGTGCCGTCGCGGGGCTCTACCGCACGGCCCTGCGTGACAGGGCGTTCGCGTTGCGCCGCAGCCAGCGCGCCGAGCGGTCGGGCGCATCCCCCGCGCGCGCGCTCGCCCCGCCGTCCCCCATGACGGCGCCGGCGGCGGACCGCGCCCTCCTCGACCTCGAGCGCATCGTCCTCGGCCTCCTCCTCCTGAGGCCGGAGCTCCTAGGGCGATACGGTGAGCGCTTGACGGCGGAACTGTTCTCCAGCGAGGCCAACGCCGGCTTTGCAGCGCTCCTCGTGGAGGCCCATGCTGCCGAGGGGCCTGCGACGGCGGCCGAGCTCATCAAAACGATCCCGGCAAGCGGCGGCATGTGCCTCGCCGAGGTGTGGGGTGATGCGAGCGCCGCCGTCGGCCCCCGCCTCCTGGCGCGCTTCTCCATCCTGGACTGCCGCCCCGACGACGCGTTCCTGGAGCGTTGCCTCGTCCTCTTCCTCGACCGCCTGACGCTGCGCACTGCGCGCGCCGAGCTCATCGGCGAGCCGCGACGGCTCGTCGACCGCGACGCGGACGACGAGCGCCTGCTGCGCCTGTCCGCGGCGTTGCAGGCCCGTGCCGTCGCCCTGCAGGAGGCCGAGCGCGCCCTCGCCGACGAGGCCGCTACGCTGCGTCGCAGGAGAACCTCGGCGGGAACCGACGCGGTGCCCGGGCAATTCCGATGATTGCCCCAGTCCTTGCGCGCGGCCAACGGCGCGTTATCTACCAAACCCGGATGGAACCTACCGGACGTACGGCCGAACCTTGTCGTGGGCACCGGTCGTGCGCGAGCGTGCCCTAGCGCTTGCCGGCCCCGTGCGGTCGCGTTCGCCCGGGGCATGCGTCCGCGAAACAACGCGAGTTGGAGACCCGATGGCGACGAAGGCATCCGCGGCGGAGAACAAGGAAGCGCCGACCGAACCGTCCGACGGTCCGCTCCTCGACCTCAACGACGCTGCGGTCAAGAAGCTCATCAAGACCGCCAAGCGTCGGGGCTACGTCACCCACGACGAGCTGAACGAGGTGCTTCCCTCGGAGGAGGTGACCTCCGAGCAGATCGAAGACACCATGGCGATGCTCAATGACATGGGCATCAACGTCGTCGAGAACTCTGAGGAGGGCGAGGAGGAGGATCCCGGCGACGAAGCCGAGGGCCGAGAGCTCGCCGAGACCGTCGGACCCAAGGCCGTCGCCAAGGCGACCACCCGTGAGCCTGCCGAGCGCACCGACGATCCCGTGCGCATGTACCTGCGTGAGATGGGCTCGGTGGAGCTCCTGTCGCGCGAGGGCGAGATCGCCATCGCGAAGCGCATCGAGGCTGGCCGCAACTTCATGATCGCGGGGCTGTGCGAGAGCCCGCTGACGTTCCAGGCCATCATCATCTGGCGCGACGAGCTCGTCGACGGCAAGGTGCTCCTGCGCGACATCATCGACCTCGAGGCGACATACGCCGACCCCGAGGGGAAGGCGCACCTCGCCGCGGTGAGCGGCGAGCCCGACCCCGCTCGCCCGCCGGTCGACCCAGCGGCCGTGCAGGGGGGCGCAGCCTCGTCCGGCGGGAGCAACGTCATCCCGATGGCCCCGGGCCGTGCCGCGCCGCAGTCCCAGGACGACGAGGCCGAGGACGACGACGAGTTCGAATCGTCCCTGTCGCTCGCTGCCATGGAGGGCGAGCTGAAGCCGAAGGTGCTGGAAACCTTCGAGGCCATCGCCGACACCTACAAAAAGCTGCGCAAGCTTCAGGAGCAGAACGTCGAGGCCCAGCGCGGCGGCGATGCCCAGCTTCTCTCGCCGGCGCAGCAGAAGCGCTACAAGAAGCTGCGCGAGGACATCGTCGCTTCGGTCAAGTCGCTGCTGCTCAACCCGCAGCGCATCGAGAGCCTGGTCGAGCAGCTCTACGACATCAACAAGCGCCTCATGGCCTGCGAGGGCCGCCTCATGCGCATCGCCGACTCCTACGGCGTCGACCGGGCGGCCTTCCTGGCGCACTATCAGGGTCACGAGCTGGACCCGAGCTGGACCGAGCGCATCGCCGCCCTTCCGGGCCGTGGGTGGGGTGAGTTCGCGCGCCACGAGGCGGCGGTGATCGGCGAACTGCGGCAGGAGATCCAGGGGATCGCGGCGCAGGCCGGCCTGGAGATCCCCGAGTTCCGCCTCCTCGTCCAGAAGGTGCAGAAGGGCGAGCGCGAGGCACGGCGCGCCAAGAAGGAGATGGTCGAGGCGAACCTGCGCCTCGTGATCTCGATCGCGAAGAAGTACACGAACCGCGGCCTGCAGTTCCTGGACCTCATCCAGGAGGGCAACATCGGCCTGATGAAGGCGGTGGACAAGTTCGAGTACCGGCGGGGCTACAAGTTCTCGACCTACGCGACGTGGTGGATCCGCCAGGCGATCACCCGCTCCATCGCCGACCAGGCGCGCACCATCCGCATCCCGGTGCACATGATCGAGACGATCAACAAGATCGTCCGCACCAGCCGGCAGATGCTGCACGAGATCGGCCGCGAGCCCACCCCGGAGGAGCTTGCCGAGAAGCTCGCGATGCCCCTCGAGAAGGTGCGCAAGGTCCTCAAAATCGCCAAGGAGCCGATCAGCCTCGAGACCCCCATCGGCGACGAGGAGGACAGCCACCTCGGCGACTTCATCGAGGACAAGAACGCGGTGCTGCCCATCGATGCGGCGATCCAGTCCAACCTGCGCGAGACGACGACGCGGGTGCTCGCCTCGCTGACGCCGCGTGAGGAGCGCGTGCTGCGCATGCGCTTCGGGATCGGCATGAACACCGACCACACGCTGGAGGAGGTGGGTCAGCAGTTCTCGGTGACGCGCGAGCGCATCCGTCAGATCGAGGCGAAGGCGTTGCGCAAGCTCAAGCACCCGTCCCGCTCGCGCAAGCTGCGCTCATTCCTCGACAGCTGACGCTCAGCATCGCGCCGGGCACGCTGCGGCCGCACGGCGTCTTGGCACTGGCCGAGAGGCCGCGTCCGACGGTCATCGCATCGGGCCCGCCTCGCACCCGAACGGGCGAGCGGGGCCAACCGATTCGAAGCTTCTGGCGAGGTCTCGCTCGAGGCGCGCGAGGACGACGCCCTCGTCGGCTTCGGCGGGCTGCGCGTCGCCCCCTTCGCCGGTCACGCAACGATCGGGCGTTGGCAGCACCTCTACGTCGATCAGGCGCACCATGGCGCGGGCGTCGGCGGTGTGCTCCTGTCCGAACTCGTCCGTTCCGCCTCATGCGGCCCAGGACGGACGACGCGGCCACCTGCTTCTGCGAGCGGCACGGCCTCGTGCCATGCGGCGCCGAGCGAGCACGGACGAACACGCGCTGAGGGCGCGCCGTGCAACGGAGACCGCCGACCGACGCACGCTCCTTCGCTCGTGTTCCCCGACCGTCCTCTTCAGTCGCACTAAGGGAAATGATGTGGCCGCGTCGCCCGACGAGCCAACGCCCCCCTCGCGCCCGCCAATGGTCGGCGCTGGTCGCCATGCTGGCGCTGGGGGAACGTCGTCCGCCTTGCACCGGGCGGTCGCGAGCTTCCGGCCGGGACGCGAGGCGCCGAACGCGACGCAGCTTGAGCGTCTGCTGCAGGCGGAGCAACGCGGGCTGCCGGGGACCTCGCGTCGGGTCCGCTCGCCGGCGGCAGCGTCGGCTCGACGAGGCGGCAGGGGTTCACGGTGTACGGCAACACCGTGAACCGCGCCGCCCGGATCGAGGGCGTGCGAAGTCCCTCGTCGAGCGATCGTACCCGATGCCGGCTGCGGCCCCATGGGCGTCGAGCGGCGAGGACGCCCTCCAGGGCTTCCGCCACAAGGTCGCGGTCTGAAGCGACGCGCCGGCCGTGTGGCGTCCCCGGCTGACCATTGGATCGGCACCACGCCGGCGCGAGCAGCACTCGGCGAGGACCAAGACCGGACGTGCGACGATCTTGCATCGAAAGGCTCGGCTGCCATCTGCCGATCGGGGAGGAAGCGCACCATGGACAGCGTCGACCGCTCGAGGCTCGACCTCGACGCGTGGCTCCTCGGCGAGGCGCGACAGCTCGAACTCGCCGCCGTCGTCGAGGGCCTCGGCCATCGCCTGACGGCGCACGGGCTGCCGCTGCACCGCCTCGGCGTGTCCTTCGGACTGCTCAACCCCTCGCTCCTCGCGGCGGGGATGATCTGGCGACCGGGCACCGAGCTCGAGTTCACCCGCTACGACTATGCCGAGCGCACCAACGGGCTCTACGAGCGCAGCCCGTTCAAGGTGGCGGCGGAGCTGGGACGCTGGCTCGAGCTCGACCTCGCCACGACGCCGGACGAGGCGTTCGGGATCGTGCCTGAGCTGAAGGCTCAGGGCCTCGCGCACTACATCGTCATCGTCATGCCGGACTCGTCCGGCCGCGCGCTCAACCTCACCGTCGCCACGCGCGAGCCCGCCGGCTTTGACGCAGAGCACCGCGCGATCCTGAAGGCCATGCTGCCGGCGCTGAGCGCGGTGGTGGAGGTCAAGACGCTGCGCACCATCATGACCGACGTCCTGTCGGCCTACGTCGGCCGCTCGCCCGCACGCGAGATCGTCGCCGGCACGGTTCACCGCGGTCAGACCACACAATTTCGCGCAGCGATCCTGGTCGCGGACCTGCGCGGCTTCACGCACCTATCGACCCGCCTGCCGGCGAGCGGGACGGCGGAGGTCATCAACCGGTACTACGACGTGGTCGTGCCGGCGATCGAGGCGCACGGCGGCGAGGTGCTGAAATTCATCGGCGACGCCGTGCTCGCGATCTTCCCCGCAGCCCGTGTCGGGGACGACGCTGCCGTTCTCGGCGCTCTTGACGCGGCTCGTCGCGCCCTGGCCACCCAAGCCGAGCCCTACATCCTGGACGGCGTGGCCCATCCCATCCGCTTCGGCATCGCGATCCACCTCGGCGAGGCGGTCTACGGCAACGTCGGCTCCGGTGACCGGCTGGACTTCACCGTCATCGGCCGCGACGTGAACGTGGCGGCGCGCATCGCCTCCCTGTGCAGCCGCCTCGGGCGCGACTACCTGGTGTCGCAGGAGGTCGCCGACATCGGGCGGCGGCACGGGCGCCCGATGGCGGACGCCGGCGCCCACGACGTCCGTGGCCTGGCGCGCCCGCTGGCAGTCCACGTGCCCGACGCCGAGGTTCTCGAACCGGAGCACGACGACGGGATCAGCCAAGGGCTGGTGATGATTTCTCCCGCGTGAGCGCAGCGTCAGCGCCGCCATCGCTTGTCAGGATCGTCGTGCGGCTGCCATGGTGCGTGCGGGGCCTGTAGCTCAATCGGTTAGAGCCGGCCGCTCATAACGGTTTGGTTGGGGGTTCGAGTCCCTCCGGGCCCACCACGCACCGGCCCGTGCGGTGCGTGTTTCCGCTCCTCTGCGAGAACGCCGGCCTCTTGCCGGCTTTCTGCGGGGACCGCCGTCGAGGTTTGGAGCCGAGACTCGCTCTCCGGCGCAAATTCGCGCCGCGTCTCTGTGCGGCCTCTGCGGCGTCCAAACGTTGGGGGAGCCGCATCGAGGTGCGTGACGGTGCATTCGTGGAAAGAGCGCCGCTCAGCGCGGATCGGCGAAGCCGAGCAGGCGGCGTTGGGCGGACCAGTCCGTCGGCAGGTGGCGGATGCGGCCGAGCGCGGTCGCCGTCAGTTCGGGCGGCGCGCGACCAGCAACGATCGCGCGCGTGATGTCCGGCGCGAGGAAGGCGAGCGGAAGGATGCGGCTCGCCTCGATCCGGTCGATGCCGACGAGGGGCGCTGCCGCAGCGATGGAAGCCTCGCCTCCGCTCGTCAGGAGCGCGAGCACACGGTGAGCCTTGCCGATGAGCGCGACGAGATGCGGATCAGGAAGGCCGGCACCCTCCCCGCCGTCCAGGACGATGCGCTTCTCGACCCCGCGCCGTTTCACCTGCCAGGGGACGCTGATCGCGAACTGGTCAGCTGCATCCGACTGGGAGCGAGCAGGCTCACGATCACGAGCATCCTCGCCGAGAAGCAGCTGAACGAGGGCGGAGCGCTCCAACTCCACGGTGAGCTGTTCGGGGGCAACGACGACGCTGGTCACGACCTGGCGCAGCACCGATACTTCCATCCGGTCGGTGCCGCGCACCTGCGCCTCGAGCCGATCGGCGTTGGCCGCCATCACTTCGATGGTCGGACGTCCGGGGAGACGCCGAGCCGATCCACGAGCTGCGTCCGGGCTCGAAGCAGGCCCGTCACGACGTCGAGCACGGCACCGTCGAGGACGCCGGCTGCAAGCCGCCATCCCCCTGCCCCCGTCGCACGCCGTTGGGTCAGGCGCCGCGAGACGTAGTACTGGTAACGCCGTCCGCGCTTGTTGGCGTGCGTTGGCGTCAACCGGTCGCCCGTCTCGTCGAACACGCGCCCCGCGATGAGGTGCGGCGAGCCGCTCGGCCCTGTCCGACGCCGCGGCGCACCGGCCGCGAGCTTCGCCTGCACCGCATCGAACAGCGCGCGGTCCACGATCGCCTCGTGCGCCCCATCATGGATCGCGCCCCTGTGGCGAACCTTGCCGACGTAGACCTGCTTCAGTTTGCCCCCTGCGAGGCGGTCGGACGACGGGGCGGGCCGCAAGGCCCCACATACCGCAGCGGTCCGCCCCGTCGTGGCCGCTGGGTGGTCGGTTCTGCACTTCGCAGCGAATGCCGCCGGCGTCTGGTAGCCGAGGCTCGAGTGAGCCCGCACCTATTTGTAGTGCCCGCGCCAGGCTTCGATCATCACCTTGGCCTCGGCGCGCGAGCGGAACCATTACAGGCTAAGGCACTCATCGCGGAACTTGCCGTTGAAGCTCTCTCCCACGCCATTCTGCCAAGGTTTGCCTGGGTCGATCAACGCCGTCTCGATCCCTTGGTTGACGATCCACACGAGCAGCGCGCGGGACACGAACTCCGGCCCGTTGTCGGAGCGCAGGGTGAGCGGCGCGCCGCGCTCGCACACGAGCCGCGACAGCACCTCGTTGACGCGCGAGGAGCGGATGCGGCCGGCGACTTCGATCGCCAAGCCCTCCTTCGTCCACTCGTCGGTGACCGTCAGGCACTTCAGCTTTTGGCCGTTGGCGCACCAATCGAACACGAAGTCGTAGCTCCACCCCTGGTTCGCCCCGGTCGGCGCCGTCGGACGCGGTTGGCCAGCGGCGATGCGCTTCCGCGGCCGCTTGCGCGGCACCTGCAGCCCTGCCCGCCGCCACAGGCGATACGCACGTTCGAAGCTCATGGCGTGGCCATCGCGGCCGAGGAAGACCGCGATCCGGCGGTACCCGTAGCGCGGATAATGGGCCGAGAGCTCCGCGATGCGCTTGAGCACTGGCGTGTCCTTCTCGGCCTGCTCGGCCTGGCGCGAACGATAGCTCAGCGCCGACTGCGCAACCCCGATCAGCGTGCAGGCGCGTCGCTGCGACACGCCTCGGCTCACCGCATAGGCCACTGCCGCGCGGCGCTCCCGCAGGCTCACCACTAATGGGATGGCCTGCCCCGCCCTCCAGCCTCATCGCGAGGCGATGTTGAAGAGGAGGTGAGAGCTATGAACAGGAATGCACCACGTGGCGCCGCGGTCTATGGCGTCGATCTCGGCAAGAACGTCTTCCACGTTGTCGGGCTCGATGCCGACGGCGCGGTCATCCAACGGGTGAAGTTCCGCCGCGACACGCTGCTGGCGTTCTTCGAGCAGGCATCGAAGGCGATCGTCGGCATGGAGGCGTGTTCGGGATCGCAGTGGTTGGCGCGCGAGCTGGAGGCGATGGGACATCGGGTGCGCATCATCCCGGCGCAGTTCGTGAAGCCTTACGTCAAGTCGCAGAAGAACGACACGATCGACGCCGAAGCGATCGCTGAAGCCGCAACGCGACCGACGAAGCGCTTCACGCGGGTGAGGACAACGCAGGAGGTTGATCTCCAAGCGCTCCACCGGATCCGCGACCAGCTGATCTCCAGCCGGACGCGCCTCATCAACCAGGTGCGCGGCTTCTGCCTCGAATACGGTGTCGCGATCCATCAGGGCGCCGGCGTCTTCCGGCGAGACCTCCCACGCGTGCTTGGCGATGAAGAGAACGATCTGACGCCGACGATGCGGCGCATGCTCACCGAGCTCTACGAAGACATCGAGCGGCTCGACCGCCGGATTGCAGCAGCGACACGTGAGATCGAGGCACTGGCTGCCCGCGACGATCGAGCCCGACGGCTGATGACGATCCCGGGCATCGGTCCGCTCGGCGCGACTGCGCTCCTCGCGGCAGTCGCGGCGCACAGTTCCGATCGCGGCAGCTCGGGCGTGCCGTGACAGAACTCGACCGGTGGCCGAACGGTTCTGCTCGGGATCGCGGAAACCGGTACGTCCGCCGGCTGCTCGTCCACGGCGCCCGCTCGTGCGTGACGCATCTACGCGCATCGGGGCGATACATCTCGGGCGGCTATGAATTTGATGAGGAGACACAGACCGCCGCGTTTGGGCGCAGTTTCCGAATCGGATCATCTTCTGCGACCCGGCCTGCGTGTCACGATCCGCTCGACGGTTCGATCCACCGGAGCACGCACGGCTCGGAGCCGCAATGAGATCTCTCGTCGCGCAGCCCAGCTGGCCTGCCCCCTGAAAAGTGGTCGCGAGCGATCTCGCGGCATCGCTCGGGCTCGTGCCGGAGGCGATCCGACAGAACTCCGACCGGTGAAGACCGACCAGGTGAAGCGGCTGAAGGAGCTCTGCGGAAGGCCGTTTCCGGACGCTGGAGAAGCTGATCCTGCGCGAGGCCGCCTCGGGAAACTTCTGAGCTCCGCTCGCCGCGCCCTGCATCGACCAGGTGCGAAGTTCGACGTGTCCGAGCGGGTGGCGTCCGCGTGCTGGGGCAGCACCGATCGACGCAGCGAAAGGCGCCGAGGGGGCGTGCCGGCTGGGTCGAGCAGTACGGCCGCTACGGCTATCGATCACGGGCTCATGTGCGCGGATCTGCAGGGGCTTAGAGTGAAAGCAGCCGAAGAAGGGCCGGCTCTGACCGACGGCTCGCGTCGGCTGGCCCGGGCCCCAACCACGTCTGGTCCTACGACTTCGTCGAGGATCGCACCCACGACGGCAGGAAGTTCCGCATGCTCAACGTCATCGATGAGTTCGCGAGTGCCTGACGATCCGCATCGACCGACGGCTGAAGCGACGGACGCGATGTCCTGACCTCTTCATCTCGGCGTGCCGGGCCATGTCCGATCCGACGGTCCCGAGTTCATTGCCATCGTACGGAATGGATCGCGGCGGTGGGAGCCAGAACCGCGTTCATCGACCCGGCAGCCCGTGGGAGAACGGCTACTGCGAGAGCTTCAACTCCAAGCTCCGCGACGAACGGCGAGATCTTCTACTCGCTCCGAGGCGCGCATCGTCGTCGAGGGATGACGGCAGTACAACACGGTCTGACCGCACTCGGCTACCGACGCGCCTGAGACCGTGCTCTGGCCGGCTTCGCCGCCCCAGGCCGCGCCCGTCATGCGCTCAAACCGACCATGCGTTAAGAATACTCCCGGAAATGGGGGCAGGCCATCAGCGCGCTCCCGCACTCTCGATCAGCCTTCGCATCATCGACGGAAACCTGAACGCTCGCGCGAAGTTAGGGCGAACTGCGCTTCAATCGGGAACGCAGGTATCACGGACCTTCTGGGCAACCACCTCTGGGTCGTCTACTGGCGTCGCGGATCTCAATTTCAGCATAGAGGTCCGCATTCCGCCGCTGTCTTTTAGCCCATTCACGAATGCCGCGGAGCGCAACTCCTCAGCATCCCCAGGGGGCGTGCGATGGAAACGGCCGGCGCTATGGTTGGCTCCTCCAGCGCCGGGATTTCCTTCGATAGAAACTCCAGGAACGGGCGATCGTAGAGGCCAGCGAGTCGCGCCTATGTGACGTAGGCTTGGCGTCGCCCCGCTCCCACGCCTGGTTAGGGGAGGTGTTACGCGCCTTGCCGCATCCTCGACCGCGATGCGGACGCGCTCACGCGCCCAGCGCAGAACAGCTGGGTTAAACGGCAGATCGGAAGCGGGCGTTCGTTGTGGCATACATAGAATCTATAGAGCCAAGCCAATGGCCCCAGGCCAATCCCAGCCGATTGACACAATCGCTTAATGCCGCCTACTCCTACATCAACTTAATGGGAGCGGTTAGCGGAAGTATATCTACGTTGACCGAAGCGGGATGCATCATCTCTGCTGCATCCCGCCATAATACTTGGGGCTGACTACTCCGCGTCCGCGTTCTTAAAGAGTTGCCCGTCCTTCATGATGACCGCAATGTTGGACTCATCCGCGATCAGGTCGATGTCGGCCAGCGGATCACCCCCGACCAGCAGCAGATCGGCCAGCGCGCCTTCCTTCACCACGCCAAGCTCGCCCTCGTAGGGGCTGCGGTTGCCCGACAGCGCCAAAAGCTGCGCGTTGTCATGCGTCGCCATCTTCAACACCTCGGCCGGCTCGAACCAGCGCACCATCTTTGCCAGCTGCGCGGCCTGCCGGGTGGCGAGTTGCGGATCGAACAGCGTGTCGGTGCCCCAGGCCAGCTTGACGCCGTATTCTTTGGCCAATTCGTAGGCGTTATCGGTGCCGGCGGTCATTTCCAGCTGCTTGAAGCGGTTGGCCGATCCTTCGGGAAAGGGGATGGAATCCTCGTCGTCGAGGAAGGGCTGCATGCTCCACCAAATGCCCCGGTCGGCCATCATCCGCACAGTCTCCTCGTCGAGAAGCTGACCGTGGTCGATAACCTTCACGCCGGCGCGGATCGCCGTTTGCACCGCATCGGGCGTATAGGCGTGGACGGTGACGTAGGTGCCCCAATCCTCGGCGGCCTCGACGGCGGCGCGCAGCTCGTCCTCGGTGAACTGGCTGACGTCGAGCGGATCATAATCCGACGCCACGCCGCCGCCTGCCGCCAGCTTGATCTGGCTCGCGCCCTGCATGAGCTGCTCGCGCACCCGGCGCAGCATCTCGGCGCGGCCATCGGCAATCGCCGCAAACCCCAATCTTTCGGTAAAATGCAGCGGATCGCTGGTCCCCCGGGGAATGTCATGGACGGTGCGGTAATCCGCATGGCCCGACGTTTGCGAGATCATCGCGCCCGACGGCCAGACCCGGGGCCCCGGAATGATCCCCTCGTCGATCGCGCGCTTCACACCGAAGGTCGGTCCGGCCAGATCGCGGACCGATGTGAAACCGCGCATCAGCATCCCCTCGGCGGCCTGTCCGCTGATGATCGCGACGTAGTTGGGGTCGGCCGTCATCATGGCCGCGATCGGGATGGTCGACATGACGATGTGAACATGCGCATCGATCAGTCCCGGCATGAGCGTGCGGCCATCCCCGGCGATCACGGTGGTGCGCGTGCCGTCGTCCGTGACGATGGGATCGGTCGATATAGAGTCGATGACATTGCCGCGCACAAGCACGTTGGAAGGCGGTGAGAGTTCCGCATCAGTGCCGTTGAAGATGCGCACATTCTCGAAGAGGATGCTGGCTGCGCCTTCTTCCTGCGCCGATAGCGGTCCTGAGACCAGGGCGGCAAGCGCCAGTGGCAGAGTAGCGGCGCGAAGCGCGCGGAGGGCCATCATGCTGGTTTCCTTGGTTGAGGGGTCAGAGCGACCATGCTCGCGGTGCCCGTAGTCATTTGGCCATCAGCTCCAAGACCAATACCGCCGCAACCTCGGTGCCCAGCGGGATCGCGTCGAGATCGACGATGAAGTTCGGATTGTGCGCCGCGAACGGAACGGCCTGCCCGCGCGCCCGCGCCTCGGCGAAGACATCCGGATCCGCGATGCCGACCGCCATGTAGGCGACCTCGGCATTCTCATGCGGGCTGGGCAGGATATGCGCGTCTTCCGACCCGGTAGCAGGTGGGAATTCCTTCACGACATTCTCCTCGCCAAGCAGCTCGGCAAGCGGCTCCTCAAGACGTTCGATCAACGGGGCGTCGTTGACCAAGGGCGGCGAATAACCCTTCATCACCATGTCGGGCATCCTGTCGTCCGACATGCCGTAAGTCCTGGCGATCCCATTGTTGATGCTGCGGATGCCCGAGATCATCGTCTCGCGCGTCTGGGGTGTGAAGAAGCGCAGGTTGATCTTCACCAGCGCCTCGTCCGGGATGACGTTGTTGTCCGTTCCGGCCTGGATCGAGCCGACGGTTAAAACGGCGGTTTCCAGCGGCGGCACCACCCTTGAGACGATGAGTTGGTATTGGGTCACAGCAAAGGCCGCCATCACCACCGGATCTTTGGCGAGCTGCGGCGTGGAGCCGTGCCCTCCGATGCCGTGAAACGTCACGTCGATCTGATCGGTGCCTGCCATGATCGTGCCGGCACGGGCTGCGACGATTCCGGTGGGAACCGGCGCGGTATGCAGCGCCACGAAGTGATCCGGCACCGGGGCGTCGTGTTCGGTGTAAAGCCCGTCATCGACCATCGCCCGCGCGCCGGTGATGAGCTCTTCAGCAGGCTGGCCGATCAGGACCAGCGTTCCGCCCCAGCTCTCCTTGTTCTCGGCCATGATCCGCGCCATGCCCAGCATCCATGTCACATGGGCGTCATGCCCACACATGTGCGCCACGGGCACCTCAACCCCGTCGGAGCGCTTGACGCGCACGGTGCTGGCGTAATCGAGGCCTGTCGCCTCCTCGACCGCGTTGGCATCCATGTCCGCGCGGTACATTACCGTAGGGCCGTCGCCGTTTCGCATGACGCCCATCACGCCGGTTACACCAATGCCGGTCGTGACGTCGAAGCCGAGCGCTTCGAGCTCGTCCGCGACGATCCCAGCGGTGCGCGTTTCCATGAAGCCCAGTTCGGGATTGCGATGAATGTCCTTGAAGATCGCGACCAGACGATCCGTGTCGCTTTCGACGGCGGTTGATATCGTTTGCGTGAGGTCGAGGGTAAGCCCTTCCGACATCGCAGCCGTTGTTCCGAAAGCTAACGCAGCCGAGGTCAATAGTATTCTGACGAATTTTGGTAGCTCAACGTTCATTTCAGCGTTCCTTTCGAAGATGCGATTGAGGATCGGACGTGGCTCTGGAGCTTTCTAAGCTCTTACAACGCGAATTGCTTCGATATCACTCCCGTTTCCCGGCTTTGGCCATATCCAGATTGTGCAGATACACGTCCCGCTGTGGATAGGGTATTGTGATTTGATCCTGATCGAACCTCAGCTTGATCTGCTCCAGAAGATCCCAGTAGACGACCCAGTAGTCCACGCTACGCACCCAGGGTCGACAGACAAAGTCGACCGAGCTGTCCGACAGTGCGTTCAGCTTGATCGTTGGCGGAGGATCATTGAGAACCATCGGATGGGCCGTCACCGTTTCGCGAAGCGCGCGTTCGACGGCCTTCAGATCGTCGTCATATGACACACCGAATGCCAGATCGACGCGGCGCGTGTCGCTGGCAGTGACGTTTGTGATGACGTCACCCCAGACCTTGCCATTTGGGATATGGATCACCTGATTGTCCGGCGTGACCAGCGTCGTGCGCGTGATGCTGACTTTGTGCACGGTGCCCGAGATCGACCCAAGCACGACATAATCGCCTTCGTCGAAGGGGCGCGTGACCATGATCATCAGTCCCGCCGCAAGGTTCGACAGCGTATCCTGCAAAGCAAAGGCGAGGATGAAGGAAACGCCGCCGAGCACCGCGAAAAGCGGCGTCACATCGACACCTAGGCCGGCCAGAACCAGCATCAGACCGACAACGACGGTCAGCCAGTAGATCATGACAACCATGAAGCCTTGCAGCATTTTCGAGACATTCGGAATGCGCCCGATACGCCCGCCCGCGGAGCCTCTGACGATCCGCGCAATGGCAAGGAGCGCGATCAGGGACACGATCAGCACCGCGATGCTGACGAGGAACCCGATCCCGCCATCGGATGCGAAAAGCCAGTGCTGGAACGTCTCCAGATGTGTGCGCCAATCGGCCTGCCGCCCTTCGTGCGACAGCACGGCATCGCGATAGGCACGGGCGTCCGCGACCGTCTCCGGTGTGCCGCCCTTGTCCGCATAGCTGTCGACGACGAGGCCGAGCTTCTCGAAGATCAGGTTCCGCTCGGCCTTGGCGGAGGCGAGGGTCCTGCGCGCCGCCTCCTCAGCGTCTCCGGCGGCGCGCAAGACGGCGATCTGCGCATTGGCCACGCGTTCCGTGGCCCTACGCGCATGGGCGACCCATGCCTCCACCGTCGCCGCAAGCTCGTCCTTGGTCAGGGGTGTGAGGCGGATGGCCAGCTCTTCCAGCGGCACGTCGGTTGCCGTGACCTGTCCGCGGGGTTGCGTTTCCACAGCGCCCGCCTCGTCGGTTTCCTGCGCTGAGATCGGCGCTGCGCAAAGTAAGAGTGCGGCGCCGAATGTAAAGGCAGCAAGAAGAGATGCGCCACTCGTCTTCTCGAGGCAGGCCGATATGAGTGCGGTAACTGTGTTGAAAAATGCACATCCCATGAATGATTTGTTCTAGCCTACCGAGTTTGAAACGATTTGCAGTTCATGATGCCGAGCAAGTTTCGCGGGAGTGCAAAAACCTCTCGACTGCCGGCTTCCGAACCGTCCCCTTCAGTCCGATGAGGACCAGCCGCGAGGCGGGAGGGGTATCGCCCCAGGCGGGGCCGACGGTCAACGTCGCGCTTCCCTGTCCCGCAGCCTGCAGGATGCAGCGATGGTCCGGCTTTTCGCGCAGGTTGAGTACGCCCTTGGCGCGCAGCACGCCTGGCGGCAAGGCCGTCAGAAGCGCGTGGATACGCTCGAGAGGTAGGGGATCCTGCACTTCGATCGAGAAGCTCTCGAACTCCGGCGCGGCGTGATGGCTTCGCGGGTCGGCCTCCTGCACGCCCAGCCCCAGCAGCGCGCCGAGGTCCAGCGCGCCATGCTGGGTCTGCGTCAGCGGAGCCCCTGTCAGCGATCGGATCCAGGATCGAGTCTTCTCCAGCTCCGCCTCTCCGGCAAGATCGCTCTTGTTCAAAACCACTAGGCTCGCCATTCCGATCTGACGTTCGGTGAGGCGCAGCACATCGCCGGTCATGTCCGGCGCGGTCCCGGCGTCGACCAGCGTCACGACCCCGTCGAGCGGCGCATAGGGCTGCAGCTCCGGCTCAGCGAGCGTCTGGGCTATTTCGGCCGGATCGGAAATGCCCGATGCCTCGATCAGTATGCGGTCCGGCGGATCGGTGCGCCGGATCACCGCGCTGACGGTGGCGAGGAGGCCGGCGCTGAGGCTGCAGCAGATGCAACCGTTCTGAAGCGCCAGAATCTCCTCTCCGGTGTCCTCCAACAGTTCGGCATCGATGTTGAGCGCGCCGAAATCGTTGACCAGCACGGCCAGACGCAGGCCGTGCGGCTGGCGCAATACGTGATTGAGCAGGCTCGTCTTACCGGCGCCCAGAAATCCCGCGATCAGGGTGACCGGCACCACGGCGATGTTAGAACGGTCGGCGGATGGCGCGGCCCGGCAACGCATCCTCGATGCGGGTGCCGTCGCTGATGATCGGCGCACCGTTGACGATGACGTCCTTGAACCCGGTCGACAGAGCGACAGGGTCTACGAAAGTCGCATTGTCGATGACGGTTCGCGGGTTGAACACGACGACATCGGCGTCGGCGCCCACCTGAAGCCGCCCCTTCTGGCGCATCTGCGGCACTGACGCCTCGAGGATCCGCGCCGGGATCAGGCTGGTCTTGGCCAGCGCGTCGAGCATCGGGATCGCCTCGCGCTCACGCACCCATTTGCTCAGGAACCGCGAATAGCAACCCGCCGAGCGGGGATGCGCGAACGCGTCCTCGGGCAGCGGCCAGATGTCGCCGTTCAGCAACGTATCCCCATGGGACCACGGCATCGCGTCCGACGCGATCGCCCCGCCGGGATACAGCACCGAAAGGTCCAGAAGGCGCCGGTCCTCGGCATCGGCGTCCGGGCGCAGGAAGTGCATGACCACCACGGCGCCGGGCTCGGACGCCTGCAACTCGTCAATCTTCGCCTGCGTCAGCGGCACGCCGTTCAGCTCGAGGCTCGACGCATCCGGCGCGCCCCAGCGCTGCAGCCAGTTGGCACCGCGATAGAGCTCGGCGCCGACGGCGCTCGATCCCGCACCATAGGGATACGCCTCGACCGTGATCGGCAAACCGCGTTCCTGCGCACCCTTGAGCAGATCGATGCAGGCCTGGATGTCGCGCGCTCCGCTGCTGTTGATATGACAGACATGCATGTGCGCGCCCGTCGCCGCCGAAAGCGCGATCACTTCCTCGAACGCCTCGAAGGTGCTCAGCGGCTCGATGGTGCTGTTGTAGCGGACATGGGTGAAGGTCGGCACCTCGAGGCGTTTGGCCAACAGGGCCAGCGCATAGTATTCCTTGCGCCCGTAGCCCGGCGCATATCCTGCGTTGATCCCGATGCCGAGCCCGCCCTCGCGCAGTCCTTCCTCGACCCGGTCGAGGATACGGTCCATCTCCTCGGGCGTGGCCAGGGTGTTCTGCCAGTTACTGTAGGCAAACGCCTGCTGAAACCATTGCAGCGTACCGTCGGGCTCCAGACCTTCCATCTCGGCGATGCGAGCATAGGTCCACGCGGCGGAGGCGCCATAGTTGATGGGGCGCCCCTCGGCGGCGGTCATCGCGTAGTACTTCGCGATGGGAAGGATGCCGGATTCGAGCTCGAGCGCCGTGGTGACGCCGTCGAATGCCTGAACCCAGGCGGCGGGCAACTGCTGACCATGTGCGTGGAGATCGATGAAGCCCGGCGCGACGATATGCCCGGATGCATCCAGCGTCCGCGCGGCTTCCAGAGGATCGGGGGAAATCGCAGCGATCCGGTCGTCCTTGATGCCGACGTTGCGCACGGCGTCCAGTCCGGTCTCGGGATCGATCACCCGGCCGCCCTCCAACACCAGATCGAACGGGCCGTCCTCGTTCGGCAGCGCAGGCGACGCTTCCTGCGCCCGCAAATTGATTGGAAGAACCGCCGCGCCAGCCGCCCCAAGGGCAAGCAATCCCCGGCGCGTCAGCTGCGGAATTGCAGAAGATGATTTCGATGCCATCGAAGCCTCCGGAATTGGAAAAAAGGCTGGATGCCCTCACGCGGTGTGCAACCGTAAGTGGCTCGCACAGGGCGGTTGAGCTGCAAGGTTAGCGGAGTGCTAGGGACACCGCTACCCGATATCCGGATCCTGGCAGCCCGAAAGTGCTATAAGCGCGAACGGGTGCGAACGCCGTTAAATGTTAGCAACAGCTTTCGACCACGGTGCAAGTCTCGCGGAGCATGGGAGGTCCGATCGTGATCTCGCTCGCCGCTTAAAAACCTCAAACAACCACGGTGCTTTCGGCCTAAGCTCGCCAGGCTTGACGCACATCGAGGTTGTGGTTCCTTTTCATACGCCACCTCATCATCGTCAGCTGATGGATCCGCGACCGAACCGTCCCGATCAACGGCAGCGTCACCGCGAGAGTAGAAGGCACGCATGCCAGACGTTCGAGCTTTCATCGCAGGCCTTGTACTTTCGCTCGCACTGGTCGCCGGTGCCGCGACCGCGCATGCGCAAAACCGACCGTCGGAGGCGTCAGTCACGGTCCTTCCTGACACTCTCACCCAAGCGGCGATCCGCAACGTCCTAGCACAGCTCGACGACCGCCAGGTGCGGGCGCTCCTGTTGGAGCGTCTCACCGCCGAAGCGGAACGCCAAGCGGCGGCGCTCGCTGCTGAGGACGAGCGCACCCTCGGCGATTTCCTCGCCACAGGCGCAGGCAACTTCGGCACCTTCCTCGCCGATGTGATCGTGAAGGTGCCGAACTTGCCGGGGGAGATTGAAGCCGCTTTCATGACCTTTGCCGAGCGGCGCGGCGACACGCCTCTGTGGCGCTTCTTCGTCACGCTCGGCGTCGCGCTGGGGCTCGGGGCCGGCGCCGCAGCCCTTTTCGCGAGGTGGAGCCCGTCGTCGGGCAACACCGGAACCATCCTTCACGGGTCCGGCCTATTTCGCCACGTCCGTATTCTCGCGATCCGCTTCGGCCTGCAGATCCTGGTGGTCGCCGTTTTCGCCTTCTGCGCCCTTGCCATCAATGCTTGGATCAACGCCGACAAGCCGACCGACCGCGAGACGATTGCGCGCGTTGTGACAGCCCTGACATGGGTATCGCTCACCCTCATCGTCGCCCGCTTCCTGTTTGCACCGAGCCGCCCGGATCTTCGGCTCGTTGCGATCGAGGATGCTGACGCGCGCTGGCTCACAGGGCGTGCCGTCATCGTTGGTGCCGTCTTCATGCTTGGCTTCGGCTTCACGGGTTGGCTGGATGCGATGGGCAGCCTCTACGTCGACAGCTGGCATGGCTTCTGGGTCAACACCGCCGGCCATGTGGTCCTTGGCGTCGTCTTGTGGCAGGCGCGCTTCATCCTCCGCCGCATGTTGAGCGGCGAGGCGGTGGGGACATCCGAGGAGCCGGCTCTCTACCGTGCCTGGCCCGCCATCGCAGTAGGCCTCGTCGCCCTCAATTGGCTTATCATCGGGATCGTCGTCGCGAACGCCTACGTGCCCGATGATCTCTTCAGCACGATCGCGACGACGCTGATCCTCCTGGTGGTGCTCCCCTTTCTCGATCAGATGCTCGGCGCTGTCGTCAGGATACTCGTCGCGGGGGACGAGACCGCATCCGATGTCCTGAAGGCCGCCCGCGAACAGACACGTCGCGGTACCTTGCGCATTGCCCGTGTCGTCGGTGCGATCGTGCTTCTGCTCGTCGTTCTGGAGGCGTGGGACGTCGACCTTGTCACCCTGGCGGAGCGCGGGATCGGCGCGGCTTTCGCGGCCGACCTCGTCGGTGCGCTCCTCATCGTCGGCGTCGCGTACGTGGCGTGGGAGGCGATCCGCGTCGTCATCGCCCGTCAGATCGCCATGGAACGCGTCCGGCTCGGCCTCGGCGTGCCGTCGGACGGTGCGCCGGAGGGTGAAGGTGGTGGCACCGGCGCGCGCCTTGGAACCCTTCTGCCTCTCGTCCGCGTGTCGGCGACCGTCGCGATCGTCGTCATGGCGGTGCTCACCTTGCTCGGACAGTTCGGTGTAAACGTCCTGCCCCTCGTTGCAGGTGCCGGCGTCGTCGGGCTTGCGATCGGGTTCGGCGCGCAAACGCTCGTGCGGGACATCGTGTCGGGCATCTTCTTCCTGATCGACGACGCGTTTCGGACCGGCGAATACATCGACGTGGGTGACACCAAAGGCACCGTGGAGCGCATTTCGGTGCGCTCCATGCAACTGCGGCATCACCGCGGCATCCTCAACACGGTCCCTTTCGGGGAAATTACCCGCGTCTCGAACCTCTCGCGCGATTGGGTGATCATGAAGTTTCCGCTACGCCTCCGCTATGGAACGGACACGGAAAGAGTCCGGAAGATGATCAAGAAGCTCGGAGAGGAGCTTCTTGATCATCCTGAGTACGGCCACCAGTTTCTTCAGCCCCTGAAATCTCAGGGCGTCGTGGAGATGGAGGACTCCTACATGATCGTCCCAGTGAAGTTCATGGCTCGCCCGGGCGAGCAATGGATGCTGCGCAGGCTGGTTCTGACCAAGATCCACGAGTTGTTCGAGAAGAACAACATTCGCTTCGCAAGCCGCGAGGTCACAGTCCGCCTCGGTGACGACCATTCGACCGCCAGCCTCAGTCCCGCGGATCGTGAAGCCGTCGCTGGTGCAGCGGGTCGGTTGATCCACCAAAAGGAAGGCAGCACGGCAGCCGCGGAACGCTGATCGTCGTACCGCAAGCCATGGCTGCGGCGGAAGGTTAAGACTGATGCCACCCCCCCCCCTACAGGACACGCTGTAGGCTCACGGTCGGTCCGGAACCCGAGGAACAACCATGTTAGTCGTTTGTCGCGTGGCCGCCCTTGTCTGCTTGTTGGCAGGCGTCCTCCCAAACGCGACTCTTGCCGCACCCCTTGCAACGTGGGATGCGCTGGCTCCCTTTGCGAAGCCGTACGAGGATCCCATCCTCGCATGTCGCTCGACCACAAGCGCGATCTGCGGGACGTGTTGCGGGCGAACGAAGCCGCCGCAGCGAGCCAGCGTGATCCGGCGCTGACCGCGGCGGGCAAGGCCGCCCGCCAGCGGCTTCTGGACGCTGGGCTCGACGCCGACGTCCTCCTTGACCAACGCCTCGCCGTCATGAAGCGACGCCGCGAGGCGGCCACGGGCGTCAGCCAAACGCACATTGGTGACGCCATCCTCATTGACGGCTACATCCTGCCGCTGCGCTGGCAGGACAAGCGCGTCGTAGAATTCTTACTTGTCCCTTGGGTCGGAGCCTGCATCCACACGCCGCCGCCCCCACCGAACCAGATCGTCCACGTCGCTTATCCGGATGGTGTCACGGTGGAAAAGCGTTTTGCGGCGGTGCGGCTCAAGGGTGTGCTGCGTCATCAGCCGGCCGAGCACGACCTTTTTCTGATCGATGGGAGGCGCAAGGTCCCAGCGTCATATGTGCTCGACGAGGCGACCATCTCTGGAACGCCAGGCGAGGTTGTTGCCGCGTCCTCCGCGAGCGGCGACGGATCGCTGTTCACGCGCGCGCAGATGCGGATCACAACCATACTCACAACGTCCATGACCGCGATCAATCAGGGGCATTCGATCGGTGCGATCCTCGTCGCGGTCGCCATCGCGTTCGCCTACGGCGCGCTCCACACCCTTGGCCCCGGCCATGGCAAGGCGGTCGTCATTTCCTACTTCGTGGGCGCTGGCGGGACTGCGCGCAGCGGTATCCTTATGGGAGCGCAGATCGCGCTCACCCACGTGGTATCTGCCGTGGTGCTTGTCATTTTGCTCGACCTCGCGGTTCGCCAGACGACAGGGAACGCGCCGTCCGACTATCGCCTCATCCGCCTCTTGAGCTACGGCGCGATTGTTGCGATCGGCGCCTTCATGGTCTGGCAGGCCATCCAACTAGCGCGGTTTGCGATCAGATGGAAACATCTGATCGCAAGAAGATCGCTTTACAACAAAGTCCGGGACTAAACACCTAAGGCCGCGATCAGTCGGACGCGAGCGCCCAGTCGAAAGGCTCGGCGGGCGGTACGAGTTCGTCCGTCACGTCGCCGGTCAGGGACAGGATACGCTCTTCGACGCGCAACTCGAGCTCCGGCGCGCCCTCGGAGAAATCAAGCTCGCTCCAGTCGACCCAGACCACGTTCGGCGCGAACGTGCTTTCGAAGAAATAGCGCTGCCCGTCCAGATCCTGCACCGAGCGGAAGATCGTGTTGGCCACGTTCGGTTTGCCCGGCTCGCCCGAGCCGTGAGGCACCGAGACGTTGCGCATCACGCTCATGGTGTAGGCCACGCCGATGTCGCGGGTCTCCGGCTCGGGCAGCGCGTTCACGTAGTAGGCTGCGCGCACGAAGCGGTCGGCGGGCGTACGCTCGCCCGGCAGCGCGGCCTCGCCGCCGAAGCCGCGATACTGGCGAAGGTTCTCGATCTGCCGGTCGAAGGTCGGCTCGTTGGTCATCACCACAAAGCGGCGATCGTGGTAGATGCGCGGATGCCCGCCCTCCTTGGTGTACTCGATGATCGCGGAGTCGCCGGTCGCGTCGGTCAGCGACAGGTGCAGGTCGGTCGGCTCGCCATTGGGCAGGATCAGCGGCACGATCTGGGTATCGGACGCCTCGATTGCCGCGACCGCCTCGGCGACGGTGGCGAAGCTGTCGAGCATGTACTGCGCCTGCATCATGATGCCGAGGCCCGGACGATCGAGGTCGCGCTCTCCGAAGTCGAGGTCCTGGGCCAGGAAAAGCTGGTGCGCGGCGAGCCCCGCTTCATTGACGCCCTCGTGCGTGCCCGTATCGTAGCCGGTGATCACGAGGCTGCCGAACTTCGATGTCCAGGTCAGCGGGTTCTCGTCCGCGGACCCGACCCTCTCCATGCTGCGCGGAAAGACATTGAAGGTCGAGTTCACCTTTTCGGTCCAGTCCTGGTTACGCCCCACGAACACGTCGCCCGCGTCCGTGACGAACGCCGCGCGCGAGCAGGCGAGCGCGGTGCCCTCCACGCTCAGGCAGAACAGGGCCGCCAACGCCGCGCCACGCCAAACATTCGAAGCCATCATCTTACGTCCCTTCTAAAACCCTGATCAAGTGAAGGACGTATAGATCGGCCCGATTACAATGTCGACATCTATCGGGCAGGGAGAAAGGCCGCGGAACTTCGCACGAACTTTGCTCGCGGAGCCGCCCCGGAAGCGCGTCGGGAGGAAGGTAGAGCCATGCCAGGTCGCATCATCGCTCACCCGTGATTACCCTAGGCGCGCCGACACGGACTCCCATGGCGCGGATCGGGGCCACCGCGGTAACCAAGGCGAGGGCGTTGAGCTAATAGACACCTACGGTAGTACTGGCTGGCGAGGAAACCGGTGTTGCGGTCGGCGGGACGTCCGCTGGGTCGCTCGCTGACCTCGATTTTTGGCTAGTGAGTCGACCGCACGGCGGGAGGGCCGCGACATCACATGCCCAACGAGAGGAGCATGCATGGGCCGCACCAAAACCGCACATTCATAAGTCGACGATCTCCCAGCACCAAAGAGTAAAGACATGCAGAGCAAGATTTTCGGCGGGGCTGTTTGCGCCGCCATTTTCTCCACCGCCGCTGCCGAGGCTTGCTCGCGTGCACTCTACATCGGCGAGGACGGCACGAACGTCACCGTGCGGTCCATGGACTGGCGCAACGAACCCAGCACCGATCTGTGGGTCTTTCCGCGCGGACTGGAACGGCGCGGCGCCGTCGGCGACCGTTCGCTGACCTGGACCTCGCGCTACGGCAGCGTCGTCGCTTCCGCCTTCGACGCCGCCGCGGTGGACGGCCTCAACGAGGAAGGCCTCGCTGCGAACCTGCTCTACCTGACAGGGTCGGACTACCCCGACCTCGACGCGCATGAGGGCGATGCCGTCGCCGTCTCGGCCTGGACGCAGTACATGCTGGAGATGTTCGCCACGGTCGACGAGGCAGTGGCGGCGATGCGGGCCGATCCCCGCTGCTCGTCGCAACCGGCATGACGCCCGACGGCATGGCGGCGACGGTGCCCCTGTCGATTTCCGACGCTTCCGGAGATCCAGCGGTGTTCGAGTTCATCGACGGCGAGCTGGTGATCCACCATTCGCGCGATTACCGCGATATGACCAACGAACCTGTCTTCGAGAAGCAACTAACGCTGAATAAGTACTAGCCGTCGTTCGACGGTACCGAGGTCTTGCCCGGCACCAACAAGCTGGTCGACCGCTTCGTGGGCGCCTCCTTCTACATCGACGCCATCCCGAAGACGGCCGATCCGGACCAGGCCGTGACCAACGCCCTGTCGGTGATCCGCAATGTCTCGGTGCCGCGCGGGATCAGCACGCCTGACCGCCCGACATCTCGAGCACGCTCTGGCGCATCGCGGCAGACCACAAGGCTGGACGAGGTTTCTTCGACTCGGCGACCCTGCCGAACGTCTTCTGCGTGGATCTCGATGCGCTGGACTTCTCCGAGGGTGCCCCGTCTCTCAAGCTCAACGTGGCGGACGCCACGCCGCGTGCCGGCGAGGTCTCGGAGGCGTTCGCGCCGGCCGACCGTACGCGTTCCTCCCGGCCGACCCATCCTGACCCCGGCCCGCACCTCCGGATAACGCTGAGGCGAGGCTGACCGTTGGGAAACGACGGGGGCGTAAACGGGCGACCGGGACGCGTGCGCCGCTTCTGACTGTGACCCGTCCGAACGCGCGTTGGTCCATGGACTTCGTCACGACCAGCTCGCCGACGGCCGAAGGCGGACCTTGAACGTCATCGACGATGTGAACCGTTTTGCTGCCGACGGCGGCTACGACACCGGGCTGTTCCTGTCCTTCCTGATCGAGCGGGATACTGAACTGCCCCCGTTTCGACCGGACAGCTGGCGTAAGCAGGAAGGCTCGAGGGTATCCCTTGAGACAGGCTTATGTCGGAGGACTATCAGCGGATCGAGCTGATCACGGGGACGCGCCGTCGGCGTTACTGGTCGACGGACGAGAAGCTTCGGATCATCGAGGAGAGCCTGGAGCCGGGCGAGACGGTCTCGTCCTGGCTAGGCGGAACGGCGTCGCCCCGAACCTTCTCTATCGCTGGCGGCGCCTCATGAACGACGGAGGCGTCACGGCCGTAGGATCGGACGAGCCGGTTGTGGGCAGCTCCGAGGTGAAGTGGCTTGAGGACAGGGTCCGCGAGCTCGAGCGCCTCCTCGGCCGCAAGACGATGGAGAACGAGATCCTGCGCGAAGCGCTCGCCAAGGCGCTAGCAAAAACCGACGTTGCGGCCGCTGTCGCTGCCGAAGGGCGGTTCCCGGTGAAACGGGTGGCCGAGGTGCTCGGCATCTCCCGCTCCAATCTCATCGAACGGTCGCAGGATCGATCGAAGTCACGCGGGCCCTACGAGAAGGCCGGCAACGTGATGCTCCTGCCGCTCATTCGCCGCCTGGTCGACGAGCGGCCGACCTACGGCTATCGCCGCATCATGGCCCTTCTCAACCGCGAGCTCGCCAGGACCAGTCCGCCGCCGGCGAACCGCAAGCGCGTGCATCGGATCATGCAGCGACACGCGCTTCTCCTTGAGAGGCACACCGGCCGGCGAGAGCGCCGTGTACACGACGGCAAGGTCGCGGTGATGCGCTCGAACCTGAGATGGTGCTCGGACGGCCTGGAGTTCGCCTGTTGGGACGGCGCGATTGTGCGCATGGCATTCATCATCGGCGCCTTCGACCGCGAGATCATCGCCTTTACGGGCGTCTCCAGCGCCGGGATCTCAGGCTCGCACGTGCGCGACATGATGTTGGAGGCAGTCGAGGCGCGCTTCGGCGCAGCCCGGGCGCCACATCCGATCGAGCACCTCTCCGACAACGGCAGCCCCTACACCGCCAAGGACACGAGGGACTTCGCCGCGGCGCTCAATCTCGTGTCATGCTTCACGCCGGTGAAGAGCCCGGAATCCAACGCTATTTGCGAGGCCTTCGTCAAAACCTTCAAGCGCGACTACGTTCGCATCAGCCCCTTGCCGGACGCGCCCTCAGCGCTCCGGCAAATCGCCGGATGGATCGAGGACTACAACGAAATCCATCCCCATTCATCGCTCAAAATACGCTTCCCACGGGAGTTCATCCTAGAGGCCGCAGCACCAGACAAACTTAGCTCAGCGAAAGTCTTTAAATTATTGCCGGGAAGGTCTATGCGGTCTCATACCGCCGCACCTTCCTGTTGACTCGGTAAAGGTTTGGCGGCTCGGCTTTGGTTCCCTCGAGCGGATCGGGATGATCCGCGAGGGCGTGAGATCGGTCGGGGACTGACGATCGATGACGCTTTGCCGGCACGGACGCTGAGACAGATGGCGTTTCGAGAACGCTCGGTGCGAACGGCAACGCGCATGCTGGCGATCGCCAACGCGCTCGATGGGATGAGCCGCGCCGATGCAGCCGCCGCGGCCGGCATCGAGCACCAGGCGCTGCGCGATGCAGTGACGAGCGCCACTTCGTGTTCGACGTGTTCGGCGACACGTGCCAGATCCCGTCCCCCAGTTTCGCATCAACGACCGGTGCTACCGGCCGGACGAAGCCTACTTCAGCGTCAGGGCCGGCACCGCGGAGGAGTGGGTGAGCTCGTCTCAGTCCGGCAAAACCACCATCCGCCCTCGCTCAACAACTTGTCGAGCACCTCGATGGCCTTCTCGGTGTGGGCGAGGTCCTCCGCATGGGCGGCCTTCCAGGTCTTGTTCCTGACCCGCATGATCACGTCGCGCAGCTCCTCCGCTTCGTTGTGCAGCAGCTCGCGACGTTTGATCCAGCGGTCGTACTTCGCCTTCTCCTCCTTCGTCACTGGGCCGACGATGGTCGCGGTGTCGGCGCGGAGGTCGACTACGACGTGATCGGGGTAGGGCAGCGGGTCGGAAGCGTCGATGCCGAGCGCCTCCCGGCGGGCCAGCTCCTCCTCCCAGCGCTTCTTGTAATGCACCCACGTTTTGATCCAGTCGGCGTGCTCGGCTCGCCTCTGCCGCTCCGTGGCGGCGAGGAGCTCGGCGAACAGCTTTTGCGCCCCTTGCCGACCCTTCGCAGCATTGGCCGCGAGCGAACGGACCACCGCCTGGGCCATCGGGACAGTCACGTCGCGCGTTCCGTCGTGAACCGTCACGTCGCGATAGGCCTCTTCCAAAATGATCGACTGGAGCCGCTCGTGGCCGACCGCAAGCGGCCGGTTCTTCGATCCCTTCGCCCGCCCCTTCGGATTGCCTGACTGGCCAGGCTTGAAGCGCGAGTGCACCGGCGGCTTGCCGTAGCCGACCGCGTACTCCGCGCTCGAGCGGACCGCCGGAAGCTTGACATCCCGCTGCTCGCTCACGCTGCTCTCCGCGTCAAAGCCAACGGGGAAGCCCATCCGCTCGTTGGCGCGGTTCCCTAGCCGCCGCAGATCCCGACCGTTCCCCTCGCTGTTCGCAGCACTTAGTTTGCCTGTTCACCCTAACTCAATTGCCTGTTCGCCCTAACTCAATTCCCTGAACCGATCGGGGTTGGCCGACAACGCTTCGATCGTCGAGGCGTCGGTGCAAACGCCAAGCGCATCCATGAGCCGCGCTCGGTCCCGAAGGAGCCGTCGCGCGACGTCGATCACGGCACCATCGAGGACGCCGGCGGGGATGCGCCATCCCCTGCATCCGCCGGTCGTTGGGTCAGGCGCCGGGAGATGTAGTACTGGTAACGCCGTCCGCTCCGATTGGCGTGCGTCGGCGTCAGCCGGTCACCCGTCTCGTCGAACCCGCGCCCCGCGAAAAGGTGCAGCGAGCGGCTCGGCCCCGCCTGGCGCGGCCGCGCACCGGCCGCAAGCTTCCCCTGCACCGCCTCGAACAGTGCACGATCGACGATCGCCTCGTGCACGCCATCATGGATTGCGTCCCTGTGCGTGCGCCACCTCCTTGAGCCGTCGCAGCGAGCCGACCTCGAGGTAGGTGCGAAACAGCCACCGCACGGTCTGCGCTCCGACCTCGTTGACCACCAGTCGCCGCTCGTGCGCTTCGTAGCCGTGCGGCGCCAAGCCGCCCATCCACATGCCCTTCCTCTTGGACGCGGCGATCTTGTCCCGGATCCGCTCGGCGGTGACCTCCCGCTCGAACTGCGCGAACGACATGAGCACGTTGAGCGTGAGCCGGCCCATCAAGGTCGTCGTGTCGAACTCCTGCGTCACGGACACGAACGAGACGCCGTGCCGGTCGAAGCGCTCCACGTTGCGCGAAGTCCCCGAGCGCACGGGTCAGCCGGTCAACCTTGGTGACGACCACGACGTCGATGCGTCCGGCGTCGACATCGTCGAGGAGCCGCGCGAGCGCATGGCGATCGATGGTCCCGCCCTAGTAGCCCCCCGTCGTCGTAGCGCGTCGCGAGCGCCGACCACCCCTCCCCGGCGTGCGACAGGACATAGGCTGCGCAGGCCTCGCGCTGGGCATCGAGGCTGTTGAAGTCCTGCTCGAGCCCTTCCTCCGTGCTCTTGCGCGTGTAGATCGCGCAGCGCAGGCGGCGGTGGCGCGTCCGTTCAGCGACCATTGCCCTGACGCACCCCGAAGAAGCGCGGTCCGGACCAGCGCGCGCCCGTGATCGCGAGCGCCACGGCCAACAGCAAGGGGTAGGACCGCCCGTTCCACACGCAGCCGTCGGCCGTCACGTCGACGACGTGCGTTCGACCGCCCCATTCGCGCACCAGCCGTGTGCCATCGACCGCCACGCGACACAGCGCTGCGATCGGATCGCGTCCGCTCGGCGTGGCGACGAGCTGCCGAGCGATCGCCGTGGGAAGTCCGCCCTGCTCCCTCGCCGTCGCGCGCCAACCGATCGCGCGCTCCATCAGGGCCCGCTTCACCCCCTTCGGGGGCGGTTGGCGATAGGTCGCCACCCACCGCTCGACGAGTTCCGCGCGAGAAGGGAGCCGCGGGTCGTCGGCCGCCTTGACCGCTTAGGAGGCATCGGCCTGGTCGGCCTCGATGCAATAGCGTCGCACCCCGTCCTCCCCGACCGTGCCGGTCAACCGCCGACCGAGCGACTTACGCACGGTCCCCGACAAGAAGCCTCGCACCGAGTGGGCTTGCCATCCCACCGCGGCCTGCATCTCCGCCAAGTTCGCCCCCTCAGGTCGCTGCAGCAGCGCCAACTGGATCCCGGCCTTGGTTCGCCCCTCACCTTGAGTCGCTCCGGGCTCCCGTTCAGCCCACTTTCCTCGCGCCCCTACTCACGCTCGACCGCCGCGGGAAGTCCAGTCGGTCCTCCGCCTGGCAGCGTCATCCGGAGGCTTGAGGCCGCACGGCGAAGAGAGACATCGACACCAACATCGGTTGATGACTCAGTGCAGACGACCTCTGAGCAGAACCACCGTTCGGCCTGATGCCGACCTTCTGCGCGTTCGGGTCCCCGCGCAAAATCGACCATGCCTGAGGTCGTGTGGCGTTACCCGTTAAGGCGTCTCGTTCTGGACTGGCGTCCGTTGGAAGGAACCGCAAGCGCGAGCGGCCCGCTGCGATCTTAATCGAGCCGAGTACGGCACCGTCACCTGCGCTGACCTCGTCGACGCCGCGCGCGAGTCCGTCGAGGCCGCTTCAACATACTGATCGCCTTCGCTTTCAACCAACGGAGGCCAGTTCAGACGACGGACACGCCAGCGGGCAACTTTAGTGCGCCAACACGGTTCGCATTCTCTTGTCTGGCGTTTGACGTTGCAACTTGCTGAGCGGTGCGTAGGCTGCCCTTTCAAACACGGACGCCGCCTTGGCAAGCCTTCCCAATCCCGTCCCGCTTCACCTCGTCGGAGAGGCGTCCTCTCGCACCGTGCCGGGCGACGACCGAGCCCTTTATGGCACCGCCATCCTCGAGGGCCCCACCGTCGTCGAAGTACGAACCTACCAGACCTTCCGGATCCGCTATTCGACGGGGAAGCTGGGGATCGACGACACCGGTGGAATTGCGATCGCAATGCGGCAGATCACCGATGCTGGTCCGCTCCAGGCACGCGACCCCGGCGCGCCCAACTACGTGACGGCTAGGAGCTCAGGCGAAGGGAACCTCGTCGTTACATTCGAGGCGGGTATGCGGCCTTGGGCCGGCGTCGTGCGAGTTCGCCAACAAGGCGGGTATTTGAAGCCTGGCGAGACCATCGATGTCACGATCGGTGATACTTCCGGTGGCTCGCCCGGCATGCTGATGCCGACCTTTTACGACAGCGGCCTCGTCTTCCGCGTGATGTCTGACGTCCAGGCGACCGGGATCTTCGTGCCGCTGCCCGACACGCTTTTGTCGGTTGCCGTGGTCGCGGGTCCCCACCATCGCCATCTAGCGCTCCTCCCGACATTGCGCCGGCCAGGCGAGAGCTTCCACCTCGGCGTCAAGTCTGAGGACAAGTGGGGCAACCCCACCCGTCAGGGACCAACCACCTTCCACGTCGCCGCGACGCTCCCCGTCGACGGCTTGCCAGATACGATCGCCTTCGCTCCGGAGGCTGGAGCCATGACGTTGGAAGGCCTAAGGGTCGCGCAAGAAGGTGAGCTGCGTTTGACGTTGACGGCCGAGGACGGCAGCGAGACCGAGGTCGGCCCACTGATGATCCGCGCCGGAGATGTTGCGCACTTTTGGGGCGATCTTCACGGCCAGACCGGCGAAACCGTCGGAACCAACACGATCGAGCATTACTTCGACTTCGGGCGCAATAAGGCCTTCCTCGAGGTCACCAGCCATCAGGCCAACGACTTCCAGGTGAACGCCGCGTTCTGGTCGCACCTCAACACACTGACCGCGAAACTAAACGAGCCGGGTCGCTTCACGGTGCTTCCGGGCTACGAATGGTCCGGCAACACCGCAGTCGGCGGCGACCACAACGTCTTCTACCTCGACGAAGGCGCGCCGATCTACCGCTGTAGTCACGCGCTCGTTGCCGACCGCTCCGATGCCGAGACCGACGCGTACACCCTCACCGATCTCTACGCTAAGCTCAACGCCGAAGCGACCGATGCGGTCATGTACGCTCACGTCGGTGGACGCTACGCCAATATCTTCTACGATCACGACCCGACGCTAGAGGCCGCCGTCGAGATCCATTCGGCCTGGGGCAGCTTCGAATGGATCCTGACCGACGGCTTCCCGATGCGCCGACGCGTCGGCGTGGTGTGCAACAGCGACGGGCACAAAGGTCGCCCGGGCGCAAGCTACCCGGGCGCTTCGGTCTTCGGCGCGGTGGGCGGACTGACCTGTTTCGTCATGGACGAAAACACCCGCGCCTCGGTATTCGAGACGATTCGCCGCCGTCATACCTACGGTACCACGAGCCCGCGCGTATTCATCGACATCGCGGCCGAACTGCCGGACGGCGGGACGCTCTACCACCGCAATCCCGCCGCCGCGCCGAACACGGCCACCGAGACGGTCACGCGCTGTACGCTCGGCGACATCGTCCGCGCAAACGGGACACGGGCCCTGATCGACGTCACCGTGGCCGCGCCGAAAGGCGTCGTGGATGTGGAGTTGCGCGATGGCTCCGAGATGCTGGCGCTCGTCCGCCCGTACCGTGATGCCGACCTCGGCTCGCGCATCCGCGTCATGTGGTCTGGCGCAGAGTACCGTGGGCGCGGCCGCAACACGCTGTGGCAGGGTCGCGCGATCTTCGAAGGGGCCCGCATCCGCAGCTTCGAGCCGGTAAACAAGCTGAACCCGGAAATGTTGCTCGACCAGGCTGGCTCGCGAGAGGTCGTGTGGAAGGCCGTCACGACCGGTAACATGATGGGCTTCGACGTATGGCTCGACGAGACGGACGGCGCTCGTCTCGACATTCGCACCAAGCTCGGCGAGCTCGCAGTAGCGCTCTCGGAGGTCGGCGTTGAGCCGGTCCGCCTCGATGCCGGGGCGCTCGCCCGCGAGCTTCGGGTCCAGCGGCTCCCCGATGCGCCGCTCGCGCGCAGCATCAGCCTACGGCACGACGTGGAGATCGCAGAGGCGGGCGACACCCCGATCTGGATTTGCGCTACCTTCGAGGACGGAAACCAGGCCTGGACGAGCCCAATCTATCTGTTCCGCGATTGATGCCGTCTGGCGGACGGCAACCAGGCGCCCAGACGGTGGCCCGGTTCTTGGACGCAGATAGGGCCTTGGCAAGACACATACCGAATGGAGGACTGAGGTGGTGAGAAGCATCGTGTCGACGGTATCTGCCGCATTCGTGGCGGCGACGATGCTGGCAGTTGCGCCAGCGCACGCCGACTTCCCTGAAAAGCCGATCACGCTGATCGTCCCGTTCGCGGCGGGGGGCAGCACCGAGACGATGGCCCGCGTGTTCTCCGAGGCGTTGGGGCGCGAGCTCGGCCAGCGCGTGATCGTTAAGACCCGGCCGGGCGCGGGCGGCGCGATTGGGGCTACTGAGCTCTCCAAGGCGCCGGCCGACGGCTACACGATCATGTTCTCCACGTCGCCCGTGCTGATGTGGCCACCGCTCACACAGGACGTCAGCTACACGCTCGACGACTTCACGCCGATCGCGCAGATCACGGTCTACCAGCAGGCCATCGTAGCCAGAGCGGATGCCCCGTTCGATACGTTCGAGGACCTGATCGCGTACGCGAAGGACAACAGCCTCAACTACGCCGACCAAGGGGCCATCACGAAGGCTTACATCGACTACATCGCGTCACAGGAGGATATCTCCTGGACCGGCATCCCGACCAAGGGCGGCGGTGAGGCCATGCCCTTCCTGCTCGGCGGCAAGGTGGACTTCACCTACTCCGGTGGCGTGCACGGCCGTTACGGCGACAAGATGAAGGTTCTGCTTGCGCTGGTGGACGGACGCCTCATGGGCGATCCGGACATTCCCTCGATCAAGGACATCTACGGGATTGCCATGCCGAGCCAGGGGGTCGTTAGTGGTCCCGCCGGGCTCCCCGAGGACGTCGTTGCCAAGCTTGAGGCCGGCATTGAGGTGGCGGTCAAGGACGAAGAGTTCGTCAAGCTCCTTACCGAGAACCTGAGCTTCCCAGTTACGTTCGTGGGCGCAGCCGAACTGGATGCGGACCTCGATGAGACCAACGAAGGGCTGAAGAAGGTCGTCGAGACCGTCGCTCGGTGATCGCGCAGGAGAACACGGAGGCGGAACAGCGATCCGCCTCCGCCATCGACGTTGGCCTCGGCATCATCATGGCCGGGCTGGCGTCGGTGGCGGTGTTCTGGCTGGTTCCGGCTGAGGTGAGCACGGAGGCGACCGGCACCGATGTGTCGCCTGCGTTCATTCCACGCCTTGCGGCCATCGTGATCCTGGTCCTGTCGCTCGGTATGGTGGCGCATCGCGTCGCGTTCGAGCACCCCGCCGGCGGCTGGCAGCGCGGCCGTGCGATCGCCATCGAGACGTTTGCGCTCTGCGCAGGCGCCGCGCTGGTTTCGGTCGCGATCCCCCTCGTGGGCTTCCTTCCCGTGGCGATGGTAGTGATTTTCGCCGGCGGCCTCTTGGCGCGCTACCGCCTGTACTGGGCGCTTGCCCTTCTTGCGGTGACCTTCCCACTCGTCGTCGACTACGGCGCGTGGGCGATCTTCTTCGTCGACCTGCCGTGAAAGCCGCGCGCCCATGATCGAGAGCCTGCTTGCCGGCTTCGAAGCGGCCTTCACCCTCTACAACCTAGTCTTCATCGCGTTCGGAGTGGCGCTCGGCATCGTCATAGGTGCAATACCCGGCCTCGGCAGCGTCACCGCCCTCGCCGTGCTCATCCCGCTCACCTACTACATGCAACCCGTCACCGCGATCGCCTTCCTCGTCGGCGTAAACAAGGGCGGCACGTCCGGTGGCGCAGTGCCAGCAATCCTGCTCAACTCCCCCGGAACGCCGGAGGCAGCGGCGTCCGCGCTTGACGGCTACCCGCTCACGCAGCGCGGCGAGGCTATGCGAGCGATGAAGTTCGCCCTCTTCTCCTCAGTCACGGGAGATTCGATCTCGGACGTCCTCCTCATCCTCCTTGTCGTCCCGTTCGCAGCCATCGCCCTAGAGTTCGGCCCGCTGGAGTACACGGCGGTCCTCCTGTTCTCGTTCGCGCTCCTTTCGGGCATCTCGACAGGGTCGACCGTCAAGGCGCTGATTGCGATCTTCCTTGGAGTGTTCCTCGCCAGCATTGGGCTCGACCCGGTGACGAGCGGAGAGCGAATGACGTTCGATCGCATCGAGCTATATGACGGTCTGCCGCTCGCGGGGCTTGCCATTGGCGCGCTCGCCATGGCCTCGGTGCTGCAAGAGCTCATCGACATGCGACGCAACACGAAAGCCACCGAGGCGATAGGCGGGCGGATTGAGTTCACCCGCACGTCGCTGCCGATCGGCGAGTTTTTCAGCTATTGGCGCACGATCGTCCGGTCGGCGATGATCGGTTCCGGCGTCGGGATGTTGCCAGGTCTCGGCGTCTCGCTCGCGGCGTTTCTGAGCTACGGCGCCACGCGCCGCGCCTCCAAGCACCCCGAGACGTTCGGAACCGGCAATCCGGAAGGCATCATCGCGACCGAGGCGGCCAACAGCGCCGTCGTCGGCTCCAACCTCGTCCCAACCATCGCGCTCGGCGTCCCAGGCAACATCGCCGCGGCGCTCCTCATCGGCGCGTTCATGATCCACGGCATCGTGCCGGGTCCGTTCATGCTGACGATGCACGGCGACGTGATTTACGCACTGTTTGCCTCGATGCTCATGGCGAACGTCATCCACCTCGCGATCGGTCGGGTCGGCATTCAGATCTGGGGCTGGTTCGCGCGGCTGCCGAAAGGGATGATCCTTCCGCCCGTCCTCGTCATGTGCATTGTCGGCGTCTACCTGCCGACGCAGTCTCTGTTCCACGTCAGCGTTATGCTGTGCTTTGCCGTCGTCGGTTTGCTCCTGCGGCGGACTGGCTTCCCGGCCGTATGCCTCGTGATCGGCTTCCTGCTGGGCGGATTGTTCGAGACATCCTTGCGTCAGTCGTTACTACTCTACAAGTCAGACTTTAGCATCGTGCTTGAGAGTCCGATCGCAATGGTGTTTCTTGTGCTGACGTTATTCATCCTTGGCCGTTCAGTGATCCGCTCTTAAAGAATAATAGTATTCGATGGAAGATTTACCCCCTTCAACTGCAACAAATTCCTACATGACAGATGATGTAGTTGGAGAAGGCAGGGAACAGCTACGGTGATGCACTACGATCGCGAAAAGGGACGTTCAAGGGAAACTGACGAGCCTCTTGCGTTGCCAGGTGAAGGTCGAACATTGCTGCCAGGCATTTAAGGTCTCTGAGCGCAGCCCCTGCAGTGTCCTAGGCCAGTCGAGGCGATTTAGCGCCAGCTTTCAAAAACAGCTAAGAACGAAAGCTAGCCGGTGAACGATAGAGTGCGAGTTATGTGTCGCTGCAGCCTTCTTCAGACCGATGCACCACAACGGATACCCCGCATCGGCGCTCACAATAACTTGGCACGAAAGTCAATATTCAACCGCCACGCGCGCTGCAGCTAGCTAAACGCGTCAAGCCCACGCAATGTTCATTCTAGGAATAGATCCTATTGGATTTGAGGTGATATTTTGGCAACTCTAGGTTTAAAAAGCCGCCCCTGTCGCCGTTGGCACGATCGATCAGGTTCTGATGGCGGGGCTCAAAGTGAAGCATGCCCACCTGCGGGGTGCCGCACTGTCGCGCAGCCTTCTCGTAATCGACGAGGTCCACGCTTCAGACACCTACATGAACCGTATTGCACGAAACCTCGTACGCGATCACCTCGCGCTCGGCGGGCGGCTCTGTTGATGTCGGCGACGCTCGGGTCGGGGGCCCGGGCCGCATGGCTCGGACAGCCGGCGCCGGATCTGGAGGAGGCCGAGCGCACGCCCTATCCGGCGCTCTGGCGCTCAGACCAGCCGCACCCTCTCCCCTGCAGCACCGCATCCGACACGGCGCCCGCCAAGACGGTCGAGCCGTGCCTCGTGCCGACAATGGACCCCGAAGAGGCGGCGCGGTTCGCCGTCGAAGCCGCTGATAACGGTGCGAGGGTTCTCGTGGTGCGCAACACCGTGAAGATGGCGGTGGCGACATGGGAGGTCATCGTCGCCATGGCCCCGTCGCTGCTTCTCGAAGTGGCGAACGGACCCGCATTGCATCACTCACGCTTCGCCGCCGAGGACCGCCGACGCCTCGACACAGCGGTCGAAGGCGCTCTGGGCAAGGGCTCGCCGACGCGTGGCCTCATCGCCGTCGGCACCCAGACGCTGGAGCAGTCTCTCGACATCGATGCCGATCTTCTCGTAACCGACCTGTGTCCGATCGATGTTCTCTTGCAGCGGATCGGGCGACTGCACCGGCATTCGAACCGCAACCGGCCACCAGGCTTCGAGCAAGCGCGCGTTCATGTGCTCTGCCCGAGCAGGGGGCTGGACCTCTTGGCGCGGGAGGGACGCTTAGAGAACGGGCTCGGGTCGTGAGAGGCCGGCGGCGTGCTCAGCGGTGTCTACATTGACCTGCGCGTCATCGAAGCGACCCGACGGCTCGTCGCGACGGGCGAGCTGTGGTCGATCCTCCGCGACAACCGGCGCCTCGTGGAGGGCGCGACCCATGCCGAGGTGCTCCAGCGGATCGAGCGGGGGCTGGGTTGGCAGGACCACGCCATGAAGGTCGAGGCTAAGGCCGTGGCGGAAGCTCAGCACGGGGCGCTTCTGTCCCTCGATCGTTCGGCGCCTTTTCCGTTCAAGGAAGAGTTCCCTGATGCCGACGAGGTGGTGCAGACGCGCCTCGGCTCCCAGGGGCCGCTCTTACAACTCCCCGGGGCACTCTTGGTGCGTTCGGTGAGCCGATCTCACAGATCGCCCCGCCCGCGCAATGGTGCCACGGACTGACGGGCAATGAAGCGGTCGCGACCGAAGTGAGCGGCAACGCACTACAGTTAACTGTTGCTGACAAGACGTTCACCTACGACCGGGCGGGGCTTCGGCCCTTGGAAGCGAAGCAGTGAACCTCCTGACGGACCCCCTCATCACGGTCGATTCGGGGGACATGCTGTCCCTCCCGGCGCTCTTCGCGGCAAGCGCCCGAGGGGAGGTTCCCGGCTTTCGCCGGCTGCGCGCCCATCAGCGCACGGCGTGGCACATGTTCCGCGTTCAGCTCGCGGCGCTCGCACTGCACGCGGGCGGACTGTCAGAGCCGCTCGTAGATGCTCATGCGTGGGCCGCGCTTCTGAGGGCGCTGACGCCCGAGCTCGGCGACGACCCGTGGTGCCTCGTGGTCGAGGACCGGACCCGGCCGGCCTTTCTCCAGCCGCCTGATCCGGGCGGCCTCAAGTGGGAACCGGTCCGGACGCCCGACGAGCTCGATCTTCTGATTACGGCGCGCAATCACGATCTCAAGCGGGCCATTGCCTCGAAAGCGACTGCGGACGACTGGATCTTCGCTCTCATCAGCTTGCAGACGTCCGAAGGCTACGGCGGATCGGGCAACTATGGCATTGCGAGGATGAACGGTGGCTCGTCCAGCCGTCCTTTCCTCGGCCTTGCTCCTGTCGGCGAGCGCACCACGCCGGACCCGTCGGCCTGGTGGCGGCGCGACGTTGGCGTCCTCCTCCGCAATCCCAGTCCGTTCCTAACGTCCGGTGGACCTTCGTTGCTATGGTGCTTGCATTGGGCAGAAACGGACATACTCGCGGCACAAGACATGGATCCATGGGCGATCGAGGTCTGTCGCCGCATCAGACTTGTCAAAGGCGGCCCGCTGATCGTCGCGCCCCGCGGCCGGGGAAGCCGCGCGTATCGGGTTCCAGCAAATGCTTGTGGCGGCTGCGCGGCGCGAATTGACCCGTGCGTTCGGGGCCGTCCCAAGCGCCTCGATCCATGCGCCGCGCGCCAGAGCGCGCGCTCGGGCGCGGCTCGAAGGCAAGCTCTCCCATGCCGGCCTGACCGCAGTCGAGAGAAAGGACGCCAGACATGTCTCAGCCGGACAACACCTCAACCTCTGACGCCGGCACGATCGCCATGTCGATCGCCGGCATCCTGGCGCAGCTCGGCAGTGGGGAAAGGGCGAGCTTGCGGCGTCTCGACGAGGACGCAGCGGGACCGGCTTACTGGCGTCTCGTCGCCCGTCACGAGGTGCCGGCGCGCTGGGCTCCCCTTGTCCGTGCGCTCGCGATCCTGACGCCGAGGGCGACGGCAAACGACGACACCGAGCGTCCCAGCTTGCACGATCCCCGACGCAAGCTCGGCACCGTCCTTTGCGACGGTGGCCTGCCCGACTGGCCGGGACAGTCGCCGCGGCCTGTCCTGAGCGAGCGCCGCCTCGCCCAGCTTCTCGCCGCACGGGAAGCACAGCGCACCATCCTCCTCACGCGCGCCATCCGCGCCGTGGCCGTTCGTCGCGACCCGCGCCTCGGGATCGACGTCGCCGATCTCGCCTTCGCGTTTCTGCGTAGCAACGACGCCGGCGCCATCGCTGGCCCCTACTACCGCCGCCTCGACCAGGCCGAACGCACGGAGCGCACGGCCGAAAAGGACGTCACCGATGCCTGAGCCGCGCTTCCTCCAAATCCATACTCTAACCTCCTATCCTGCCGCGCTTCTCAATCGCGACGACAGCGGCCTCGCCAAACGGCTCCCGTACGGCGGCTCACAGCGCACGCGCATCGGCTCGCAGTCCCTGAAGCGTCACTGGCGCATGGCGGACGATCCCCATGCCCTTCATGCGATCGACGGTGCCGACGCCGCCTTCCGCTCGCGTGAGCTCGTCACCCGGAAGGTCCTCGGAGGACTGAGCGCCTCGAGCGAGGTTCTGAAGGCCCTAGAGCCGTAGTTTCAGGTCGCCGTCTACGGTGACAAGGGGACGACAAAGTCCGCGCGGCAGACGCTTCTGTTCGGCGAGCGGGAGATCGCCTGGTTGCGCTCGGAAGCCGAGCGCATTGCGGCAAAAGCCGACGGCGATCCAAAGGCCGCGAAGGCAAAGGCGGAAGACTGGCGTAAGGCCTTCCGGGAAAACATCAAGGCGATGCGCGACGGCGCGGCGCTGCCGGGCGGTCTCACCTCAGCCCTGTTCGGCCGCATGGTCACGTCTGATCCAGCCGCGAACATCACCGCACCCGTTCACGTCGCACACGCCTTCACCGTCCACGGCGAGGAAACCGAAAGCGATTACTTCACCGCTGTCGACGATCTGTCCGAGGACGAGCCTGGGGCCGACACGATCCAGGAGACGGAGCTGACGAGCGGGCTCTATTACGGTTACGTCGTCGTCGACCTGCGCGGGCTCGTTGCAAACCTCGGCCCCGCGGCGCCCGACCTCGCCGGGCCGGTACTGCACAACCTCGTCCACCTGATCGCCGAAGTTTCACCTGGGGCCAAACTCGGCTCGACGGCCCCTTACGCACGGTCGAGCCTCATGCTTCTCGAGGTCGGAGATCGGCAGCCGCGCTCCCTCGCCGAGGCGTTCCGAGACCCGGTTGAGCCAAAGGCATCAAAGGCCGCGGCGCGTACTGAAGGGCATCTCGCCGCTCTCGACGCGGCCTACGGGACCGGGGAAGAGCGCCGTTTCCTGTCGCTCCTCAAGACCGACCTCGCCGCGGCGCGACGCAGCACTCTGAAAGAACTCGCGGACTGGGCCGCGGATCTGCCGGGCCGCCTTGCATGACGCGACGCTGGCTACGGCTCCGGTTTGCCGCGCCGATGATGTCGTTCGGGGCGGTCGCGGTCGATCAGGTCGGCCCGACCTAGCGCTTCCCGGGCCTGTCCATGCTGACCGGTCTGCTCGGCAATGCGCTCGGATGGGACTGGACCGAGCGAGATGCCCACCAGTCGCTGCAGGACCGGATCATCCTTGCCGCAGCTCTCGTCAGCGAAGGAGAGATGCTGACCGACGTACAGAATGTGCAGCTGCGAGCCACCGACCGGAGCTGGACGACGCGGGGGCGTTCTGAGGGGCGAGCGGGCGCCAGTTACTCCGCGCCCCATCGCCGCCATCGTGATTTCCTCACAGATGCTGAAGTGGTCGTCGTCCTGACGCTGATGCCCGAAGAACCGTCGCCTACCCTCGACGGTATCCGCGCCGCACTGATGCGGCCGGCCCGTCCGCTTTTTCTGGGACGCAAGTCTTGCCTTCCCTCCGCGCCGCTCCTCGGCTTCTCCGACGGGATGGACATCATTGAGGCCACCGACGCCTATGCCGCGCTGCACCGAGCGGTCGGCGCTGAGGGGACGTGCGCCTGCTGGCCGGAGGGGGAGGGCCCAGGGGGCATGCGCACACTCGACCTGGCGGATCTTCGTAACTGGGACAGCGGCCTCCATGGCGGAACGCGGCAGGTGCATGAGGGGCGGTTGTGACCTTGCACCTCGTCCGCCTTTCGGTCGATCTCAGCGCCCTCGCAAGAGCCGCGGGAGAGCGCGGCTGGGCGCGGCAACGTGGCGGGACCTTCGACGAAGGCGCTGCCCTGCATCATCTCTTGGGTGAGACCTTCGGTCCGGCCGCACTGCAACCCTTCAAGCTGTCGGTTGCGCCGAGGAAACGGCTGGGGACGCTCTATGCTTACACCGCCGAACCGCCCGATGCGTTGCGCGACCTGGTGTCGGCCACCGCGATGCCGGAGGTGGTGGCAGCCCTCTCGCCGGGAAGACTGGAGGCGAAGGCGATGCCCGCGACATGGACCGCAGGTCGCCGGCTCGGGATCGACGTTCGCGTCAGACCGGTCGTGCGGCTCGCGTCCGGCCTTGAGGCGCCCGACGACCGCAGCGGACGCAGGGCACATGGTTTTGCCAAGGGCGCGGAAGTCGACGCCTTCCTCGCCGAAGCGCTTCGGCAGCCCGAGCGACGGGCGATGGCCGAGGCGGAGCGGACACGCGAGGCCGTCTATTGCGATTGGCTGCGCGAGCGCCTGAACGAGGCGGCAGGATTGGAGGACGCAAGTCTCGCCTCGTTCCGTCGAACCTCGTCGGTGCGCAACGGTAAGACTCACGAAGGGCCGGATGCAGTCCTCCACGGCACGGTTCGCATCCTGGACCCCGAGGCGTTCGCTGTTCGCCTGCGGCGCGGCGTGGGGCGGCACAAGGCTTACGGCTACGGCATGCTCCTTCTGCGTCCGCCGGGACCCGCGCGCTGAGATGCTCCTCGGCCGCCTCGGGCTCGACACCGCACGCATCCCCCACGCCGACCGCCACGGTCTGATCTGCCTCGACCGCGGGCGGCTCGAGGTGGAGGACGGGTGCCTGCGCTTCGTCACCGCAGGCGGAACGCTCGCACCGGGCGACTATCAGGTGCCGCATCAGTCGGTCTCGGCCATCCTTCTGGGCCCCGGCTCGACCCTGACCCACGACGCTTTCCGGCTTCTCGCGCGGCATGGTTGTGCGCTGTGCGCCATCGGCGAGGGCGGCGTGCGGCTCTATACGGCGCCACCTCTCGGACCCGACAGTTCCGCCCTCGCCCGCCGCCAGGTCGACCTCTGGTCGAAGTACAAGACGCGCATGGAGGTCGCACGACGCATGTACGCCATGCGCTTCGACGAGATCGTACGAACGCGTGACATCGAGGTTCTGCGGGGTATGGAAGGCTCGCGGATCAAGCGCGCCTACACGCTGGCCGCGGAACGCTTCGGCGTGACCTGGCATGGGCACCGCTACGACCGCGCCGATCCGATGGCCGCGGATCTGCCTAACCAGGCACTCAACCATGCTGCTGTCGCGGTGCAGGCGGCCGCGGCGATCGCCGTCGCGGCAACGGGCACGATCCCGCAGCTCGGCTTCATCCACGAGGACTCCGGACAGAGCTTCGTCCTCGACATCGCAGATCTCAGACGTCACGACGTGGTCCTCGACATTGCGTTCGGGGCAGCGAGGAAAGCGGCGACATCGCGCGAAAGCGTGGACCGGCTCGTGCGGACCCGCGCTGCGGAGATCTTCCGCAAACGTGGCGTAATCCCCGGGTTGATCGACGCAATAAAATCCGTGCTCGATCTCCGGGAGGAGGGTGAGTCGGCGGCCGGGCAGAACCCCGACGACCCCGCCCCTGAGGCCATCTCGGACGCGGAATGACATGCCTCTGTGCGTGGTGGTGACGCGAGACGTCGAGGATCGCTACCGAGGGTTCCTGGGTTCGGCGATGCTCGAGATCGCACCCGGGGTCCACGCGCACCCGCGGATGAGCGCCGGTGTTCGCGAGCGACTATGGCGTGTGCTCGTCGAATGGCATGCGATGCTCGGCCGAGGCAGCATAGTGATGACATGGGCCGACACCGCCGCTGCGGGAGCTCTCGGCACGCGTATCCTCGGTGAGCCTCCCAAGACGATTGTCGCGCACGAAGGGGTGCTCCTGGTCCGCCGTGCCTTGCGCACGTAATGTCCGTCAGGACTTATGCTCTTTGACATCGCTGTCAGATCAAGCCTTTATGCGGCAGAGGCTCCCCCGCACGCGCGGGGATCGACCCTGGTTTATGGTGCGCCCTTTACCCCTTCTCGCGGCTCCCCCGCACGCGCGGGGATCGACCCGGTGTCTCTTACTCGGCCGATGCCGAGGCTTAGGCTCCCCCGCACGCGCGGGGATCGACCCTTCGTGGTCCCGGCGATCTCGCTCGTCGACCAGGCTCCCCCGCACGCGCTGGGATCGACCCCAGATGGTGCAGGAGGGCTTCGACGAGTTCCTGGCTCCCCCGCACGCGCGGGGATCGACCCCTGGTGTGGCTCCGTCGTCCCCCGCACGCGCGTGGATCGACCCGGCTCCCCCGCACGCGCGGGGATCCCCCGCACGCGCGGGGATCGACCCGTTCCCAGCTACTCCTTCATGGCTCCCCCGCACGCGCGGGGATCGACCCGTGATCGAAGCAGTGGACCGTCTGGTCAAGACGGCTCCCCCGCACGCGCGGGGATCGACCCCGGACGACGTGCGGGCCGTCCACGGTACGGTCGGCTCCCCCGCACGCGCGGGGATCGACCCTCGGCGTGAGGGTGACACGCGGAGGATCGATCCGGGAACCATTCGGCTCCCCCGCACGCGCGGGGATCGACCCTTGATCGAAGCAGTGGACCGTCTGGTCAAGTGGGCTCCCCCGCACGCGCGGGGATCGACCCCTTGCTCAAGGTTGGACCGCAGGGTCTACGCTGGCTCCCCCGCACGCGCGGGGATCGACCCATCTACGGGACAACGACCGCAAGTTCGGCGGGGCTCCCCCGCACGCGCGGGGATCGACCGTTGTTCACCGAGTCGGGGATCTGCGCCTGCTCGGCTCCCCCGCACGCGCGGGGATCGGCCCGGACCGGTGGTGCCGTCGAACGAGGCGTCGATGGCTCCCACGCATGCGCGGGGATCGACCCTGGAGGTAGCCCGCCTCCTTCTCCGCCGTCTGGGCTCCCCCGCATGCGCGGGGATCGACCGCGATCCCGGAGAGCACGGTGTTGCGGCAACGGCATTGTTGGCTCCCGCGCGAGCACGGGGATAAGGCTGCCTGCTCCGAACCGCCAACGGCCGGGTTCTGTCGAGTAGCTCAATCTGCAGGTGTTCCGATCGCTCCGTCACGCCCGCGAAGAAAGCACCGTCTGGCGCCGCCCTGCAACGCAGAACGCCCATTCGGCTCGCGGCAAACCGCACGATCAGAGACTTATTCACCCATCCCGGCCACGTTCATCCATCCCGGCCACGCTGCGCCAAGTGCGATACGTTTCGTCGTCAAGCTTGTCCAGAACGCCCGTCAGCGCGTCGATCGCCGGAAACGCACCGCCCACCTCGTCGGCCGCCTCACGTGCGAGGGCGATGTCCTTGCGGATGATCGAGACGAGCGAGGCGAAGTCGGCGGGCGACCTCGCCCACGCGCCGTAGGCCGCTGGCGCGTCCTCCGGCGAGGCGGAGAAGAAGTTGCGCCCGGACGAGGCGTCAAGGATCGGTATTAGCCGGTCGAACGACAGGCCCTGCGCCGTGGCGAGCTGGAACGCTTCTGCGCAAAGGATGATGTTCTGGATGCCAATCAGGTTGTTGATGATCTTGACCGTCTCGCCGGAGCCGAGCGGCCCGCAGGCGAACACCGTGCGCCCCATCGCCTCCAGCAACGGACGCACCGCCGCGACGTCCGCGTCCGCACCGCCGGCCATGATCGCGAGCGTCCCCTCCTGTGCGCGCACGATGCCGCCGGACACCGGCGCGTCGACGACGCGGATGCCGGCAGGGGCGACCGCGTCCGCCACCTCACGGACCACCGCTGCCGTGACCGTGCTCATGATGATGAGGACGGGCGGGGTGCCGGCCACCTGGTCCGCCACCGTCCGCGCAACCTCCTTCACCTGCTCCCCGTTCGCGACGAGGAGGATAACCGCATCGCACTTTGCGCATTCGCCGGCGTCCCGCGTGACGGCGCCGATCCCCTCGAAGGTGGCGAGTGCGGCGGCGTCGACGTCACACGCCATCAGCCGGAAGCCGGCCCTCGCGACGTTGCGCGCCATCGGCGCCCCCATGTGACCGACGCCGACCACTGCGACCGTCTCGAGCATCCCGTCCCCCTCAGTAGATCGTCACGCCGGAATCGACGGGGATCACCTGGCCGGTGACGATCCGCGACTCGTCCGAAGCGAGGTAGACGGCGAGGTGGGCGACGTCGATCGGCTCGCCGAGGCCGACGAGGTGCATGTCCGCCAGGCGCTTCAGGTCGGCGTTGACCTCCATCATCGTGGCGACCCGGTCCGACATCGTGACCGAAGGGGCGATCGCGTTGACGCGGATCTTCTGGCGGCCGTAGCTCTCTGCCATGTGCCGGGTCAGCGCGGTCACACCGCCCTTCGCCGCCGTGTAGCAGGCGCGCCCCGGCAGGGCCATCAGCGCCACCATCGACGCCATGTTGATGACCGAGCCGCCTCCGGACTTCGCGATCTGCGGGATCGCTACCTTGGAACATAAGAACGTACCGAAGAGGTCCAGCGTGATCGCCCGCCAGAACTCCTCGACCGGCGCGTTGACGACGTCCGCGTCCGCCTGCGTCGATCCGCCGGCGACGTTGGCGAGCGTCGTCAGACCGCCGAACCGCTCCACGGCGGCGGCGACGGCGCGCGTCACCTCCGCCTCCTCCGAGACGCTGGCTACGACGGTCTCGATTTCGCCCAGCGGTGAGGTGGCGCGAGCCGCGTCCGCAGTCGCGGCGAGCGAGGCCTCGTTGATGTCGCAGGCCATCACGTTCGCGCCCTCCGCGCAGAACCGCTCGCACATTGAGCGGCCAATGCCGCCCCCGGCGCCCGTGATGAAGACGATCTTTCCGTCGAGCCTGCCCATGGCCCCTCCTTCAGTTGGACCGGTGCGGGGTCGCACCACGCGAGTGAACGCCATCAGCGCCGCGTTGCAGGTGGTCCCAGCAGGACGGTTGCAATCGTAGTTCCCCCGCTTAATCCGATGTTGTTGACGATGACGTCGCCCCTTACTGCCTCCGTGCGCGCGTAGTACGGGCGGCGCGCGTCAGCGCCGCGCCGATCCCCTGCGACGTGCCGAGGATAGGATGCGCTGTCCCGGCAGATGCAGATCGATGGCCGCACCCCTCTTCAGCGCCCGATGGCGGCGCGGATGTCATCGACGGCGTCCGGGTTCTGCAGCGAGGTCAGGTCGCCCGGCGGCCCGCCGCCGTAGACACTGCGGATGACACGCCGCATCACCTTGTTGGAACGCGTCTTCGGCAGTTGGGCCACAACGTGCACCGCCTTCGGCGTGAACGGCTTGCCGAGGTTGGTCGCCACCGTTGCCGCGATCCGTTCGGCGACCCCGTCCGCCGGTGCGCCCGGATGCAGCACCGTGAAGACGACGAGCGCCTGCCCCTTCGCCTTGTCCTCCACGCCGATGACTGCGATCTCGTTCACCTCCGGCACCGTAGCGGCGATCTCCTCCACCTCCGCGGGACCGACGCGCTTGCCGGCCACCTTGATGGTGTCGTCCGACCGGCCGAGCAGGAAGAACGTGCCGTCCGGGTCACGCCGGGCCAAGTCGCCGTGGATCCAGATGCCCGGGATCGCCTCCCAGTAGGTCGAAAGGTAGCGCTCGCGGTCGCGCCAGAAGGCCTGCGTCATGCCGACGAACGGTTCCATGATGGCGAGCTCGCCCACCGCACCGCGCACCGGCTCGCCGGAGGGTCCGACGACGTCGACGTCCACTCCCGCGATCGGTCCGGCAAAGCCGCTCGGCACGATTGGCTCGACGGGGACGTTGGAGAGAAGCCCGCCCGAAACCTCCGTTCCACCGGTGTAGTTGATGACCGGGACCTCAGACCGGCCGAAGGTGCGGAAGTACCAGGCGAAGTGCTCCGGCGAGATCGTCTCGCCCGCCGTGATCAAGATGCGGATGGACGACAGGTCCCCGCGCACTGCAACGGCCTCATCTGCGGCCATCGCGCGGATCAACGTCGGCGACGAGCCGAAGTGCGTTACGCGATGCGTCTCAACGAGCTGCGCCATGCGCGAAAGGTCCGGCATGTCGGGCGCGCCGTCGTAGCAGACCAGCGTCGCTCCGAGGAGGAGCGCCGAGCTCATCACAAGGCTACCCGCGATCCATCCCATGTCCGCAGGCCAGCAGTAGACGCTGTCCGCCGTGACGTCGAAGCACAGGAAACTGTCGTTGAGGATCTTGGGCGGAAAGCCGCCGTGAGTGTGGACGGCGCCCTTCGGCTTGCCCGTCGTGCCGGAGGTGTAGATCACCATGAACGGGTCGTTCGGGTCCATTCGCTCGGCCGCACCGGCGTCGGCGGGGCAGCCGACGGCATCGGACCAGGCGAGGAAACCGTCCGGCAGCGGCGCTTCCGCCCCGGCGACGACCACGAACTCCAGCGACGGGACGCGGCGCTTCACGTCCTGCGCGATGGTGATTCCATGTACGAAACGTCCGCGGCGGGTGAACCCGCGCGTGGTGATCAACGCCTTCGCCTCACAGGCGGCGAGGCGGGAGACGATGGCGTCCGGCCCGAAGCCGGAGAACAGCGGCGAAACGATCGCGCCGAGGTGCGAGATCGCCAGGAACGCGATCACCGCCTCGACCCCGTTCTCGATCAGGAGGCCCACGCGGTCGCCCCGTCCCACGCCGCGCGCCTTGAGCCCTGCGGCCATCGCAGCGGAGCGTTCGCGCAGCTCGCGGTACGTCACGCGGCCGGCGGGGCCCGACTCACACTCCGCGACGACGGCCAGCGCATCGGCGCGCGCCTGGTCGTCCGCGAAGCGGTAGACGGTGTCGACCCAGTTCAACGCGCCGCCGGGGAACCAACGCGGAAACTCTCGCCCAGCTGAGAAGTCGGCGCCGGCTGCCGGTGGCGTCGACCAGACGAAGCCCGTCTCGGCGAACAGCGCGCGCCAGTAGGCGAACGGCTCCGCCCGCGCGAAGGCGCGCAGCGCGTCGTAGTCCGCGACGCCGACGCGGGCAGCAAGGCGCGTCGCGTTGGCGCAAGTGAGGTGCCGCTCGGTCGGAGTCCAGATGGCGCCGATTTCAGATGCCGAGGTAGGCACGTTGCACCTCCGGGCTTTGAGCGAGACGGGCGGCGGCGTCGTGCGCGACGATCGCCCCGTTCTCCAAGATGTAGCCGCGGTCCGCGACCTGAAGCGCCATCTCCGCGTTCTGCTCTACCAGCAGGACGTCGACGCCGTCGCGGGCGACCCTGGCGATTGTCTCGGCGATGCTGTCGACGACCGCGGGGGCGAGGCCGATGGTCGGCTCGTCGAGAAGCAGGATCTTCGGGCCGTTCATCAGCGCCCGCGCGACGGCGACCATCTGCTGCTGCCCGCCGGAGAAGCTGCCGACGACCGTGGACTGCCGGTCCGCGAGATCCGGGAACAGCTCGAACACCCGCTCGAGGTCCCGCCTCACCGCCGCGCCAGCTTCCCGCGCGTAGGCGCCGACCTCAAGGTTTTCGCGCAGGGTCATTGTCGTGAACAGGCGCCGCCCCTCCGGCACCAGCGACAACCCCCGGCGCACCAGCGCGTCGGTGGAAAGGCCGGTGACGTCCTCGCCGAACAGTGTGACGGTCCCTCCGGACGGTTTGACCAGACCGCAGATCGTCTTGATAAGGGTGGACTTTCCCGCCCCGTTCGCCCCGATGATCGTCACGATCGAGCCGCGCGGCACCTCCAGCGAGACGCCGTTGACCGCGGGAACGACGCCGTAGCGGGCGGACAGACCATCAAGCAACAGGCTTGGCGCGGGGCTCAAGGCGTTTGCCTGTCCTGCCGGTGGCCGATGTAGGCGGAGATCACCTCGGGGTTGGCGCGGATCACCTCCGGCGTTCCCTCGGCCAGCTCCTCTCCGTGGTGCAGGACGACGATCCGGTCGCAGACGGACATGACGGCCTTCATGTTGTGTTCCACCAGAAGGATCGACGCAGCATGCTCGTCGCGGATGCGGCGGAAGACGGCGAGCGTCGATGCGACTTCCGTGGCGTTGAGGCCCGTCAGCGGCTCGTCCAGGCACAGGAGCTTCGGCCGAGCCGCGAAGGCGATGCCGATGGACACGAGCCGCTGGAGCCCGTGAGGCAGCGTGCCGGCGACGTCGGAAAGATGCGGCGTGAGACCCAGCAGTTCAGCCGTCTCGTCGACGGCCACGTCCCGCTCGGCCCCGCGCCTCAGCCGGTGCATCGTGCCGACCCGCAGATTGGCGGCGACCGTCATCGTGCGCATCAGGCTGGTGTGCTGGAAGGTGCGCACCAGGCCGGCGCGGCTGGTCGCGACCGCCGATCGGCCGGCCGCTGGTTTGCCGAACAGCGTCAGCGTCCCGCGCGTCGGCTTCACGAAGCCGGAGATCAGGTTGAAGGTCGTCGATTTGCCAGCGCCGTTCGGACCGATAAGGCCGAGGATTTCCCCCGGTTCGATCTTAAATGACAGGTCAGACACCGCGACGAGCCCACCGTAGCGCTTCGTCAGTCCCTCCGCGACAAGCAGCGGTCCGCTCATCCGCGCCTCCCGACCCGGCGCGCGGCCGTTGCAACCGTCCCGACAATGCCCTTCGGCATGAGGAGCACCGCTAGAATGATCGCTGCGCCGTAGAACATGTGCTCGCCAGCTCCGAGCCCGACAGCGTAGCTGCCGAGGAAGACGAGCAGCAGCGCCCCCGCAACGGGACCGAGGATATGATCCTCCCCACCGACCTTCACGTAAGCCAGCGCGAAGGTGGACAGGAAGAACGAGAAGTCGCCTGGGCTGATGACGTTGTTGACGAACGCATGCAGCGAGCCTGCAAGCCCAGCCGCGAACGAGGCGATCGCGAAACAAGTCACCTTGATGAGCGTCGCATTCAGGCCGACGGACACCGCGACGTTCTCGTTGTCGCGCAGCGCGGTCAGCACGGTGCCGAAGTCCGACTTCTCCAGCGCCGCCAGCACGAAGATCAGCGCCAGCGAGACGAGGACGACGAACGGCATCATCCAGTCGTCCATCGCGCGCGGTGGAAAGATGCCGATCATGCCGGAGTTGCCGCCCAACACCGGCGACTTCGTGTACAGAATGCGAACGATCTCGGTGAACGCGAACCCGATCAGCAGGAAGTATGGCCCCTTCGTACGCAGCGTGATCGCCCCGAAGGCGACCGCGACGAGGGTGGCCGCCACGCCGCCCGACAGGAGCGCCACGACGAACGGCATCCCGAACAGCGTCGTCGCGCTCCCGGCAGCGTAAGCGCCGATGCCGACGAACGCGGCGGTCGCAAAGTTCAGTTCGCCGATGAGGAGAACGAACCTCAGGCTCGACGCGATCACCGCGGCGATGGCGATCCAGGAGATCAGCGAGGCGGTGTAGCGGTCGTCCACCAGAAGCGTCGCGGCCAGGAGCGCCGCCGCCGGCAGGGTCCAAGGCCAGAGCTTACCCACGGCCGAGGAGCCCCTGCGGACGCACCAGAAGCACGACGATGACGAGCGCGAACGTGGCGACCGTCGCCGTCGACGGGTCGTAGTAGTACCCTCCCACGGTCTCGATAAGCGCAATGAACAGCCCGCCGACGATGGCCCCCGGCACGCTGCCGAGCCCGCCAACGATCACTGCGATGAAGCCCTTGATGAGATAGTCGGCGCCGATGACGGGCGTGACGACGGAGATCGGCGCGATCAGCACCCCGGCCAGCGCGCCGAGGCCGGTGGCGATCATGAAGCCGGCGAAGGCGATGCGGTCGTAAGGGATCCCCTGCAGCATCGCCGCCTCGTGGTCGATCGAGACGGCGCGGAGCGCCTGGCCAAGCTTCGTCATCGTGAGCACCCAGTAGAGCCCGCCCGTGAAGGCGATCGCTGCCACGCACAGCGCGAGCCGCTGCGTCGTGATCGCGGCGCCGAACAGGTTGACCCTGCCGTCGAAGATCTCCGGCACGGGGCGGACCGCGCCCCCGAACAGCTCAAGATACAGCCCGTCGAGAAACAGCACGAGTCCGATCGCGAGGATGAACGAGCCGATCAGGTCGCGCTGGAAGAACCGAAACCCGCCCTGATAGATGACGAAGCCTAGGGCGAGCGACGCCGCGATGCCGGAGAGCGCCGCGAGGAGGTAGCCGAGCAGCAGGGGAAACCCCGCCGCATCCAGGACAGGCACCAGCACCGCGACCATCATGGCTGACAGCGCGAACACGTGCCCGTGCGCGAAGTTGACGATCTTCATCACACCGAAGATGAGCGTCAGCCCCAGCGAGAAGAGGATGTAGACCGCCCCGATTTGGAGCGTGGTCACGGAAAGCTGGATGGCGGTCTGCATCCTGGGTGCGTCCGCCCGGCCTACTGCGGCGCCGGTTCCTCGGCGTCGATCCGTTCGACCTCGACGAGCCTGCCGTCCTTCACCTGCGTCACGATCACCGGGAGCAGTATCTGCTGTCGAGAGCCGTAGGTCGCTTCGCCGCCGAACGCGCCCTTGGTATCGTAGAACGTGTCGAACGTTATTTCAGGGAGGGCCTTGGCGACGGCCTCGGGCTCGACGCTGCCGGCCTCCTCCATCGCCGCCTTCAGCGCGAACAGCGCGTCGTAGAAGCCGATGGTCACCGCGTTCGGGGCCTCACCGAACGTCGCGATCGCCTTCTCATTCACCGCCTTCTGATGCGCGCTCGCCCTGTCGCTCTCGAGGTCGACCGCCGCGCCCATGTAGACGCCCTCGGCGGCATCGCCCGCCGTCGCCATCAGCGGAGCGGCGCCGGTCCCCACCTCGACGACCTTCACCCCGTCCCAGCCCAGAACGTCGAGCTCCTTGAACACGACACCGGCGTCCGCCGGGGGGGAGGCGCCGAGGTCCACCGCATCAGCACCCAGCGAGTCCAGCTTGGTGACGATCGGCTGGAACTCCGTCGTACCGCGCTCGTAGAACGAGGAGTCGAGCACCTTCACGCCGACATTCTCCCACACTTTGCGGGCGATCGCCTCGGTCTCCTGACCTGTGGCGTCGTTCGGGTTGAGCAGCGCCACGGTCTCAAGGTCCGGGTTGGCGTCCTTAATGTGCTTGATGAGCCGTGGAAGGATCTCGTGCGGTGTGTTCATCTGCGTGAAGGTGAGCGGATAGTCTGGCCCCTTCAGGCTGGAGCCCCACGCGGTGGTGAACAGTAGCACCCCCTGCCGCTCGGACAACGACTGGAGCGCCTTCACGGGCGCGGTGCCAAGGCTGCCGCCGATAAACTGCACACCCTCGCGGTTCAGCAGCGTTTGCGCGACCTTGGTGCCGTCGGCCGCGTTGTACTTGTTGTCGTAGGCGACGCATTCGAAGTTGTACGTCTCCCCATCGACGTTGACGCCGCCCGCCTCGCGGATCTCATCGGCGGCCGTCTCGCACATGAACTCCGCTCCCTGCCCCCATGCGGCGGCGGCGCCCGAGAGCGGCACGGACAGGCCTAGCTTGATCGTCTCCTCCGCGGCGGCCGGACCCGCAGCGGTAACCAGCGTCGTCGCGGCGAACAACAATGCTGTGCGTTTCATGTCCCATTCCTCCCAACGTTGCCGATCGACGCCCCCTGATGGGGGGACGCGGCCGCGGACGAAGGCGGCGCGCTGTCGAAGGCGCATGTTGGAGAGCGCCGCGACCGGTGTCCACCGTGCACTGCGCTCACGGCTTCTGAGCTTAGATGGTCAGTCCAGGACTCTGCTGGAGCGGGTTGCGGTGAAGCGTTCGGGCCGTGTTGTCCAGGCTTTAAAGATGAACTCGTAGGGTGCAAGGCCTTTGCGGTCTTGACGCGCCGGCCGAAGTCTTAGTCGGCGATGCAACCGTCGAGGTAGGGCCGGAGCTGGTCGTGATCGTCGTAACAGAAGCGCTTCACCGTGGCATCCTTGATGGTCCCGTTCATCCGATCGACCTGGCCGTTGGTCTGGGGATGGTTGACTTGGGTCGAAGCGATGCTTGATGCCGTGCTCGCTGCATCGCTTGTCGAGCATGTGGGTCAGGTACTGCGCGGTCGAGCCTTCGGCGGAGCCCGCTCAACTTGCTGACCGCGCCGTTGATCGCGATGTGCGGCTTCACCATGCGTCATCTAAGCTCGCCGATGAACGCCGCCACGTCGTACGCCTCGTCTGCGCCGAGGGTGATGCGCCGCCGCTGATGGTGATTACGGTCGAGAAGCGCGAGCGTTGCCTCGCGTTCCGCCGTGCCTGTCGCCCGGGTCGCCAGTGCGCCCGCCACCGGGCCATGGCGATTTGCCATGAGAGCATGCCCCATGAAGGCGAACCGGCTCTCGCCGCCGTCGCCCTTGCGGTAGAGCCGGGCATCGGGGTCGGTCGTCGAGGCATGGGTCTCGTTGGAGCGGGTCTCGCCGCGCGAGTTCGCCTCGAGGTTGCGTTCGCCGTCGCCCGAGGCGGCGTGTCGTCATCCCTCCGGACGAAGCTCTTCATGGAGGCCCACGCCTCGATCAGCGTGCCGTCGACGGAAAAATGCTCGGCCGACATGAGCCTTTACCTCCGGCAGCGTGCCGAGCGCGGCGAGGAACTCACGCGCCACGTCCCCCTCCATCAGCCGCGCCCGATTGTGGGTGGTGGTCGGATGCCAGACGGCGTCGTCGAGCCCGAGCCGACGAACCAGCGGAACAAGAGGTTGATGTCGATTTGCTCCGTGAGCTAGCGCGCCTGCAGCAGCGTTGCACGTAACAGCATCTCCGGCGGATTTGACGGGCGCTCCATCCGCGAATAGAGCACAGCGAACCTTGGTCGAGCTTCGCGAGCGCGCATCGCTAGGGCGCGCATGCCCCGCAGAGGGTGGTCCTGCGGCACCCGCTCCTCGAGCCGCACGTCTGAGAACACCCCCGCTGATCGATCCCGAGACCCACGCACCGCAAATCACTCCCACTCGCCTCTGACGAGTGAATCACGATCCGACGGCGGTCTCCGCCGACTTCTTCAGCAGCCTGCTAGGGCGCGCCGGTGCATCGTCACCCGGTGGAACGTCGGCGCCGCCCTACGGCAGGTAGGCGAGCCGGGAAACCCCAAGCTGCGATGCCAGTACCGGTTGCGCGTCCTCAACGAACTCACAAAGCCGGCGACGGGTATCACGGGGGTCGATGATGTCCTGCCCCGTTGCCTCGGCGGTGCGCATGGGGGCGGCGATCGCGCTCAGGCGCGCTTCGATCTCCTCGCGCTTCGCCTCCGGGTCGTCCGCGGATTCGATTTCCGACCGGTAGGCTGCCGACACGCCGCCGGAAATGTGCATGGAACCCCAGTTGCCGGACGGCCAGCACAGCCGCTCGTACATCCCGGACGGGCGATGGTGGCACTGCCCCGCGACACCGTATAGGCGGCCGATGACGACAGTGCACCACGGCATTCTCGTCATGCAAACCGTCGCGACCATCCGCGCCCCGGCCCGCTCGATGCCTTGCTTCTCCGACTCCAACCCCACCAGGAACCCCGGCTCGTCCGCCAGCGAAATGAGCGGCAGGTTGAAGCGGTCGCAGAGCATCATCAGCCGCATCGCCTTCGACCCGGCGGCGACGTCAGTCGAGCCGCCATGGACGCGGTTGTTGTTCGCCATCAGGCCGACGGGATAGCCGTTGAAACGCGCAAGCCCTGTGATCCGCGCACGGCCGTAGCCTGGGGCGATCTCAAAGAACGAGCCGCGGTCCGCCAGCCGCTCGACGACCGTGCGGACGTCGTAAACCTTGCGCCGGTCCTTAGGCATGATCGACAGGAGCGCCTCCTCGCGCCGCTCTGGGTCGTCGTCACAGGCACAGCGCGGCGCCATCTCGCCTGCGCAGCGGGGCAGGTAGCTCAGCCAGCGGCGAATCTGGGCGAACGCCTCCGCCTCGGTGTCCGCGAGGTTGTCGATGCAGCCGGACACGCGTGTGTGGATCGCGTCACCTCCCAGCTCCTCCTTGGTGATGTCGACCCCGAACGCCGCCCTCACCACCGGCGGCCCGCCGGGGAAGATCTGTGAGATCCCTCTCACCATCACGGAAAAATGCGACATCGGCGCCTGCACCGCCGGCAGGCCCGCCACCGAGCCGAGCACCGCCGAGGCGACAGGCACGGTCTGCAGGAGCTCGACCTCGGGCGCGACGGTGGTGTTCCCGTCCGGCATGTAGGTCCGCCCGAGACGCTCGAAGCCACGGACCGAGCCACCGACCGCGTCGAGCAGGCGCACGTAGGGCAGTCCCCACTCGAGCGCACGGCGGGCACCGTTCAGCTCCTGTCCCAGTCCGCCGCCGCCACCGTGCGCGGAGCCGCCGCGCACGGTGAAGTCGCCCGCGGAAAGGACGACCTTGCGCCCGTCGATCTTGGCATGACCTTCGATCAACCCCTTTGGCAAGAGGCTCGTCAGCTCGTCGCCATCGTAGGTCGCCTGTGCAAGGAACGGCTGGATCTCGCGGAAAGAGCCCTCGTCCACAAAAGCGTCGATGCGCTCGCGGGCGGTCAGTTTGCCTCGCTCGTGATGGCGGGCGATGCGGTCTGCCCCACCCATCGCTTTCATACGCTCGCGCCGCTCTTCAAGCGCAGCGACGTCCGAGGTGCCCTCAGCCGATGTCATGCGCGCGCCTCCGAAAGCGCCGACCATAGTCCCGGTGAGACCGGAGGGGTCCTCGCTCGTCTCCAGGCGAAGGGATCGAGTGCGGTCATGAACCGCGGCTGCATCCGATAGGATGAACAGCCGTGCGTCGGGGCGATCCCGGCTTCTGGCACCCGAGGATCGTCTCTATCAAGGCTCAGCATCTCGAAACCCGGTCCGGGCGAGGAAGCGGCCGGTCGCGGACCCGTGTCGCGCTCCTTAAGCAGAACTTCCGTCATCAGGCGTCGTCCTTCTGCGTCCTGCGTGCGGTCGCTCACCAAGCGTCTACGAAGGGACGTTTGCGGCCTGCGAGCGGCGGGCGCAGCTTGACGGACCTCAGGCCTGCAAGAAGCCAGCGCCGTGTATCGACGGGGTCGATCACCGCATCGATCTCCGCCGACGACGCCGCCTTCAACGCCTTGCCGTTCTCATAATACTCGCCGAGGAGCTGCTCGTAGAGCGCCTGCTTCTGCGCCGGGTCGGTCTTCGCCTCAAGCTCGCGGCGGAAGCCCAAACGGACCGCGCCTTCCAGGCCCATCGGCCCGAACTCGCCAGTGGGCCAGGAGATCGTCATGAAGTCGTCGAAGGCGCCGCCTGCCAGCATCGCCATGGCGCCGAGCCCATAGCACTTCCTGAGGACGACGCTGAAGATCGGCACCGTCACAGAGCGTGCCGTCACGTACATGCGGCTGACGTGGCGCACGAGCGCGGTCTTCTCCGCTTCCGGCCCCACCATGAAGCCGGGCGAATCGCACAGCGAGATCATCGGGATGTCGAAGGCATCGCACAGCTGCATGAAGCGGGCAGCCTTATCCGCCGCGTCGGAGTCGATGGCGCCGCCGAGATGCTTCGGATTATTGGCTATAAGACCAAACGGCTTGCCTTCGATGCGCAGAAGGGCGGTGACCATGCCGATGCCGAACCTCGGGCGCAGCTCCAAGACCGAGCCCTCGTCGGCGAGCGCGTGGACCGCATTGCGCACCTCGTAGACGCGCAGGCGGTTCTCCGGAACGACGTGGCGCAGGAGTCGCTGATCAGGCGCGGTCCAGCCCGCGACCGTTCCCTGGAAGTAGGACAGGTATTGCTTGGCGACGCGACAGCCCTCCGCCTCGTCCTCTACGCGTACGTCGACCACGCCGTTCGCATCCTGCACGTCGATGGGGCCGATGGCTTCGGGCGGATAGACGCCGAGCCCGCCTCCCTCGATCATCGCGGGACCCGCCATGCCGATGTTGGCGCTTTCGTCGGCAATGATGACATCGCAGCAGCCGAGCAGCGCTGCGTTGCCCGCGAAGCAGCGCCCCGAGACGACGCCGACGAGCGGAACCTGTCCGGAAAGGCTCGCGAACTGGGCGAAGGTGGGGTTGGAAACGCCGGTGTGGGTCAAGCGGTCGGTATCGCCAGGACGTCCGCCGCCGCCTTCGGCGAAGTGGACGACCGGGAGGTTCCATTCACCGGCGAGGGAGAAGATCCGGTCGAGCTTACGGTGGTGGCGCTGCCCCTGGGTGGCGGCAAGGACCATGTAGTCGCAGATCGCGAAGGCGCAGCGAGCGTTGACGTCGTCAAAGACGTCGCCGTTCACCGTGCCAAGCCCGGTGATGAGGCCGTCGTTGCTCGTGTTGGCGACGAGGTCGTCGTAGGAACGACGGGCGCTCTGCGCGGCGACCGCGAACTCGCCGTACTCCACGAACGTTCCCTCGTCGCACACCATGGCGAGGTTTTCACGCGCGGTCTGGTGGCCGCGATCGCGCCGCTTCCTGACGGCCTCCGAACGGTTCTCGTCGAGACCGACGGCACGGCGGTCGATCACTTCCTGAAGATCGGCCCGGATGCTCTCGAGGTCGATCTCGTTCGCCGCGGCGGACGTGTCGCTCGCGTCGTCGGACGGTTCGATGGCAAGGATGGCGCCGCCCTCACTCAACGTGCGGCCGAGCTCGGCAAACACAGCGCGCACCCTGCCCGTGATCGGTGAAGTGACGACGTGCTGCATCTTCATCGCCTCGAGCACGGCGACCTGCTGGCCGGCGCGCACCGCGTCCCCTTCACCGACGTCGACGGAGACGACGGTCGCAATCATCGGAGCCGCCACCGCGACCGTTCCTTCGGGAACGTCGGCGGCATTAGAAACGTCCTGCTGCAGACGCGCCTCGGGTGTGAAGAAACGCGCCGGCCCCATGGCGGTGGCGGCTTCGGCCAGCGCGGCAGCGTTCATTTCGATGAAGCGGGTCGTCACGTCGTTGGCGCGAACCTCGGGCCGCTCTAAGAGCGCGCGAAGCCACGAGATGTTGGTCTCCAATCCCTCGATGCGGAATTCCTCCAACGCGCGTGCCGCCTTAATCACGGCGTCGGCGAACTCGGATTGCACCGAATGGACGACGACTTTGGCGAGCAGGCTGTCGAAACTGGTGGACGGGCGGTAGCCCGCGTAGGCGAACCCGTCGACGCGTACGCCGCGCCCGCCGGGCGGCTCGTAGGCGGTGATGGTCCCGCTCGAGGGGCGAGCCCGCGCCTCACCGTCCATCCGCTCCATGTTGACCCGCATCTGGATCGCATGGCCGCGCGGCGCCGGCAGGGCGTCCTGCGACAGGCCGAGGTCGTAAAGGCTTGCCCCCCGCGCAATTTCGAGCTGCAGGCGCACGAGGTCGAGATCGAAGATTTCCTCGGTGACGGTGTGCTCCACCTGGATGCGCGGGTTCGCCTCGATGAAGAAGATCTCGCCCGCGTCAGCACCCTCGGTCGTCATCAAGAACTCGAACGTGCCGAGCGAGCGGTACCTCTCGCTCCGCGCCAGCGTCAGGGCATACTGCGTCAACCGCTCGCGCTGGGCGGCGTCGAGCGCGGGGCTCGGCGCGATCTCAACCACCTTCTGATGACGCCGCTGGAGCGTGCACTCGCGCTCGGCAAGGTGGATGCATCCGGTGTCGCCGTCACCGAGGATCTGCACCTCGATGTGGCGCGCCGCCGGGAGAAAACGCTCTACGTACACGGCGTCGTCGCCGAATGCGGCCTTCGCCTCCGCGCGGCAGCGCTCCAACGCCTCGGCGATCTCGCCGCGCCGCCTGACAACGCGCATCCCGCGTCCCCCGCCGCCCGAGACCGCCTTGATAAGCATCGCCCCGCCGTCCGGGAGCTCGTCGAAAAAGCGCGCCGCCCCGTCGAGGTCGATCGCCCCGCTCGTACCGCCCAGCGTCGGCACGCCGAGGCGCTCCGCGAGGTGCTTTGCGGCGACCTTGTCGCCGAAGAGGTCCAGCTGACGGGGCGTCGGGCCGACGAAGACGAGGCCTGCTGCCTCGACCTTGCGCGCGAAGTCTGCGCTCTCGGACAGGAAGCCGTAGCCCGGATGCACCGCGTCCGCCCCGGCGTCCCGGGCGGCCGCCAGCAGGGCGTCGGCGTCGAGGTAGGCGCGGGCGCCCCGCCCCGGCAGCGTCTGCCCCGCATCGGCGCGCTTGACATGGAGGCTTTCGGAGTCGTCCTCGGATTGCACTGTGACCGTGGCAATCCCCATTTCGGCGGCGGTTCTGGCGATGCGCAGCGCGATCTCACCGCGGTTGGCGATGAGAAGCGTCTTCAGCGTCGTCGTGCGTGTGGTTGCACCCTCCACCACCGACTGCATGTCAATGTCTCCCGGATGGTTGCGTCGCGACAGTCGCGCCGGCGCTCTTGTTGGGGCGGCCGCGTGGCGGCCGGCCGGCTTTAGCCATGCGTCAGCCTCGCGACCACGTCATCCTCAGCGACGATGTCACCCTTTGCGACAGTGACCGCTGCGATCGTGCCGGCCTCGTCGGCAGCGATGGGGATCTCCATCTTCATCGATTCGATGAGGAGGATCGTCTCGCCCGCCGCGACGGCGTCGCCGGGACCCTTGAGGATGTCGAGAACCTTGCCGGCGGTATCGGTAATGATGTCTGTCACGAGCGTCTCATCGCGATGAGGTGGGGTCCATCGCCTCGCGCAGGCTTTCCCCCAGCGTGTTGAAGGCGAGCGCGGTGACGAGGATGGCGATGCCGGGAGCGTACATCTGCTCCGGTGCGATCTGCATGTAGCTGTAGGCCCGTGCAATCATCGAGCCCCACGACGGGTCGGGCGGCTGCATCCCGAGGCCCAGGAAGGAAAGCGAGGCCTCCGCAAGGAGCGCGACGGCCATCAGCAGCGTCATCTGGACGAGCACCGGCTGGATCGCGTTGGGCAGAATGTGTCTCGCCAGGAGGTGCGCGGGCGACGCGCCGAAGCAGCGCGCCGCATCGACGTAGAGCTCCTGCTTCAGGACGAGCGTACGCGCGCGCACCAGTCGAGCAAGCTGCGGTGCGAACACGATGCCGACCGAGACCATCGCGTTGGTGAGGCCGATGCCGAGCACACCCGTCACCGCGATGGCGAGGACGATTGCAGGGAAGGAGAGGAATGTGTCGATCACACGGCTGATCGCGTCGTCAACCCAGCCGCCGGCGTAGCCCGCGACGAGCCCAACGGGGATCCCCAACAGCGCCGCCACGCCGACGGACAGAAACGCAGCGTAGACCGACGCCGAGGCCCCGTGCATCAGGCGGGAGAGCACGTCCCGTCCGAGGTCGTCGGTCCCGAGGACGTGCGCCGTGTCGGGCGGCATCAAGATCGCGGAATAGTCCTGCACCGTCGGGTCGTAGGGCGCGATCCAGGGAGCGAAGATCGAGCAGGCGACGATCATGACGAGTACGACGAGCGCGACGAACGCGGGAATGTCGTCGATCGCCCACTCGAGCGCTCGCTGCGACCAGCTGCGGTCGGCGGGCGCGGCGTCCGCGGGCTCTTGCGAGCCAGCGGACCGGTCGGAGATCGGCTCCAGTGGTACCGAGCTGGGCAAGCCGTCGGGCGCCGGGGGGCGTTCCACGGTGCTCATTGCTGACTGATTCTGGGGTCAAGGACGCTGTAGAGCATGTCCGTGATGAGGTTCACCGTAATAACGGTGATGACCATGAAGAGGACTGCGCCCTGGACGACGGGAAAGTCGCGCTGGAGCGTCGCGTTCACCATGGTGTTGCCGAGACCGGGGATCGCAAAGACCACCTCGACCACCACCGTCGCCGCGAGCGTGCGGTTCACGAGGAGGCCGACGACGGTCAAAAGGTTGACCGACACGTTGCGCAGCCCGTGCTTCCACAGGATGGTCGACGGCGAAAGACCCTTCGCGTGCAGCGTCCTGAAATGCTGCGACTGAAGGATCTCGACGAGGGAGGATCGTAGCTGCCTCGACACCTCGGCGATGCCGGAGGCGGACAGCGCGACGGCAGGCAGCGTCGCGTACCACAGCGCTAAGACGAAGTCTTCCTGCGGCGACACGAACCCCGTCGCCGGGAACCACATGCGGTTGAGCGCGAAGAGGCCGACGAAGATCATCGCCAGCCAGAAGTTCGGCAACGCGACACCGATTGACGAGAACGTCATGACCGCCTTGTCGACCCAGGAGTTCGCACGGCTCGCCGCGAGCAGGCCGAGCGGCACGCCGATGACGACTGACAAGAGCACGGCGTAGGCGACGATGAAAAGCGTACTCGGAAAGACGCGGGCGATGGTGACGGCTACCGCCTCGCCCGACAGGAGGGAGCGCGACAGGTCACCCTGCAGCGCGTTCAACATCCATTCCCCGTATTGCAGCGGGAGCGGCCGATCGAGGCCGTAAAGTTCGCGAATCTCGGTGATGCGCTGCTCGGTGGCGTTTTCCCCGGCGAGCGTGATTGCCACGTCGCCCGGCAACAGCTGCAGCAGCATGAAGACCGAGAAGGTCGCCAGGAACACGACAGGGATCGCTTGCAGCAGGCGCCGCAGAAGCATCTGCCGCTGAAGCGCATTCAGCACGTGTCGTCGTCCTCCTTCAATCGGGTACTTGCCCCATCCGGAGTGAACACCGACGGCGTCGTCCGTGCCCGGTAGCGACCGTCGGGGCAATGCACTTCGCTAGGGCACCGCCAGACGGCGCCCATGTTGCTGCGCCGTCGGCTGTTTCGGACTGTGACAGAGTGGCCTTCGCGCTCAGGCAAGGTCGACGTTGCGGAACTTCGGTTTGCCGAGAAGGTTCGGGCGGTATCCTTCCACCTTGTCGGTCAGCGCGTCGACCTGAAAGCGCACCGTCAGCGGGATCGACAGCGCTGCATCCATTACGAGCTCTTGCACCGTGGCGAGCGCGACAGCGCGCTCCGACTGGTCGGTCGTCGCACGCGACTTCGCCATCGCCTCGTTGAAGCCTTCCGGTGGCGCGACTCGACCGGCGTTGTAATACGAGTCTTCCGAATAAAGCAGCGCGTAGGTAAGGCTGGGGTCCGGCCGGCCGGTCCACGCCGACAACATGACCTCGCCGTTCTTTTCCGGCCCGAAGAAGCGGCCCGAGATGTCGGCGACGGTGCCGTTGCGGAAGCGCCCGGTGATGCCGATCTTGGCGAGCTGGGCCAGCGCGACCTCCTGGCGCTGCACATAGGACTGGGGCGTGTAGCCGACGAAATCGATCTCCAGTCCGTTGCCAAAGCCCGCTTCGTCCATCAGCGCCTTGGCCTGATCGAGGTCGTGCTGGGTGTACTGTTCGGCGTCGGGGGCGTACGCCCAGTGCGCGCTCGGCAAGTTCATGTGCGCCGCCTCACCGATGCCGGACTGCGTGGCGAGCACGAACGCGTCGCGGTCGATCGCCATCGTCATCGCCTTGCGCACGCGCTTGTCCTGGAGCGGACCCTTCGCGGCGTTGATGTAGAGCTGGTAGATGTAGAGCGTCGGCGCCTCGACGACGGTGAGGTTCGGCAGTCGCTCCACAAGCGTCTTCTGCTGCTCGTCAAGCTGGTAGGCGAGATCAGCCTGCCCGGACTGAACGGCGCGCAAGGCGGTCGCCCGCTCAGGAATGATGACGTAGACGATCTGCGAAACGTTCGGGATCGATTGACGCCAGTGGCCCGCGAACGCCTCGCCGACGATCTCATCGCCGTCGGCCCATGACACGAACGACCACGGCCCCGTGCCGACGGGGTCGCGATCGACGTTGGCCTCCGGATCGTTGCCGAGCGCAGCCGGCGAGACCATCATGCCTGCACGGTCCGACAGGATAAGCGGCAGCGCGGTGTCGATCTGCTTGAGGCGCAGCGTCACCTGATGATCGCCGGTCTTCTCGACCGCCTCGACGTTCTCGAGGTCCTGCTTGACGTTGGAGATCTGGGCAGTGCGGTTGCGCTCGAGGTTGAAGACGACCGCGTCGGCGTCGAACGGCGTGCCGTCCTGGAAGGTGACGCCTTGGCGAAGATCAAGGACGAGGGTCGTATCGTCGCTGTAGGACCAGTTCGTCGCCAAGCCCGGCTCCGGGGCAAGGGAGTCGAAGTCCCAGTCCACGAGCGTATCGTAGAAGCTGTAGAGGAAGACGTGGTCCGAGCCCGCGCCGCCGGTCGCGGGATCGAGGCTCGACGGGTTGGTGAAGCTCGCGATGCGCAACGTCCCCTCCGCCTGCGCCAGGGCGCGCGCAGGCACCCCAAGCACGCCGAGCGCGGCCGCCGCTGCACTGCCGGCGAGGAACTGGCGCCGTCTCAGCGGCGGCAGCGTCCTCATCGCGTCGATGAGCGTGTTGGTCATTCAATCCTCCATTCGTCTGTTCTTGGCTGCCCAGCGGCGTGAGCGGCATGGTCGAGCCCGTCGGGCCCGGCGAAGTGGCACGCGGCGAAATGGTCCTTACGGACCTCGCGCCACGACGGGACGGTGGCGGCGCACACGTTCGCCGCGAACGGGCAGCGGGTGCGGAAGCGGCAGCCTGACGGCGGCGAGACCGGGCTCGGTATCTCGCCCTTGAGCTCGATCCGCCGCGCGGGGCGAAGGTGCTTCGGCAGCGGACGCGGCTCGGACGACAGGAGCGCCTCGGTGTAGGGGTGGAGCGGACGCTCCATGACGCTTTCCGTTGGGCCAAGCTCCATGAAGCGGCCGAGGTAGGTCACGGCGATGCGGTCCGACACCTGCGCCACGACAGAAAGGTCATGGGCGATGAAGGCGTAAGCGATGCCGAGGTCGCGTTGCAGGTCGGCGAACAGGTTCAGGATCTCGCCACGGATCGATACGTCGAGCGCCGACACCACCTCGTCGCAAACCACGAGCCGCGGGCTGAGCGGCAGAAGGCGGGCGATGTTGATGCGCTGCTTCTGCCCACCGGACAGCTCGTGCGCGTAACGCTCGGCCATCGCCTTGCGCAGACCGACCCGCACGAGGCTCGACAGCGCTGCCTCGCGCATCTCCGCATCGCGGATGCCGCCGCGGATGCGCATCGGCTCCATCAAGCTCTGCATGATGGTCATGCGCGGATCGAGCGCGGCGTGCGGATCCTGGAAGATGATCTGATAGGACTGCCGAACTTTGCGCCGCTCGTTGCGACCGAGCTCCGCGAGCTCGCGACCGTCGAGGCGGATCGTCCCGTCCGACGGCTTCAGGAGGCCGACGAGCGCGCGGCCGATGGTGGACTTGCCCGAGCCCGATTCCCCGATGATGCCGAATGTCTCGGCGGGTCGGATGTCGAAGTCGACCCCGTCGACGGCCTTCACCGTCTCGCGTCCGTCGAGCGAGCGGAAATGGATCGCAAGATCGCGCACGGCAACGACCGCGTTTTCAGGGGGCCTCGCGTCCTGCTCCCGTGCGACAGCATCCACGGCCGCGCTCACACGACGGCACCCGGGAGGGTCAGCTCCTCCTGCCTGTGGCATCGCACGAGGTGGCCGCCGTCCGCGCGCTCGAGCCTTTGCCTTGCCTCGCATCCCTCGCCGGCGTAGGAGCAGCGCGACCTGAAGCGGCAGCCGTCGGGCATCGCTTCCGGCGCGGGAACACGGCCCGGAATGAACGCGAACGCGCCGCGCGACATGTTGAGCTGCGGCAGCGATCGCAGGAGACCGGACGTGTAGGGGTGGCGCGGGCGCATCAGGACCGGGTCCACTGCGCTGTCTTCCACGATTTGCCCGGCGTACATCGTCAACATGCGCTGGCACGTTTCGGCGACGACGCCGAGATCGTGCGTGATGAACAACAGCGCCGTGCCGGTATCCTCCGACAGGCGGACGAGGAGATCCATGATCTGCGCCTGGATCGTCACGTCGAGCGCGGTGGTCGGTTCGTCGGCGATGATGAGCTCGGGGCGACAAACGAGCGCCATTGCGATCATCGCGCGCTGGCGCATGCCGCCGGAGAGCTGATGCGGGTACTCGTCGTAACGCTTTACGGGCGCGGGGATGCCAACGTCCTCGAGCGCATTCAAGACGCGCTCCCGCTCCTGTGCCCTCGACACCGTCTTGTGGCGTCGCAGCGCCTCGGCGATCTGCTCACCCACGGTGAAGACCGGATCGAGCGCGGTCATCGGTTCTTGAAAGATCATCGCGATCCGCGCACCGCGGATCTGCCGCAACCGCGGGGGACGTGCCGTCAGAAGGTCTTCGCCGTCGAGGCGGACCGCGCCCGCGACCCGAGCGTTCCGCGGCAGAAGGCCCATGAGGGAGAGCCCCGTCACACTCTTGCCGCAGCCGCTTTCGCCGACGAGACCGACGCGCTCCCCCCGGCGAACTGTGAAGTTGACCTCGTGCGTTACCTCCACAGCCCGCCGTCGGCGGTTGGTGAAGGCGATCGACAGGTCCTTAACCTCGAGAAGCGGCGGCGCGTGCGCGGCTGGTGTCCTCGCTCTACTCGGCTCAGGCATCACGCTCCTCGGTGGCCTGCGGCAGCTCGGAGGGCCACGTCCGCGATGGCCCGGCCCGGCGGAAACGGACCGCTTGAAATGGCGCACGCGACGCCTTGTCGGACCGCGGACAGGGAAGCAACGGCGCATGCGGACCGCTGTGCATCGCGCACGCGATGGCGTACGCTCGGGAAGGAGCGTTCCCCCGGCCCTCCATGAATGCCCCCTCCGCCTCAGGCAAGGTTCGATGCCTTGCACTGTTATTGCAGCCCGCTCGCAGCTTGCTCGGCCATGCGACCAAGCCAACGCTAGTAATGCGAATGCTCGTGGAATTGACGAACTCAAGGCTAGTTTCACGACGATGACGCGTCAAGCGTGCGCCCGGTGCCGGTCGACCTGTCGCCGGCACGGTTGCCGTTCATCGTGCCGGATGCTTCAACTCAAATCGCACGTGGCAGCGCAACTCGCGCATCGCGCGGCGTACGGGTCTTGGCGAGGCGACCGATACGCGGGCGCGGACCAGCTGCGCGTGGACTCCAGCGCCACCGTCCATCCGCCTGTGCTCCGCTGCGGCCGCCGGCAGCACTGGGACGCGCGGCAGCAGGCCGTCATCGTGAGCGTCGCGTCAGCCATCGACTCGATCGAGGAGCACGCCGCCCGCCACGCGCTAGCGTCCGGCGATCCCTCCTGGCCGCACCGGCAGTCCCTCCGACGACACGCGCCGGTTGACCCTGGGGTTGCGTCGTCATTTTTGTCTGCCCTAAACTCAGCGTGGAAGTCCCTTCGGCGTTGTATGGTCGAGCGACCAATGCTTGGGACCAACACCAATTCGCGGGGATTGCGACGGCTATGGACCCAGGCGGTCCCCTCGCCGGCATCAGCATCACCGAGCTCGCCGGCGGCGTCGGTGGCGCATGGTGCACGCGGCTGCTCGCGGACCTCGGTGCCACGGTCCGCCGCGTCGTCTCGGAGAGCGGCGATCCCCTTGTCACGCAGCGGGAAATTGGCGACGCGTCGGAGACGGAGGGCCTTGTCGCCGCCTGGTTGAATGCCGGGAAGCACGAGGCCGGGTTCGGCCAGATAGAGGCGCTGGTTGAGGCCAGCGACATCGTCGTCATCGGCGAGGCCGCCGAACGCCTTCAACTTGCAAGTTCCCCGCGCCTTGCGAGTGTGGATCTTTCATGGTTCGGCCGCGCCGGCCCGTATGCAGGCTGGGCGGGCACCGACCTCCTCGCGCATGCACTGTGCGGGATGATTTATCCCTCGGGCGACGTGGAGGGTCCGCCGCAGCAGCTGGGCGACGGGCAGGCCGCAATGATCGGTGGCGTGACCGCCGCCTTCGCGGCGTTGACCGCCGTGTTCGGCGGCGGCGCGCATCGCCACATCGAAGTCAGCATCCTCGAGGCCTGCATGGTTCTCGGCGAGCTGCAGACCGCGGACGAACCAACCCTTGGCCGGCCGACACCCCGCGTCGGGGTGAACCGCTTCTCGCCGACCTGCCCCGTCGGCATCCACGCCTGCCGCGAAGGCTGGCTCGGTGTCACGATCATCACGCCGATGCAGTGGACCGCGTTCTGTGAACTCCTCGACATGCAGGACGAGGCGGCCGACCCCGGCCTCGCGACGATCCACGACCGGATCAACCGCGCGGCCGAGATCGAAGCCGTCATCGACGACCGGCTGAAGTCACGCACCGCACAGGAATGGGCTGCCCTCGGCCGTGAACGGCGCATTCCGCTCGTCGTCGTGCCGGACGCGGACGGGATCCTCGAGCACCCGATCTTCGCCGAGCGCGGCTCGCTTAAGCCCGTTGACATCGATGGGCGAACGTTGCTTGCGCCGGCCTCGCCCCTTCGCGTCAGCTCGCCTCATCGCGTCAGCTCGCAGGTGGACAACGCCGCTGCGGCAGAGCACGCCGTCGGCGACGTGCGCGCGCCGCTGGCGGGCCTCAGGATCGCCGACTTCTCCATGGGATGGGCCGGCCCCCTCGCCACGCGCATGTTGGCGGACCTCGGCGCCGAGGTCATCAAGATCGAGGCTGGGCGCTACCCCGACTGGTGGCGAGCGACGGACTGGTCGCCTGACGCCATTGCCCGGCGCCAGTTCGAGGAGAGCCGCCGCTTCGCCGCGCTCAACCGCGGCAAGGCGAGCTTCAGCGCTGACCTCACGACCGAGGAGGGGCGCAGCCTCGTGCGCCGGCTCGTCGCCACCTGCGACGCCGCGATCGAGAACCACGCCGCAGGCGTGATCGATCGCCTCGGAGTCGGCTGGTCGGCACTGTCAGAGGGACGAGACGACCTCGTCATGGTGTCCATGTCCGCGTTCGGAACCGGCAACGGCTGGTCCGACACCCGCGCCTATGGCTCCACGCTGGAGCAGGCGTCGGGCGTTCCGAGCTTCCGCGGCAGGCCGGACGCGCCGCCTACTTTAGGGCACATAGCCTACGGCGATCCCGTCGGCGGCCTCTACGGCGCGACGGCGATGATGGCAGCGTTGGTCCACGCCAAGCGCACCGGTCTTGGCCAGTGGCTCAACCTGTCCCAGGTCGAATGCCTGCTACCGTTCAACGGTGGTGCGCTTCTGGCACGTCAGGCGGTTGGCCGCGCGCCCGAGCGCCAATTCAATCGCCATGCTAAAATGGTCCCCCACGGCATCTACCCGGCCGACGGTGAGGACGCTTGGATCGCCATCGCCGTGGACGGGACCATGGCGTGGCGTGCGCTTGTCGCCGCCATGGACCACGCCGATTGGCAGGACGGGTCGCTCGACGAACACCAGGTCCGACTTAGGCGACAGGACGAGATCGACGCGGCCATCGCAGCCTGGACCGCGACGCGGCCCGCCGACGCGCTCGCACACGAGCTCCAGGCCGAGGGTGTCGCAGCCGCACCGGTGCTACAACCATCGCAAACCCACGCGGACAAGCATCTCCTTGCTCGCCGCGCGTTCCACGACACCGAGCGCGACGGGATCGGACACCAGAGGCAGGCTGCGCTGCCCCTTCTTATCAATGGCGAGCGGCCGACGCTCCGCGGCATCGCCCCGTTCCTTGGACACGACACCGCGACTATCCTTTCGACGGCGCTCGGCATGGATCGTGCGTCGTACGAGGCGCTGCTGACGGCGGGCGTGGTCAGCCTCCGGCCGACGCAGCTGCGCGGTGCCGCTGCGACCGGCAGGCCGGATGCCGCGAAGACGAGCTCAGCGCAACCGCTCGCGACCGCGAGTGCGCCCGAACACTGAGATCTATACTGCGCGCCGATCGATGCCGTGCTCGCGGCATCGCTTGTCGAGCAGGTGGGTCATGTACTGCGCGGTCGGCCCTCGGCGTAGCGCGGCGGATAACGGAACTGGATGCCGTTGTCGGTCGGCACAGTGCGGATCCTGTACAGCGCCGCTTTGATGAGGGCGACGAGGAAGGCCGAGGCAGTGGTACCAGCGCTCACGCCCGTGGAGGCGATGCCCTCGCAGCGAAGGTCCGCGACGAGGGCGCTGCTCATGATGTCCGCGCCACGGCGTGTCAGCGTGCCGCCCAGCAAGGTTGCGAGGCGCGAGCCGCCCGCTGTGATCGTCGGCTCCTGCTCGGACACACGCTGCAGCACGGTGGCGGGGAAGATGCGCCGGTACCAAACGCTCTGCATGACGCAGCGAGTGCCGCTGGCGGATTTGGCCGATAGCCTCCGCGTAGCTCGGGGAGATGATGCGGTCTTTGGTTGCCGACCCAGTAGGTAGGCGGTGAAGTCGACGGTGATGGCCGTCACCCTTGAGAGCCTTGGTGACGAGCTGCCGCAGCATGATCTCGGAGTTCGACAGCCGTTTGACCTCGCCACCCTCGCGGACGACGTGCGTCTTGGAGAGAACGTCCTTGAGCATCTTTCCGATGTTCCTCGAGCCCTTGGGTCGCCCACGGAGGTTGCCCGACCGGCCCTTGCGAAAGCGATGCGCCTTCGGCGGCCGGCCATACCCGACCTCGTCGTCCGTCCCGGTCACGGCGCCACCTCCTCGACGTCGCGGTGGACGTCGATGCCGAACGCGACACCGGTGTCGGCGTGGCGAGCGACCTGGCCGGTGAAGGTCTGCCAGCGCCGGACGGCGAGGTCGCAGTAGTGCGCGTCGATCTCCATCAGCCGGGCCCGCCGGTTGACCTTCTGCGCCGCGATCAGCGTCGATCCGGAGCCGCAGAACGGGTCGAGCACGACGTCCCTGCGCCGGCTGCAGTCGACGAGCGCGTCGGCGATCATGGCGACGGGCTTCACCGTCGGGTGGAGGCGAGCGCCTCCTGCCGGCCGTCGCCGAACCCAGCCAGGCCGCGGTAGCTCCAAACGTTGCTCCGGTTGCGCCCGTGCCGACCGAGCTCGACGGTGTTGAGGTGCGGCCCGCCGTTGGCGCGGAACAGCAGGACGAGCTCGTGCTGCGAGCGGTAGAACGAGCCCATGCCGGGCGTCACCTTGTTCCAGACGACGAGGTTGAGGAGCTCGTCGTAGGCCTCTTCGCCGGCCGCAAGGGCCTCCGCGAGATGCCGCCAATCCATGAAGACGAAGTGCAGCGCGCCGGGCTCGGAGACGGCCGCCATCACGCCGAACACCGTCCTGAGGAAGTCGGTGAACGCGACGCTCGACATCTCGCCGGAGGCCATCGCGAACTCGCGGTGGCGGCCGCGCAAGGCGACGTGGCCGTTGATGCGCACGTTGTACGGCGGATCGGTGACGACCGCCCGAGCGCGATCGCCGTCGAGGAGCCGGGCGTAGTCGCCCTCGCTGCGCGCGTCGCCGCACAGCAGGCGGTGCGGGCCGAGCGACCACAGATCCCCAAGGCGGGTCACGGGCGGCGCCTCCGTGATGAGCGCGCCAACCTCATCCTCGGCGTCGACGTCACCGCCGCGGTCGAGGCCGTGATCGGACAGGATCAGCTCGATCTCGGCGGGTTCGAAGCCGATCACGTCGACCGGGAAGTCGAGCTCGATGAGCTCGCCGAGCTCGAGGCGAGGAGCTCCTTGTCCCACCGAGCCTGCTCGGCCAGCTTGTTGTCGGCGAGGACGTAGGCGCGCTTCTGATCCTCGCTCAAGTGGTCGAGCTCGACGCAGGGGACTTCGCACAGGCCAAGAAGCGAGGCGGCCCTGACCCGGCCGTGCCCGGCCAAGATCGTGCCCTGACGATCGATCAGCACGGGGTTGGTGAAGCCGAACATGTCGATGCTGTCGGCGATCTGGCGGATCTGCTTCTTGGAGTGAGTGCGAGCATTGCGTGCCCAGGGTCGCAGCGAGGCGATGGCACGCTGTTGGACGGTGAGTTGGGGGATGGTAAGCATGTCGTTCTTCTGCCGATGGGTTTTTCCTCGTTCGCATCCTGCGCACTACGACCTTGCCGCATAGTAGATGGCCCCTTAACGCGGGGGAATTTCGGTACGACCGCCTACGTACGATCATCCTTGTTGCGAACGAGATCAGTCGACTTTTCGATAGCTGTCCGTCGACTATCCATCAAGCGGGTTTTATAGTGGCCGCGTCGTGTGCAAGACGCACGAAGGCACGTCTCTCCGCAGCGATCAGTTCGCGGGTCAGAGGGTCGGGGCGTTACCCGACAGTTGGCTGATCGCAGGAGAGACCGTCACGATGACTACCTGATCAGTCGTGCAGGAAAAACGCCTCTATGGATGCAACAAACTTCGCCGAATGGCCCCGATGATCGGGTCCGATGCGCCTCATTCGCGCGCAATTCCCTGCACTTTCCCTGCATCCGGCAACGGCTCGGCGGAGACGGGTTCGCAGCGAACTGCCTGCACCACCACGCACCGGCCCATACGGTGGGTGGTCTCGGTCTCCCGCAAAGACGCTGGCGCGCCGCGGGCTTTCTGGGAGGACTGCCGTCGCGGTTTGGAGCCTAGACGCGACGCCGAGCACAAGTGGCCGCTGGGTCCCCGTGCAGCCTCTTCGGCGTCCAAACGTCAGGGAGCCGCATCGCGTTGCGCGACGACGCATGCGTCATACCCACCGCAGTGCCCCTCAGCGCGGATCGGTGAAGCCGAGCAGGCGGCGTTGGGCGGACCAGTCCGTCGGGAGGTGGCGGAGGCGTCCCAGCGCCGTCGCCGTCAGTTCAAGAAGCCCCGAGCTGCAACGATCGCGCACGTGATGTCCGGCGCAAGGAAGGCGAGCGGGAGGGTGAAGCCGAGCAGGCGGTGTTGGGCGGACCAGTCCGTCGGGAGGTGCAGAAGCGTCCCACCGCCGTCGCCGTCAGTTCAGGAGGCCCCGAGCTGCAACGATCGCGCACGTGATGTCCGGGCAAGGAAGGCGAGCGGGAGGATGCGGCTCGCCTCGATCCGGTCGATGCCGACGACGCGCGCCGCCGCATCGATCGAGGACGCGCCTCCGCCGGTCAGGAGCGCGAGCACACGGTGGGCCTTGCCGAGCAGCGCGGCGAGGTGCGGATCGGCAGCCCCCTCTGCGCCGTTCAGGACGACCCGCACCTCGACCCCGCGTTGCCTCACCTGCCACGGGACACTCATGATGATCGGATCGGCTGCATCCGACGGAGGACGGGCGGACGCACGATCGCGTGCAGCCTCGCTGAGACGCAGCTGGACGAGCCTGTCGCGCCCGAACTCGCCGGTGAACTGCTCGGGTGCGGCGACGACGTGGGCGACGACGTGGCGAAGCACGCGAGGCGCCGTTCCGCCGCACTGCGCCTTGAGCCGACCGGCGTTGGCCGACAACGCTTCGATCGTCGAGGCGTCGGTGCAAACGCCGAGCCCATCCGGGAGCCGCGCCCGGTCCCGAAGGAGCCGCCGGGCGACGTCGATCGCGGCACCATCGAGCACGCCGGCCGGGATGCGCCCTCCCCCTGCATCCGACGCTCGTCGTTGGATCAGGCGACGGGAGATGTAGTACTTGTAACGCCGTCTGCTCCGATGGGCGTGCGTCGGCGTCAGCCGGTCACCCGTCTGGTCGAGAAACGCGCCCCGCGAAGCGGGGCAGCGAGCAGCTCGGCCCCGCCTGGCGCAGCCGCGCACCGGCGGCAAGCTTCCTTGCACCTCCTCGAACAGCGCACGATCGTCGATCGCTTCATGCACGCCATCATGGATCGCGTCCCTGTGCCTGACCTTGCCGAGGTAGACCGGCTGGCGAGGAGCTGCTGTAGGTGACCGAATGCCGAACGCGAGGCCCCGGTCCGGGCCATCACCCAGCCGGCCCGGCTCGACCGGCGCTACATCGCGTCGGGCAAGCCGACCCAGGGCGCATTCGCTGAAAGCGTCCCCGGGGCCGCCGGATGCGGGACGAATCCCTGGTAGACCATCTGTGCGTCACCATGACAATTCTCCTCGGACGCCGTGACGGCTTGTCCGTCGCGACTACCGAGACGAGCCCGGCTCGTCGCGATGGCCAGGCTGCGCAGCCTCTTCAGCGGCGTCCGAGCACTCACGCTCGACTGCCGTGGGAAGTCCAGTCGGTCCGCCGCCCGACGTCGTTGTTCAGAAGTCCTTGCAGCCGCGCGCCGCTGGGCGCCCCAGCCGGCGTCCATCCCTTCGTGTGATCTGGCCCGTGTTGTTCACCCAACCGCAACTGGGATCGTGGGTTGAGGATGGCGCGTGAGCGGTCTCGGTAGCAACGGGCATCGGTGCGGGCTTTCGAGGTGGCGCATCGACGCCCGTTGCGGTTTTTGGGTCGCGGCGTAGGCGGCGGGCGTCATGGTGCCGATCGCCGCGTAAGGCCGCGCGGTGTTGGGTTCGTCGACCCAGCGGGCGACGACGACGCCGGCGCGCTTCATCGTGAAATGAGCCGAGGAGGCAATCGCGGTGCCGGGCTGCTGGGCCGGGCTCAGCCGGTGCGCACCTTCTGAGCGACCCACTGGGTCGCGCGGCCAGCGTCGGCGAGGTCTGGCTACCTGCCCACGGGTCGAAGGGTGATCTCGAACGCGTCCCGCCGGCCGTCGGTGTTTGCAACGCACTCCACCATCACCATCCACTTGAGACCGGTTGCGTCCGATCGCAAGGGCATCGAGCTCGAACGGCGGCCTCCCTGAACCACGGCGGATCCGGGCCCGTGCAGCCTCGACGCGCGTCGGCTCGTGGGCCGACCATTGCGCGAACGCCTCACGGTTCGTCTCGATGAGACGTCCCCACCGTCACAGCATCCCGCCCCCGTCCGCGCCTCGCGAGGAGCGCTAGGTCGGAGAGGAGCATGGCGGCGACCAGCGGGGACCAACGCGATCCCTCCGGCCAGCCCTGAATCCAACCGAGCGCCATCACAGCACTGGCTCGCCGCGGTACGCGATCGTCCCGTCCTCGACGTGACGGGCGAGAAGTTGCCACAACTTGAAAGGCTCGCCGCGCGGTGAGGCACCGCGAGCCACCGCGACCAGCGTGCCTCGTCTTGGGACCCACGGTCGAGCGTGGCAGTTACCACAGCCTTGTCATCCCACGGCGCGCCGAGCCTTGCGAATAACCTAAGGAAGTCCGGCTCGCCTACGAACCGGTCCTTCCCCGCGAGCCTTTCGGGCGACAGCGACACAGCTACAGCCCAACTTCGCACCTGATGCCTCGTCATCGCACGCGCCGAGGGTGCGGCGAGGCGATCGACACCGGAGAGCGCACGGCCGAAGAAGCCGAACGCGTCCGCGACGACGACCGCGGTCAGCGCCATGACCGCAAGGGCACCCATCATTTCGAGGAGCGCGACCCCGCTTCTGGCGCCACGTCCCACGGCGCGCCTCGACGCGACGATGACGTCGTGTTCGACCGCACCCGCGGCGCATCGAGCGTCCAGACCGCCGCGACGATCGTCCGGTAGCGTATGTCGAGGCCCAGCTCGTCGATGCCTCCGCGCGTGAGGACGCCTTCAGTGTTTCCATAGCCCATGCCCCGCCGCCATCGCCGGTCGGCACAAGGTCTCATCCGTGCCGCTCGAGGACGACCACCCTGCGCGAGATCCGCGCGCCTTGCGATGCGGCGCTCGCCAAGCTCGATCCAAGGGTGGCAGCGGTCCCTTCGCGGATGGGCCGCCCGTCGATCCCACCGGAGACGTGGCTCCGGGCGACGCGGCTCAGGCGCTCTACTCGGTGCGCTCGGTGCGCCAGCCCATGGAGCCGGTCGACTTCGACCTCCTGTTCCGCCGGTTCGCCGGGCTCGGGCTTGGGCTCCGACTCGACAACGCCGTCCGGCATCCGACCACCGTTCCCCACGATCGGGTGCGGCCGATGGAGGGCGACGTGGCCCGTGAGTTCCGCGCCGCGCTCGTCGCGCTGCCGGAGGCGAAGGCGCTCATGTCGGCCGAGCACTCTTCCCGTCGACGGTACGCCGATCGAGGCGTGGCCCCTATGAAGAGCTTCGGGCGGAAGGGACGACGACATGCCGTCTCCGGGCGCAACGCCGGGGCGGTCTTGCGCGGCACGGATCGAGGAGGTGTTCGGCCGGATCGAGGCGCAGGCCGGCCTCGCCAAGGCCGAGGCCGCGGCCTCGCCGAGGTCGACATCGCCTTCACGACGATGGCGGCCGCGACACCCTCCGACGCCTCGCCGGACCGGCACGGCACGGCCGGACCGGGCCGTCGTGCAACCGCTCCGCTCGCATCACCCGCACTGCTACGCCGCTGGCGATACGCAGCGCGCCCACGAACCGCACGTCTTCAGCAGCCTGCCAGCGTAAAGCGTGGGTCGCCCCTTCGCTAACGCAAGCGCTCGGCGAGCTGCGCGAGCCCCTCCCCGTCGCGTCGGGTCCGCTCCAAGCACTCGGCCGTAAGACGGACTGCGGTGTCGATGTCCTCAGCCGAATGCGTCGAGTTGATGAAGAAGCGGAGCCGCGCCGCCTTCTCCGGCACGGCGGGAAAGATGATCGGCTGGGCGTTGACCCCAGCGACGCCGAGCCGGTGGGAGACCATCGCCGCGACGATGGAGTCGCGCACGATCACCGGGATCACCGCGAGCCCCTCGCTCGTCCCCGTGTCGAGCCCGGCCGCACGCGCCGCCTCCAGGAAGCGTCGGCCGTTGGCCGCGAGCGCCGCCACGCGTTCGGGCTCCTCCTCGAGGACGGCGAGGGCCTCCAGCGCTGCGGCCGCGCTCGCCGGCGGCATCCCGACGGAGAACACGAAGCCCGGCGCGGTGGCCTTCAGGTACTCGACGAGGGCCGTCGAGCCGGCGATGAAGCCGCCGCAGGAGGCGAGCGTCTTCGACAGCGTGCCCATCCAGATCTCCACGGAGGACGGGTCGACGCCCTCGCGCTCGGCGAGCCCGCGCCCCGTCGCGCCGACGACGCCCAGCGCGTGGGCCTCGTCCACCAGGAGCCACGCGTCGTGCCGGTTCTTCAGCCGCACGAGACGCGCGAGCGGGGGCACGTCGCCGTCCATGGAGTAGAGCCCCTCCACGGCGATCAGCGCCCGCTTGTGCTTGTGCCGGTTGGCCGCCAGAAGCTCGGCGAGGTGATCGAGGTCGTTGTGCCGGAACGTGACGCGCGTGGCGCCCGCGAGGCGCACGCCCTCGACGATGGAGTTGTGGATGAACGCGTCCGCGAGGACGAGGTCCTTGGGGCCGACGAGGTGGCCGATGGTGGTCACGTTGGTGGCGTGACCCGACACCATGGCGACGGCATCCTGGGTGCCGAGGAAGTGGGCCAGGCTGCGCTCGAGGTCGCGGTGGAACGGCCGCTCCCCGGAAACGACGCGCGAGGCGGAGACCGAGGTGCCGAACGCGTCCGTCGCAGCGGTCGCCGCGGCGGTGACGCGTGGGTGCCCGTTCAGCCCGCAGTAGTCGTAGGATGAGAAGTTGATGAGGTCGCGCCCGTCGATGCGGGTGTGCGCGGCCGCGCGCACCTCGTGGGGTCGGAAGAACGGCATGTCGATGCCGAGCACCTCTGCCGCCGCACGCTGGATCCTGAGCTGGCGCGCCGGCTCCAGCGTCCCGAAGTCGAACGCGGCCTCGGTCCGCCCCTCGGCCGCCGCAGGCATCAGGCGATCGAGGCGCCGCTCGAGCCCGATCTTGCGGGAGGCGCGTGCCGCGGCGAGGAGCTGGTCTCGCGCCGCGTCCTTCAGGCCGCCGCCGCCGCGTCGCCTCACGACAGGATGGTCCGCACACCGGCGGTGCGGCTGAGCACCGCCTCCACGGCCTCACGCGACCCCTCGGCCGGCGACGCGCCGACGTGCCGAGCGATCAACGCGTCCGTAGAGGCGTCGCCGTCCGACGTTTTGCCCGCGCGCTCGACCACCCTGCGCGCGATGTCCGCCAGCGTCGCGCCGGCGGTCAGCGACATCAGCGGGATGTCGACGCCGAGCCGCTCCTCGGCGGACATGCGCAGCTCGACCCCCATGAGCGAGTCCATGCCAAGCGCGGTCAGCGGCTTGTGCGGGTCCACCTCGGAGGCCGGGAGCTTCAGGATGTGCGAGATCTCCACCGACAGCAGGCGGATGACCTCGCGCGTCGCCTCGGCGGGCTCGAGCCCGGCGAGCCGGGCGGACAGCGCGCGGCCGTCCGCCACGTCACGCTCCACGTCGACGGCGTCAGCGACCGCCTCGAACGCCGGGCTCGCGGCGATGGCGAGCTCGCGGCGCGCGGCAGCCCAGTCGACCCGGCCCACCATGCGGACGGCGGACCCCTCGGTCATCGCCCCCTCCGCGATGAGCTGCCCGAGGATCGCGAGCGCCTCCGACGACGTCATCGCGCTGCGGCCGAGCTTGCGTCCGAGGAGCTCGCCCGCCGCGCCGCCGCGCGACAGGACCCCCACGTCCGAGATCGCTCCCCACGCGACGGCCAGCGCCGGACGGCCCTCGGCGCGGCGGCGGCGCGCGACCGCTTCGAGCGCCGCGTTGGCGGCGACGTAGTTCGCCTGACCGGGGTTGCCGAACGCAACGGTGAGCGAGGAGTAGAGCACGAAGTGGTCGAGGGCGACGTCCGCCGTCGCCGCCTCGAGCGCCGCCGCGCCGAGGACCTTCGGGGCGAGCACCGCCTCGTGGCGCGCGGCGTCCAAGGCGCCGAGCAGCGCGTCGTCGAGCACCATCGCCATGTGCCAGACGCCGCCGAGCGGTCGCTCCGCGGTGATCTTCTCGACGAGGCCGCGCACCGTGGCGGCGTCCGTCACGTCGAGCACCGCCACCTCGACTGCGACGCCGTCGGCGCGCATCGCGTCGATGGCCCTTGCGACCTCGTCGCCCCCGACGCCGCTCCGGCTCGCGAGGACGAGGTGCCGCGCACCCCGTGCGGCGAGCCAACGTGCTGTGGCGAAGCCGAAGCCGGAGGTGCCCCCGACAAGGAGGTACGCCTTCTTCGGATCGACGATCGGGGGACGCGCCGTGGCGGCGCTGGGTGGTGACGGCGCGGTCACGACGATCTTTCCCACGTGCTGGGCCGACTGCATGAGCCGGAAGGCGTCCTTGACGCCATCGGCGGCGAAGACCCTGTAGGGGAGCGGCGCGAGGTCCCCGGCCTCGACCATCCCCACGATGTCGGCGAGGAGGCGGCGTGCGAGCGCCGGCCGGTGGCGCAGGAGCTGGTCGGCGTCGATGCCGAAGTAGGACAGGTTGCGCCGGAACGGCCGGAGGCCCAGGCGCGTGTCCTCGTAGAAGTCCCGCTTGCCGAGCTCGCAGAAGCGGCCGAACGGGCGCAGGGCGTCGAGGCTCCGCACCATCGCCTCGCCGGCGAGCGAGTTGAGCACGACGTCGACCCCCGTGCCACCGGTGGCGCCGAGCGCCTCGTCAGCAAAGGTGAGGTCGCGGGAGGAGAACACGCGCTCGGCGCCGAGGGCCTCGAGCAGCGCACGCTTCTCAGGACTGCCGGCGGTCGCGAAGACCCGTGCGCCGCGCCACCTCGCGACCTGCAGCGCGGCGAGGCCGACCCCGCCGGCGCCGCCGTGGACGAGCACGGTCTCTCCCTCCTCGAGCCGTGCGAGCTCGACGAGCGCGTAGTATGCGGTGAGGAAGGCAACCGGCATCGTAGCGGCGGCCTCCGCGGAAAGGCCGTCCGGTCGGCGGACCACGGCGTCCGCGCGCACCGTCACGTGGCTTGCGAAGGCCGCCGGCGCGAACGCCAGCACGGGGTCGCCGGGCGCGAGGTCGGTCACGCCGTCGCCGACGCACTCCACGGTGCCGGCGCACTCCATCCCGAGCGTGGCGCCCGCGTAGCCGTCCTCCAGCGCCTCGTGAGGCAGCAGACCGAGCGTCCACATCACGTCGCGGAAGTTGAGCCCGGTGGCCGCGACGCGCACTCGGACAGCATCCGCCGGCAGCTCTGGGTGCGGCCGCCCCTCCCACGCGAGGTGGTCGATGGACCCCTGGCGCGGCACCGCGAGCGCCAGCGCGTCGCCAGGCAGCGCAGGTTCGTTGGGGACGTAACGGACCACGCTGCGGTGGTCGCTGGACAGCACGACCTCGCGCTCGCCGTTCGGCTCCGCGAGCTCGGCGTTGAGCCGCACCGCCGCCTCGCTGGCGTCGAACGTCGCGGCGACGTCGACGAGGCGCACGTCGAGGTGGGGAAGCTCGTTCATAGCGACCCGTCCGTAGGCGGCGACCGCGGCGGCGGCCGGGACGATCCTCGCGCCATCGCCGCCGTGCGCGCCGAAGGTGACGAGCGTGACGTGGCGCGGCTCTGGACCCAGCGCGGTGAGGAACCGGCCGAGGTCGGCGAGGGAGCCGGCAAGTCCCGCGGCGTCCGGCACGTCCACGGCGAGGACGCAGGCGCCTTCTGGGACGACGGACAGGTCACCGACGACGGGAGCCGGATCGGCCATCGCCGACAGCGCGCCGAGGGTGCGCCGCGCCATCGGACCCACCGCGCTGAGCGCGTGGCTCGCCGGGGCGCACGGCTCGGCCGACCCCTTACGGCGCGCGACGAAGAGCACTGCATCCGTCTCACCGCACGCAAGCACCTCAGCCGAGGCCTCCTGCCAGCCGGTGGTCGCGAGCGCGGCTGCCCACTCCGGTGCGGTACGGAGCGGCCCAACGCCCCGCCCGCTGGTGTCCGACCACCAGGACGCCGTGAGCCCGCCCACGACGTCGGCGAACAGGCTCGGCCTGAGCGCGGCGCCGATGAGGATGCCACCCGGGCGCAGGAGCCCGGCGAGGCCGTCGAGCGGCGTCGGGCCGAGCTCCGCGGCGACCATCAGGACGTCGCACCGCGGGCCTTCGCCGAGGTCGCCGAACGTCGCAAACGCGACGCCCGGGCGACGCTCGAACACCAGCCGCGCACGCTCCAGGCGTGCCTCGTCGCGGTCGGTGATGACGAGCTGAACCGTGTAAGGGTTCGCGCTCATCGCGAGGCGTCGCAGAAGGCCGACGTTGCCGGCGCCGACCACGCAGACGCGCCGCGCTGCGTCCTCGCGGAGGATGGGCTGCAGCCAACCGCACAACGCCTCGTTCGCCGGCGCGACGAACGGGGCGTCGCACGCAAGGTGCGAGAGCAGGCCCTCGCTCCAGGGCCGCTCGCTTGGCCCTCGCGCCAGCGCTGCGGTGAGCGCGCCAGGAAGCGCGGCGAGGATGGTCGCCTCAGCGAGCCGCTCGGGACGCTCCTCCACGAGGAGGGTGACGATGTCCGCGAGGGGGATGGGGTCGGCAACGAGGCTGTACCTTCCGTCCTCCTCCCTCGCGATCCCCGCAGCGGCGAGCGCGGGGAGGAGGCGCGCGACGAGCGGCGCGGCGCCAGACGAGACGCGTCCGGCCGCGATGAGTCCGCCCAGCGTCGCCGGCTCGGCGAAGGCGGCGGCGAGCGCCTTAGCCGCGGCGCTGAGGACGCCTGCTTCCACGGTCAGCGCGGCGTCGGACGGCTCCACGTCGCCGACGGCTTCGGCCGGCAGGCGGGCGGCGAGGCCGGCGGCCGGCTCGCCCGCGCGCGCCAGTCGGACGAGCCTGGGGACCGCGCGAATGATGTCCGGCCCCCGAGCGAGGGCGACCCTTTGGAAGCGCACGCCCGTCGCCCGCGCGACCAACGCACCCTCGGCATCAGTGAAATTGTAGTGCGCTTCGACGATCCGTTCGCCGTGGTGTTCGACGTGGAGCTCAGCGCTGACCGGTGGGCCGGCGTCGGCGGCAACGCGCAGGCGGTCGATGCGGATGGGGAGCATCGTCTCGCCCTCCCCGCCCTCGTCGAAGAAGGCGAACAGCGCGTGGAACGACGCGTCGAACAGGGTCGGGTCGAGGACGAACCCCATCGTGCGATCGCCGGCGGTGAGGTGCACTCTCGCGTGCGCCTCACCGTACAGCTCCACGCGCTCCGCACGGCGGAAGGCGGGCCCGTAGTCGAGGCCGAAGCGCGCCGTGCGCTCGTAGATCTCGTCCGCTTCGACGGTGCGTCGCTCCCCGCCCGCCTCTGCGGCGACGTCGAGGGCGGCGCTCGGAGGGGACGGCGCGACGCCGACGTCCCCCTTGGCGTGGAGCGTCCAGCCCTCGCCCGACAGGCGCCGGCGGCTCTCCACCACGAAGGCGGCGGGCGCGAACTCGCGGGTGCGCACCTCGCGCTCGCCATCGTCGAGCACCAGCGGGGCCACGATGTCGAGGCCGCGCAGCTCCAGCGCGACGCCGGGTGCGAGGAGGCGGCCCGCGGCCAAGAGGAGCTCGGCGAAACCCGCGGCGGGGAACAGCACCGCGCCGCCGACCACGTGGTCGGCGAGGAAGGGAAGCCCTTCGGCGTCGAGCACCGCGCGCCACTCAGCCACGTCGAGGCGCAGCCGCTCGCCGAGCAGCGGGTGCTCGCGATGCTTGAGGAGGCGGACGCTCTCGTCGGAGAAGGCGGTGCGGTAGGTGGCGTGCTGCCACGGGTAGGGCGGCAACACGTCAGGCGGCGCGACGGGCGCGCCGAACAGGGCGGCCTCGTCGACGGCCCCCCCGTGCGCCATGATCCTTCGCACCACCGCGCCCACGGGATCGACCCCTGACTCGCCCTGGCGCAGCGAGGGGAGCGCCGCGGCGCGCGTCTCGGCCAAGCGGGCCGCGTCCGCCAGATGGTTGGTGAGGACCGGCCGCGGGCCGACCTCGACGAACAGGCGGTGCCCGTCGGCGAGCGCACGCAGCGCCGCCGCCTGGAAGGCGACCGGACGACGCACGTTCTGCCACCAGTAGTCGGCGCCGAGCCGGTCGCCGTCGATGGGCTCGCCCGTGACGGTGGAGATCATCGGGATCGTCGCCGGGCCGGGCGCGATGCCGCCCAGCGCGGCGAGCAGCGGCTCGCGGATGGGCTCCACCAGCGCGCAATGGAACGGATAGTCGAGGTCGAGCCGCTTGACGACGAGGCGGGCCTCGCGCGCCTCCCGGGCGAAGGCCGCAAGCGCGTCCTGGGGACCGGAGATCGTGACCGCGCGGCTGGAGTTCACCGCGGCGACCTCGAGCCCGGCGTGCGACGCGATCGCCCGCTGGGCCTCCTCGAGCGGGGCGAGCAGCGCCGCCATGCCGCCGAGGTGCCGAGTGACCTCCTGCTGCGTGGAGCGCGCGTGGATGACCCGTGCCGCCTCCGCAAGGGGCAGCGCGCCGCAGGCCCAGGCAGCGGCAACCTCGCCCACGGAGTGGCCGATCACCGCCGCCGGACGCACCCCGCGTCGGGCCAACGCCTCGGTCAGCGCGACCTGGATCGCGAACAGCAGTGGCTGCGCGATCTCGGTGCGCTCGATCTCCGTCTCGAGGTCGGCGGAGAACAGCATGCTCACCAGCGACCAGCCGGCGCACGACATGAAGTGGCGGTCGGTCCGGTCGAACGCGCGTCGAAAGTCGGCGTCGCCCTGGTACGCCGCGCGCCCCATGCCAGCCCACTGCGAGCCGTTGCCGCAGTAGACGAACACCGGCGCCTGGGCGGGCCCCACGGCCTCACCGACGCTCACGGACGGCGCCGGTGCGCCCCCGCCGGCGGAGCGCAGCGCCGCCGCCATCGCCGACCCCTCAGCGACCTCGACGACCGCGCGGTGGGCAAGGCGGGACCGACGGTGCGCCGCGGCGTTCACATGGCGACGGACCGCGGCGTCGTCCGCGCCGTCGAGCCGTTCCGCCGTCGCCGCGGCAAGGGCGGAGAGCGCCGCGACACTCGCGGCGGTGAGGACCAGGGGACCCTCGCCGGCTGGCTCCGCGACGGCGGTCGACGGCTCGCCGTCGGCAAGGACCACGTGCGCGTTCGCGCCGCCGAAGCCGAACGAGTTCACCCCTGCGAGCCGCACCGTCCCGTCGCGCGCCAGCGGCGTCGGCTCGGTCGCCACGGCAAGGTTCAGCCCCGCGAAGTCGATGTCCGGGTTCGGCGTCTTGAAGTGCAGCGAGGCCGGGAACAGGTCGTTGGCGAGGGCGAGCTGCGCCTTGAGCACCCCGACGAGCCCGGACGCCGGCTCGAGGTGGCCGAAGTTGGTCTTCGAAGAGCCGATGAGGAGCCTTGCCCGGCGCCGCGCCCCGAGCACGGTGCCGAGCGCCTCGGTCTCCGCCGGGTCGCCGACGCGCGTGCCGGTGCCGTGCGCCTCGACGAAGGCGAGCCGCGCGGGGTCGAGCTCCGCCGCCTCGTAGACGGTGTGCAGGAGCTGCGCCTGGGCGCGGGCGGCCGGCAACGACAGCCCGGCGGTGCGCCCGTCTGCGTTGATCCCGCTCGCGACGAGCCGCGCCCGGATCGGCTCACGCGCCGCCCGGGCGGCGGACTCGGCGCGCAGCACCAGCGCCACCGCACCCTCGGAGCGGACGTAGCCGTCGGCCGCCGCGTCGAACGCACGGCACGCCCCGTTCGCGGACAGCATCGAGGCCCGTGAGAAGCCGATGAACGGGACCGGGTTGAGCAGCAACGACACGCCGCCGACGATCGCCGTGTCGATGCGCCCCGCCCGGATGTCCTCCATCGCGTTGTGCAGCGCGATGAGCGAGGATGAGCACGCGGTGTCGACGGTGTAGCTCGGTCCCGTGAGGTCGAACACGTAGGACAGTCGGTTCGCGATGATCGACAGCGTGTTGCCGGTCATCGACTGCGGCTCGATGGACGCCGGATCGAGCTGCGCTTGGTTCGAGTAGTCGAGGGAGGAGGCGCCGACGTAGACGCCGACCGGACGCCCGGCGAGCCGGTCGGCGGGGATGCCGGCGTTCTCTAGCGCCTCCACAGCCACCTCGAGGAGGACGCGCTGCTGCGGGTCCATCGCCGCCGCCTCGCGAGGCGAGATGCCGAAGTAGCCCGGGTCGAAGTCGTAAGGCCGGTCGATCTGCCCCGCGGCGAAGGTGACCGATCGCCCTGGCCGGCTGCGGTCGGGGTGGAGGTACTGGCGCGTGCCGAAGCGGTCCTCGTCGATCTTGCTCACCACCGAGCGACCGTCGGCGAGCACGCGCCAGAACGCGTCGAGCCCTGAAGCGGACGGCAGGCGGCAGGCGGACCCGACCAACGCGACACTCGTGCCGGACACCCTCACTCCTTCGATCACAACGCCCGACTGGGCACTCTCACGTGGCAGGGACCTGCCCGTCGAGGCCGTCCGTGCCGCAATCGTCCGGAGCCGCCGGCGCTGCCGCGGCGGTGCAGCCGCGACGCATAGGCGATCCGCCACGGCGCCGCAACAAACCCCGGCAACCGCGTGCGTCCGTCGGGTTGGCGCTGCCAGCGCCCCGCCGCCTCTGCACTATAGGCAGAGTTCGGCGGCGAAGGGCATGTGCGCGCCGCGCTTGGTGCAGGAGGCCGCGGCAACGCGCTGCGCCATCACGAGGTGGCACTCGAGGGTCTCGCCGCCGAGCGCCCCGAGGGCCTCATGCGACAAGGCGTCCTCGGCCTGGAGTGCCGCGAGGAGCGCCGCCATGAAGGCGTCGCCCGCGCCGACGGAATCGATCACCTCGACGGCGGGTGCCGGGACCGAGGCGCTCGCCGCGCCGCTCCACGCGTGAGCACCGCGTGGCCCATCGGTCAGCACGGCAAGCGCCGCCCCCTCGCGGACCATGCGCCTCATGTAGGCTGGCCCGTCCGCCTCGCCGATCATCGCAAGGTCCGCCACGCTCGCCTTGACGATGCCGGCGCGCCGCGACAGGCGCTCGAGGCGCGCCGTGTAGGCCGCCGCGTCGGTGATGCTCGGCTGACGCACGTTGTAGTCGATGGCAAGGACCGGCGCGCGCGCGCATAGCGCCTCGATGGCACCTGCCACGGGCTGGTGGGCGAGCACCGCCGAGCCGACGACGAGGCAGCGCGTCCCCGGCGGGGGGTCGGGCGGGACGATGTCGTGAAGCACCCGGCCGACGTCGGTGATTCGGTAGATCGGCTCGGGACCGGAGAGGTCCACGATGGCGACGGGGGTCGGACGCTCGCTCCGCCGCACCATGGTGACGTCCACACCGCTCGCCCGGAGCGCCGCCATGTAGCGCACGCCATGCTCGTCATGTGGACAGCTCCCAGGCGTAGGCAACGCGACCGCCGAGCCTCGCGATCCCCATCGCCACGTTGTACGCGGACCCGCCGAGGATCGGATGGCGGACGAGCTCCTCCCCACGAGGGTCCGGCATCAGGTCGACCAGCGCCTCGCCGCACGCCGCGATCACCATGCCGTCCTACGCCGCGCTGCCGTCTGGCCTGCGTGCCCCATCGCAACGTGCCCCTCCGCGCACTCACCATTGGGCAGGGTGCGGGGGAGCGGTTCCGGTGCACCGCGATCGATCCGGACGAAGACCAGTAACATCCTGCAACACCATTTGACGGGACATCGCGCCATCGTGGCCTGCCGGTAACTTCTAAGACAACAACCGCATGCTACCTCACCGGCCATGAACGCGCTCAACGTTGCCGTCGTCGGCGTCGGATCCTTCGGTCGCCACCATGTGCGGCACCTGTCCCGCCACGCCCGCGTCGGCTCGGTGACCGTCGTGGACCGCAACGGCGAGCGCGCTCGTGCGTGCGCCGCGACCCACGGCGCCCGCGTGGCCGAGGACGTCGCGAGCGTGTCGCCCGACGCCGCGGTCATCACGGTTGAGACCGAGGCGCACCGCGCCGTCGCCGAATCGCTCATCGCGCGCGGCGTCCACGTGTTCGTGGAGAAGCCCATCGCCGCGAGCGACATCGACGCCTTTGCCCTCGTCGCCGCCGCCGAGCGCGCCGGCGTGGTTCTCCAGGTCGGGCACGTGGAGCGCTTCGCCCCGGCGTTCGTCGCCATCGCCGAGCGAGCGCAAGGCATCCGTAGCATCAAGGCCGTGCGGCACAACCCGCCGAGGCCGACGCCGCCGACGGCCGACGTCGTCGTCGACCTGATGATTCACGACATCGACCTCGCCCTCGCGCTCGCTGCGGCGCCCGTCACCGCCGTGACGGCGGGCACGACGGACGGCGGCGAGGCTGCGACCGCTCGCCTCGACTTCGCGAACGGGGTGGTGGCGCGGCTGTCCGCCTCGCGCCGCGCCGTCGCCACGGAGCGTGCGCTCACCATCGAGGACGCCGGCGGCGCCTGGCACGCGGACCTCCTCACCGGTCGGCTCACCCGCACCACGCCGGGCGGCACCGAGGATCACCTCCTCCCATCCCGCGACAACCTCGCCGCGGAGCTCGACGAGTTCGTCTGCGCCGCCCTCGGTGAGGCCCGCCCCACGGTGGACGGCCGCGCCGGGGCCGCGGCCCTTGCCGTAGCGACCCGCGTGCGCGCGGCCCTGTCGATGTACCCGTTGTCCGCTTGAAAGGCCGACCATGACGCTGAGCCTCGCTCGGGTTGCCGAGACCGACGTCCCGATCCCGCTGTTCGACCTCAAGCGTCAGCAGTCCCGGCTGCGCCACGACATCGACCGGCGCATCGCGCGCGTCCTCGACCATGGCCAGTACGTCCTCGGCCCCGAGGTCGGCGAGCTCGAAGGGCGGCTCGCCTCCTTCGCGGGCGTGCGGCACGCGATCGGCGTCTCGTCCGGACGGGACGCGCTCATCATGGCGCTGATGGCGCTGGGCGTCGGGCCAGGCGATGCCGTCTTCGTCCCCGCGTTCACGTTCTCGGCGACCGCGGCCGTGGTCATCGCCGTCGGCGCGACGCCGGTGTTCGTGGACGTCGACGCGGCGACCTATACGATGGACCCGGCGCGCCTGTGCGACGCGGTGGCGGCAGCACGAGCGCGCGGACTGGCGCCTCGCGCCGTCATGCCCGTGGACCTCTTCGGCCGCCCTACGAACTATGCTGCCCTCGCCGCTGCGGCGGCGCAGCACGGCCTCGCCGTGGTTGCCGACGCGGCGCAGTCGTTCGGCGCCTGGCAGGATGGTCGCCGCGTCGGCGCCCTCGCCCCCATCACCTGCGTCTCGTTCTACCCGACGAAGCCGCTCGGCGCCTTCGGTGACGGTGGCGCCGTGCTGACCGACGACGACGACCTCGCCGCTGCGGTGCGCCAGATCCGCACCCATGGCCGGCAGGGCGACGGCGACGAGGCCATGCGCATTGGCATGACCGGTCGGCTCGACACGATCCAGGCGGCGATCCTGTTGTCCAAGCTTTCCGTCTTCAAGGCCGAGCTCAATCGCCGCGCCGAGATCGCGGCGCTCTACAGCGCACGCCTCGCCGGGGTGTGCACGCTCCCGCCGGCGGACGACGCCGCGCGCTCGGCGTGGGCGCTCTACACCGTGCGCATCCCAGCGCGCGACCGCGTCCGTGCCGCCCTCGCCGAGCGGCAGGTCGGCACCGGGCTGTTCTACCGTGTGCCGCTCCATCGCCACCCGGCCTTCGCCCACCTCCTCAGCGGCGAGGAGCACCTGCCGGTGGCCGAGGCCCTCGCCGATGAGGTCCTCAGCCTCCCCATGGGCCCCGACCTCACGGACGAGGAGGTGCACACAGTGGCCGACGCGGTAGTCGACACGCTGTAGCCAATGGACGGACGGGTGGCGCGCGAAAGCGTGACATGGCACGCATGGTCGCGTTAAGCCTGCGGCGCGGTCCGATCCCGGCCGAGCCCTCGCGCGACAAGAGCGGATGCCATGACGAAGCCCATCGACCTGTACTACTGGCCGACACCGAACGGCTACAAGGTCACCATCTACCTTGAGGAGGTCGGCGCACCGTACGAGGTGCACTACGTCAACATCGGTGCCGGCGACCAGTTCAAGCCCGACTTCCTGGCGATCTCCCCCAACAACCGGATGCCCGCGATCATCGACCCCGATGGTCCGGACGGTCGGGAGATCTCGGTCTTCGAGTCGGGTGCGATCCTGCAGTACCTCGGCCGCAAGTTCGGCAAGTTCTACCCCACCGACGAGCGCCGCAGGGTCCCGGTGGAGGAGTGGCTCATGTGGCAGATGGGTGGCTTCGGCCCCATGCTCGGGCAGAACCATCACTTCAACAACTACGCCCCCGAGGACGTCCCCTACGCCAAGCGGCGCTACACCGACGAGACGCACCGGCTCTACGGAGTGCTCAACGCACGGCTGCAGGGCCGCGAGTACGTCGCAGACGACTACTCCATCGCAGACATGGCGATCGTCGGCTGGGCGAACGGCTGGTCGCGACAGCAGATGGACATCGACGAGTTCCCCAACGTGAAGCGCTGGCTGGAGACGATGAAGGCGCGTCCTGCGGTGGAGCGCGGGATCGCCGTCGGCCAGGAAGAGCGCAAGAAGATGGCGATCGCAACGGACAAGGATCAGCAGTCGATCCTGTTCGGCCAGCGCGCCCGGTAGGCCCGCCATCGCGCCCCTCCTCGGCTTTGGGGTGGCGTTGACGTTGACCCTCGCCCAAGCGTAGCAAGGCATGGGGAGCCGTGGCCGAGAGGCTGAAGGCGGCGGTTTGCTAAACCGTTAGGCGGGGTAAACCCGTCTCGAGGGTTCGAATCCCTCCGGCTCCGCCACGGCTGCGCGCTGGCACCGGCGTGCCATCATCTGTGCGGTCGCAACCGTTGTGTCATCAACCGCCTCGAACGAGCGGCTACCGAACAAGGATGGGAGGATTGGTCCATGAAGTGGGAAAGATGCGCCTTCGGGCTTGGCATGGTGATCGCGGTCACCTGCGCTGGTCCGGCGCTCGCCGAGCGCACCCTGCGGCTATCGCTGCAGGTCGCGACCAACCATCCGGTCGGACAGAACATCCTCTACTTCAAGGAGGAGGTCGAGGAGCTGTCCGGCGGTGAGATCGAGGTCGAGGTCTACGACGCCGCCCAGCTCTACAAGGGCTCGGAGATCCCGCAGGCGGTGGGGTCGGGCGCCATCGACATGGGCCTCGTCCTCATCGACGAGTATGCCGGGACCATCCCCGCCACGGGCATCTTTTCCGTCGCCTTCATGTTCCCGGGCTACGAGGAGCTTGCGAAGGCTGCGGCGCCCGGCAGCCCCGTCCGCCAGAAGATCGACGACCTGATCCTCGACACGGGCACCCGGGTGCTGTGGTGGCAGGACTACGGGCCGATCCAGCTCCTGTCGAACGATGAGCCCCTGCGCATGCCCTCCGACCTCGAGGGCAAGAAGGTCCGTGCGCTCGGCAAGCCATCCGGCGAGTTCGTGGAGGCCGCTGGCGGCATCCCCGTCAAGATCGGCGGATCGGAGCAGTTCATGGCGTACCAGCGCGGCACGGTGGACGTCGGGATGACCGGCCTCACCGCCGTGCAGAGCCGCAACCTGTTCGAGGTCATGGACTACGCTACCATGACGAACCACGCGCAGATCGAGTTCCTCGTCGTCATCAACGAGGACCTTTGGCAGTCCATGTCGGATCAGGAGCGGGAGTGGATGACGACTGCGGCTCGGAACGCCGAGGAGAAGATGCGGGCCGAGACCCGCCAGCAGCACGAGGACGCCGCCGAGTGGCTGCGGTCGAACACCGAGATGGAGGTGATCGATCTTACTCCGCAGGAGATCGACGCCTGGAAGGAGGCCGCGGCGCCCGCCATCGAGGCGTTCGTGGCCTCGGCCGGTGAGCTCGGCGAAGAGCTCGTGAACGAGGTTCGCGCGCTGCAGGGCCAGTGACCTCGAACGACCGGACGGCGCCCGTGCGCGGTCCGGTCCTCCTCGCGGCGGTGGACGCCGTGTCCGGCCTCGCCGCCCGCGTCAGCGACGTCCTCGTCGTCCTGATCGCGATCATGCTCGCCTACGAGGTCGGTGCGCGGTACCTCTTCCTCGCGCCGACCAAGTGGACGCACGACGTCTCGATCGTCCTGCAGATCTGGCTGACCTACCTCGGCATGGCCTTCGTCCTGCGTCAGCGCGACATGATCCGCATCACGGCGCTGATCGCCCTCCTCGGGCCGAACGGGCGGCGGATCATCGAGGCCGTCTCGCTCGTCGCGATCCTCGCCTTCTGCGTCGTCGCCTTCCTGGCCGCTTGGGACGTGGTGCGCGACAGCCTGGCGCTCGGGCGCCGCCAGCCGACGATGCTCGCCATGCCCAACTGGATCGGCGAGGTGCCGGTGATCGTCGGCTTCGCGCTCCTGTTCCTCCAGGCGTTGTGCGACCTCGTGCGCCTCCCCTTCCGACCGGCGCCGACCTTCGCCCCGCCCACCGAGCTTCCGGACGACGAGGGGCGCGACAGGCCATGACGCTCGTCGCCATCGTCGCGGCGCTCCTCGCGCTGTTGTTCCTCGGCGTGCCGGTGGCCTTCGCGCTCGCCGGCCTTGGCACGATCATGCTCGAGCTGAAGGGCCTGCCCCTCGTCATGGTGGCGCAGAACCTTCACAACGCCCTCGACAGCTTCGTGCTGATCGCCGTGCCCCTCTTCCTCCTGATGTCGAACATCCTGCTGCGGGGGGGTGTCGGGCGGGACCTGTTCGACGCGGTCCAGAGCTGGGTCGGCCACTGGCCGGGCGGGCTCGGCATCGCGGCGCTGCTGTCGTGCGGGATCTTCTCGGCGATCTCCGGCTCGTCCGTGGCAACCGCCGCCACCGTCGGGACGGTGGCGATCCCCGAGATGGAGCGCCGCGGCTACGATCGCTCCTTCACCCTCGGCATGCTGGCCGCCGGGGGCACGCTCGGCATCCTCATCCCGCCGTCGATCCCCCTCATCGTCTACGGCGTGATCACCGAGGAGAGCATCGGCAGCCTGTTCCTCGCAGGCGTCGGACCGGGCCTCCTGCTCATCGCCCTCTTCAGCGCCTACGGCGTCTTCGCTGCGCGCTGGGATGGGAAGGCCGAGAAGCTCCCGCCTGCCACGTGGGCCGAGCGTGGGCGCGCCACGCTGAAGGCGACGCCCACCGCCGGCATCGCCATCCTGATGCTGGGCGGGATCTACAGCGGGGCGTTCACGCCGACCGAGGCCGCGGCGGTCGGCGCAGTCGCATCCCTGCTAGTCACCGCGCTCGTCCTACGCACGCTCACCTTCCGCGACTTCGTGGCCGCGGTTCGCGCCACGACCGTGACGACGATCGTGCTCTTCCTCATCGTCATCGGCGCCAAGATCTTCGGCAAGGCTGTGACGATCTACCAGGTCCCGGCGCAGCTCTCGCAGCTCGTCGACACCCACGTGGCCGACCCGACCTTGTTCATCGTCATCGCATCGCTGGTTTTGCTCTTCATCGGTCTGTTCCTGGAGAGCCTGTCGATGCTCCTCATCATGGTTCCCGTGATGCTGCCGACCGTGCTCGCGCTGGGGATCGATCCGATTTGGTTCGGCGTCTTCTTCGTCCTTCTGATCGAGGTCGCGCTCATCACGCCGCCGGTCGGGTTGAACCTGTTCGTGATCCAGGCGGTTGCGAGGTCTCCGCTCGGCACGGTCGTGCGCGGCGTCACCCCATTCGTGGCGCTGATGCTCCTTGCGGTCGTGCTGATCGTGGCCGTTCCACAGATCGTGCTGTTCCTGCCGTTCGGGCTGTGAGCCGATAGCGTCGACGGCCGCAAGATCGCAACGTCGGCGCAACTCCACGTGCCGGTGCCGCAGCCCGGCGGACCGGCTCGACCCGCACGCACGCCTGCAGCGGCCCGTAACCACGGTCGGGCGACGTGACCCGCCTCCATCCTCCGAGCTTGCATTCTAAGGTTGTGTTTCCTACACGGGCTCGATCGAAGGCCGAACAAAGTCGAACTTCCCTGGGAAGACGTCCTCATGAGTGAGCTGACCACTGCTCAGGTGCCGACCGGAGCTGCGACCGTGGTTCGGTTTGGACGAGCGTTCGGTCCGGGCATCATGCTGGCTGGGGCCGCGATCGGCGGGTCGCACCTTGTCTCATCGACGCAGGCAGGCGCGATCTTCGGATGGGGGCTCCTCCCCGTGCTCCTCGCGGTCAACCTTGCGAAGTACCCCTTCTTCAGGGCGGCGGTGCAGTACACCAGCGCGACGGACGAGACCGTGCTGCATGGGTACGCAAGGCTCGGCCGCGCGCACGTCGGCGTCTTCTTCCTCATCACGCTGTTGACGTCGATCCTCAACATCGCTGGGGTCATCATGATCACGGCGAGCTTGGCTCTGCTCGTCGGTCTTCCGGAGACCGTGTCGCTGGCCTCGTCCGCCATCGTGACCACATGGCTGTGCGCGGGGTTGGTGCTGGCAAACCGCTTCTCGCTCCTCAGCGGCATCATCCAGATCGTCATCGTCGTCCTGTTCGCCGCGACGTTCGTCGCCCTGGGGCTCGCAGCGATGCATTTTGCCGAGGCGCCCGATGCCCAGCGCGTCTCGCAAGCCGTCGATCTGGCGAGCATCGGCTTCATCATTCAATTCATGGGATGGATGCCGGCCCCCATCGACGTTGCTGCTTGGCCGTCGATCTGGGCGCGGCAGCAGGCGACAGAGTGCGGGTACTCGATGACCTGGCGCTCCCGGTCGCTCGACTTCCACGTCGGCTACATCGTGACCGTCATCCTTGCGATGATGTTCCTGGCGCTCGGCAAGCTCGTCTACGGTGGCACAAATGAGCCCGTCGCCATGATCGGCGGTGCCTTTGCGCGCGACCTCGTCGACCTTTACGCAGGCGCGATCGGCACGTGGGCGGTTCCGCTCATCGCCGGCGCTGCGTTCCTGACGATGTTCTCCACCGCGCTCACGTGCTTCGATGCCTGGCCGAGGTCGCTCGCACTCAGCCTATCGCTCCTGCTGGGCGCGCCGCAGCAGGACGGACTCCTGAGGCTCGTGTTCCTCCTGGGTCTTGCCCTCGCCTGCCTTCTTACCATCGGCTTCTGGTCCGACAACGTTGGGGAACTCTTGTTCCTCGCGATGGTGGTGTCGTTCACGACGTCGCCGATCCTCGCATGGTTCAACCTGCGCGTCATGCAGCTCGCGAACGTGCCGCCGGGCATGCGGTTTGGTCCGGCGCTCGTCGCGCTCAGCTGGTTCGGGCTCGTGTTCCTCGTGCTCGGTTCTGTCGCCTTCATCATCTGGCTCGTTGCGACCTGAGGAGATCGAGGGATGCGCATCCGTTGTTCGGTTCTTGGCAAAGCCGGCCTGGTCTCTGCCATGACCGCGCTCGGCCTCGCAGCTGGCGTAGCGTCGGAACCCGATCCACTGGTCGGGCGATGGGAAGATCCGCGTGATGGTCTGCGCCTCGCCGTCGAGGCGGACGGCACGTACACCGTCGCGCCGACCGACCGTGCGGCACTCACGGGCACCTGGAGCCGCGACGTGGCCGACGTCGTGACCTTCACCAACGACGCCGACGCCGCGGTGTGCGCCGGGGTGCCGGGGCGCTATGAAGCCATCGTCTCGCGGGAGCAAGCCTCGTTCGTCGTCCTTGAGGATGCCTGCACGCCGCGCATGGATCACCTCGAGGATACCTTCGTCGCCGATGACGACTGAGATCGTCGTCGCGCCGCCCGGCGATCGGCAGACGCACTGACCCCGTGCATCGCTTCGCGTTCCCAGCTCACCGCGAATGGTGACCAGTCCCTGGCCAGCCCGTCTCGCGCGGGTTCTTGCCGTTGCCGCTCTCCTCGTGGCGGGTCTCGCCGCTAATCCGCACGCCTCGGCGGGAGCGATGGAGCGGAAGCTCCGCGTGCAGTTGTCATGGAGCCATCAAGCAGAGTTTGCCGGCCTCTACGTCGCAAAGATGCGCCAATACTTCGAGGACGAGGGGCTCGACGTCGAGATCCTCGAAGGCGCGCCGCACATCAATGCCGTCGAGCGGGTGCAGAGCGGCGCTGCGGACGTCGCCATCGACTGGATGCTGAACGCGATCCGCCATTCGCGCCCCGGCGCCGAGCTCGTCAACGTCGCGCAGGAGTACGCAGGTTCCTCGCTCATCTACGTGTGTCGCAGGAGCGCCGGCATCCACACGATGGACGACGTCGCCGGTCGAGAGATCGGCGTCTGGGGCATCGGCGACGAAACGATCTTCAAGGCGATGCTCGAGCAGCGCGGCCTCGATCCAGCTTCGGTCGTCTTCAAGCCGCAGGAGCCCGATGGCCGTTCGTTCCGATCGGGCGAGCTGCCATGCGTCTCGGCGACGAAGTACAACGAGTACTGGAGCATCCTGCGCGATGAAGTCGACGCTGCAGAGCTCCTCGTGCTCGACCCCGTCGCATCCGACATCCCGCACTTCGACAACGGCGTCTACGTCCTCGCTTCGGCGCTTCAGTCCCAACGCTTCGTGGAGGACCTTGCGAAGTTCATCGACGGGCTTGGTCGCGGATGGCGTGACGCGCGCAGCGCCCCTGCCCTCGCGCTGGAGGCGACCAAGCGTTACGTGCCGGCGGACGTCTTCGATCATGATCACCAGCGCTTCATGCTCGAGATCGCGCTCGAGCTCATCACGGATGACCAGCGGTTCGGCTACTTCGACATCGCGCAGTTCGAGCGCGCCACAGCGAGCTACCTCGCCGACCTCGTCGTGCCGAATGCAGCACCGATCTGGACCCATCAGGTGTGGAATGTCATTCGAACGACGACCGGCCGCGACCACCTCCTGACGGACGCGACGCTGTACTACGCTTCCAGGATATTCCATAGCGAGCTGTTCTTCATGTTCACTCTGTTCGGCATCGTTAACTTCGCGATGTCGGGGGTCATCGAAGCACTTAACCGCGGCTACGATTTGTGGGGTCGGTTGATCCTAGCAGCGGTATCGGGGCTTGGCGGCGGCACCATCCGCGATTTGCTGATCGGACAGGAAGGCGCGTTGTTCTACGTCCTCGATCCGACCATCCCGCTGTCGATTGCCGCGATGGTGCTGCTGGTCTCAGGCATCGCCGTGCCGTTCCCAGATGTCCACCAGGCTGCCGCCGTCCGGCGCTTGAAGTCGGTCACCGACATCTTGGGCTTTGCGGTGCTTGCCATCGTCGGCGCGCAGGTCGCGATCTCGGCGAACCTTCCGTTGATCTGGGTGCCGTTCTGTGCTGCGCTCACCTGCGCCGGTGGGGGCGCGCTGCGCGACATCGCCACCAACTCGCAGCCGCGCACCTTTCAGGGTGTCATCTATGAAGAGATCGCGGTCGTCGGCGGCGTCGTCTATGTCACGCTGCTGGTCCTCCTGCAGGAGAACGAACACAACGCGACCCCCACCATCGTCTCCGCCTTGTCGGCGATGATCGTGATGGCGTTCCTGCGCACGCTCGTCCAGATGTACGACCTGAAGTACCCCGCGTGGCTACTTGCCCGTCGCGCGCCGTTGGATGAGGCTGCACGATGAGGCTGCGCCGGCCAGCCCCTCCTCAATCGTTGAGGTGACACGCCGCGAGGTGGTCGGCCGCGACCTCCTTCATGCGCGGCGTCTCGGTCGTGCAGCGCGCGAACGCCTTGGGGCAGCGGGTGTGGAAGCGGCATCCGGATGGCGGCGAGATGGGGCTCGGGACGTCGCCCTTGAGGAGGACGCGCTCGCGCGCGGCCTCCGGATCGGGCACCGGCACCGCGGCCAGGAGGGCCTCTGTGTAGGGGTGGGCGGGGCGCTCGAACAGCGCGCGCTTCGGCGCGAGCTCGACGATCTCGCCGAGGTACATGACGGCGATGCGGTGGCTGATGTGCTCGACCACCGCAAGGTCGTGGGCGATGAACAGGTAGGCGATGCCGAACTCCCCCTGCAGCCGGGTGAGGAGGTTGATCACCTGCGCCTGCACGGAGACGTCGAGCGCCGAAACCGGCTCGTCGCAGACGATCAGCGACGGGCGCAGGGCCAGCGCCTTGGCGATGACGAGGCGCTGGCGCTGACCGCCGGAGAACTCGTGCGGGTAATGGTGCATCTGCTCCGGCCGCAGTCCGACCCTATCGAACAGCTCGGCGATCGTGGCCTCGTCGATGGGAACGTCGAAGTTCCGCAGCGGCTCCGCGACGATGTCGAAGGCGCTCATGCGCTGGTTGAGCGCGGAGTACGGATCCTGGAAGATCGCCTGCAGCTGACGCCGGCGCGGACGCACCTTGCGGCGGTCGAGGTGGGTTATGTCCTCCCCCGCAAGGTGGATCGACCCCGACGTCGGCTCGATGAGCCGCAGCACGCAGCGCGCCACGGTGGATTTGCCGCAGCCGCTCTCACCCACGACGCCGAGCGTTTGGCCACGGTCGAGGCGGAAGCTCACGCCGTCGACCGCGCGGACCACGCCGGTCCGCCGCTGGAAGATCCCGCGGCGGACCGGAAAGTGCTTGGTGAGGTCGCGGACCTCGAGCAGGGCCTCAGCCATGGCGCACGTCCGGCGCCGCGGCGAGCGCGTCCCAGTGGAAGCAGGCGGTGAACCGCCCCGGCTGCACCTCGAGGAGCGGTGGCTCCTCGGCGCGGCATCGGGAGGTCGCGAAGGAGCAGCGCGGCGCGAAGCGGCACCCTCCCGGCGGATCGCGGAGCGATGGGACGAACCCCTCGAGCTCCTCGAGCGGCGCGCGTTCCTCCCCGGGATCGTGGCCCGGCTGGGGCAAGCGCGGGATCGAGCCCAGCAGTCCCCGCGTGTAGGGGTGGAGCGGCTGGCGGAACAACGGCTTCACCGCGGCGCGCTCCACCACCTTCCCCGCATACATCACCACCACGCGGTCGGCGGTCTCCGCGACCACGCCGAGGTCGTGCGTGATCATGATCACCGCCATCCCGAGCCGCTGCTTGAGGTCGCGAACCAGGGCGAGGATCTGCGCCTGGACGGTGACGTCCAGCGCCGTGGTGGCCTCGTCGGCGATGAGCAGCTTCGGATCGCAGCTCAGCGCCATCGCGATCATGACGCGCTGGCGCATCCCCCCGGAGAGTTCGAACGGGTACTGGTCGAGCCTGCGCTCGGGGTCGGGGAGGCGCACGAGCTCCAGCATCGCCAGCGCATGACGGCGCGCCTGCATCCGGCTCAACCGCCTGTGCACCTTCAGCGCCTCGACGAGCTGGTAGCCGATCTTCAGGACCGGGTTGAGCGAGGTCATCGGCTCCTGGAAGATCATCGCGAGCTCGCCGCCGCGGAACGCGCGCATGGCCGCGTCGTCCAGCGCCGTGAGGTCCCGCCCCTCGAACATGATGTTCCCGCCGGTGACGCGCGCGTTCCGTCGCGGCAGGAGGCCCATCACCGAGAGCGCGGTGACGCTCTTGCCACTGCCGCTCTCGCCGACGACGCCGACGGTCTCGCCGCGCCGCACGTCGAAGCTGATGCCGTCGACCGCGCGAACGACGCCGTCGCGGGTGAAGAACTGCGTGCGGAGGTCTTGCACAGCAAGGAGCGGTTCGGCGTCGCTCGCCGACCCTCGAGGCCTCGCCTCCGGCGCAACGGCCTCAGTGGCCAAGCGCGCACCCGTCCTTGCGCGGGTCCGACCCGCCGATCAGCACGTCGCGTTCCCGGTCGAACCAGATGGCCTGTCCACCGCCGTGGGGCGAGGCGGCGGTGGCGACGTCGTGCCCTCGAGCCGCGAGGTCGGCCGCAACTCCCGCCGCGATGGTGGGCTCGAGCTGCAGCTCGCCCTCGAAGGCAAAGCTCCGCGGCCATGCGAGCGCCTCCTGGGGATCCAGCTCGTCGTCGAGCAGGCGGGAGAGGAACTCCGCATGCCCGGTCGGCTGGTAGTGCCCGCCCATCACGCCGAACGGCATGACCCAGTCCCCGTCCTGCATCACCATCCCCGGCATCAGGGTGTGCATGGTGCGCTTGCGCGGTGCGATGGCGTTCGCGTGGGTGGGATCGAGGCTGAAGTAGGCCCCACGGTTCTGCAACATCACGCCCGACCCTGGGGCGAGGATCGCGCTGCCGAAGCCGTTCGCCAGCGAGTTGATGAACGAGACCGCGGTGCGGTCCTTGTCCACCACGCAAAGGTACGTCGTGTCGGCGGGCACCGGCACGCGCGCTTCCTGGGCGCGTCCCGCGCGCTCCATGGCGATGCCGGCCCGGATCGCGTCCGTGTGCGACGCGGACAGCAGCGCGTCGACCGGGATGTCCACCATGGCCGGATCGCTGATGTAGCGGTCGCGGTCGGCGTAGGCCGCCTTGGTGGCCTCGGCGAGGAGGTGGATGCGATCCGCCTCGCCCATTCCGGCGAGCTCGTAGCCGGAGAGGACGTTCAGGATGATGAGCGCGATGAGGCCCTGCCCGTTCGGCGGCAGCTCGAGGATGTCGTAGCCGCGGTAGCGGGTCGAGATCGGCTCGACGTACTCGACGGTGTTCTCGGCGAGGTCCGCCAGGGTGTGGAGGCCACCCAGCGCCGCGAGGCGGTTCACGATGTCCTCGGCGACCCAGCCCTCGTAGAACCCTGCGCGACCGTCCGCGGCGATGGCCTCGAGGGTCGCCGCCAGCGGCGGACAGCGGAAGCGTGTCCCGGCGCGAGGCGCCTCGCCGCCGGGAAGGTAGTGTTCTGCCGTGATGGGGTCGCCGGCGAGCTTTTGCGCAAGCTCGCCCCAGTCGTTCGCCACCCTCGGCGCGACGACGTAGCCCTCGTGCGCGGAGCGGATGGCGGGGCCGAGGAGCTCGCCGAGCGGCCTTGAGCCATGGTCGGCGTGGAGGCGGCACCAGGCGTCGACGGCGCCGGGCACCGTCACCGAGTGCGCGGAGGTCCGTCCGATCTCGGTGACGCCGTTGTCGTGGTACCAGTCGAGCGTCGCGGCGGCGGGGGCGCGGCCCGACCCGTTGAGGCCGATCGGCGGCGCCCCGTCCTTGGCGAGAAGGACGAATGCATCCCCGCCGACGCCGGTCGAATGGGGTTCGATGACGCAAAGCTGCGCCACGGCGGCGAGTGCGGCGTCGACGGCATTGCCCCCGGAGCGCAGGACGTCGACCGCGGTGAGGGTCGCAGCAGGGTGCGCCGTCGCCGCCATCCCCCCGCCGGCCATCGCCGCGGATCGGCCTTCGAAGAAGGTGCGCGTTTGCATACGGGATCCGTTCCCCCTGTTGTCGTCGACGATGGTGGCGCCAGCTCCCTCGACGCCTTCCGGCGCCATCCTTGGTCGCTCGCCGCGTGGTACGCCTCTTGCAGCAATCGTGCCTTGTAATCGACCGGCAGAGAAGCCGATCATCGGAGAGCCGCAAAAAGGAGGACGCAAACGTGTCAGGATTTAGAGGAGCCATCCCCATGGCGATCGCCTTGGTCGGCGTCGTCACCTCGACGGGAAGCTCGGTCGCCCAGGACACCTCGACGTTGCGCGTGGTCCCGTACGCGGACCTGCGGAACCTCGACCCCATCTGGACGACGGCGACGATCACGCAGAACCACGGCTACATGATCTACGACACGCTGTTCGCCATGGACGAGAGCCTGACGCCGCAGCCGCAGATGGTCGACACGTACGAGGTGAGCGACGACGGCCTCACCTACACGTTCGACCTGCGCGAGGGGCTGACCTTTCATGACGGGACGCCGGTGGAGGCGCAGGACGTGGTCGCCTCGCTCAATCGCTGGGCAGCGCGCGACAACATGGGCGGCGCGCTGATGGAGGTCACCTCGTCGCTGTCGGCGGTCGACGCGGACACCATCGAGCTCGTGCTCACCGAGCCTTACGGCCTCGTCCTCGACAGCCTCGCCAAGCCCGTCAGCAACGTGCCGTTCATCATGCCGGCCGAGGTCGCGGCGACCGATCCGTTCGAGCAGATCGACAACTACGTCGGGTCGGGACCGTTCGTCTTCGACGAAGAGGCCTGGGTGCCGGGCAACAAGGTCGTCTACCGCAAGTTCGAGGACTACGTGCCGCGCGAGGAGCCGCCCTCCGCGCTGGCAGGCGGCAAGGTGGCCAAGGTCGACACGGTCGAATGGTACTACCTGCCCGATCCGGCGACGGCCATCGCAGCGCTGCGCAACGACGAGGTCGACTTCTACGAGTCGCCCCCCATCGATCTCGTCCCCGTGCTCGAGGCGGACGGCGACATCGTCGTCGAGGAGCAGGACCCCTACGGCCAGATCGTCATCCTGCGGCCGAACCATCTGCATCCGCCGTTCGACAAGAAGGAGGCGCGGCAGGCGTTGGCCTACATGGTGAACCAGACCGAGTACATGACGGCGATGGTCGGCGACCCGGACTTCTGGCAGACCTGCCCGTCGCTGATGATGTGCGGGACGCCGGTGGAGACCTCGGCGGGCGGCGGCGAGCGCATGCTGGACGGCAACCTCGAGAAGGCGAAGGAGCTGATGGCGTCGGTCTACGATGGTGAGAAGGTGGTCGTCATGCACCCCACCGATCACCCGTCGGGTCCGACCGCACTCGTCACCGCATCGAACCTGCGCAAGCTCGGCGTCGACGTCGAGCTCCAGGCGATGGACTGGGCCACCCTCACGTCCCGCCGTGCGTTGAAGGAGGCGCCTGCCGATGGCGGCTGGAACATCTTCCACACCCGCACACGCATCGGCGCGGCCTCGCCGGTCTCGCACCTCGCGGTGTCGGCCGGCGACACCGCCTGGTTCGGCTGGCCGCAGAACGAGAAGGTGGAGGAGCTGCGCTTCGCGTGGGCCACGGAGCCGGACGCCGGCAAGCGTGCCGAGATCATGGACGAGCTCCACGCCGAGCTGATGGAGTATCAGCCGTTCGTGATGGTCGGCCAGTACCAGATGCCGTCCGCCTGGCGCTCCAACGTCGATGGTGTGCTCAAGGCGGCGGCGTTGCCGTTCTGGAACATCTCCGTAGAGTGATGCCGGGCGCGCGGCGGGACCCTTCCCGCCGCGCCCCGCGACGCTGAGGGCGCTGCCGATGCTGGCCTACACTGTCCGGCGGATCGTTGCGACGGCGCCCGTCCTGTTGGTCGTGACCGTCGTCATCTTCCTGCTCCTGCACCTCAACCCGAACGATCCTGCAGCGATCATCGCCGGCGACTTCGCCCAGCCGGAGCACATCGAGCAGATCCGGGAGAGGCTCGGCCTCGACCGACCGCTCTACGTGCAATACTTCGACTGGATCGGCCGTGTCCTGCAGGGTGACCTCGGCACGTCGATCTACAACGATCGGACGGTGGCCTCGCTCATCCTCCAACGCGTCGAGCCGACCATCGCGCTCACCCTGTCGACCATCACGTTCGCGGTTCTGGTCGGCGTCCCGCTCGGGGTGCTTGCCGCGTGGACGGCAGGCCGCACGACCGATCGGGCGGTGATGATCCTCGCGGTCGCGGGGTTCTCGTTGCCGGTGTTCGTGCTCGGCTACATCCTGGTCTACGTCTTCGCGATGACCCTGCAACTCCTCCCCGTGCAGGGCTACACGAGCTTTCGCGAAGGGATCATCCCGTTCCTGCGCAGCCTCGTCCTGCCGACGCTTTCCCTCGGCATGATCTACGTCGCGCTCATCGCCCGCATGACCCGGGCGAGCGTCATCGAGGTGCTCAACCAGGACTACATCCGCACCGCGCGTGCCAAGGGCCTCTCCACGCCTCCGATCCTCCTCATCCATGCGCTGAAGAACGCGGCGGTCCCGATCGTCACCACCATCGGGCTCGGGATCGCCCTCCTCATCAGCGGTGTCGTGGTGACGGAGACGGTGTTCGCGATCCCAGGCGTCGGTCGGCTCACGGTGGACGCCATCGTCCGCAAGGACTACCCGGTGATCCAGGGCGTGCTGCTCGTCTTCACGGTCGTCTACGTGTTCGTGAACCTGATGATCGACCTCAGCTACTCGCTGTTCGACCCCCGCATCCGGTATCAAACCTGAGGAGACCGCGATGGCCGTGGTCGGCGCCAACCCGGCGGTTGCTCCCTCGATGCGTCGCAGCGGCGCCGCGTTCGTGCGGCGCCACCCTACCCTCACGGGCGGACTGTTCATCCTGTGCGCGCTCGTCGCGACGGCCGCGGTCGCCCCGGTGCTGGGCCTTCGCGATCCCATCGAGCTCGACGTGATCAACCGGCTCAAGGGGCCGTCCGCCGAACATCCGTTCGGGACGGACATGATGGGTCGCAGCGTGCTCAGCCGCGTGATCTACGGTGCGCAGGTCTCGCTGATGGTCGGGCTGTGCGTGGCCTTCTTCGCAACGCTCATCGGCCTCGTCACCGGGCTCCTCGCCGGCTTCGTGAAGTGGGTCGACCTCATCGTGATGCGGGTGATGGACGGCCTCATGGCGATCCCCTCGGTGCTCCTCGCCATCGCGTTCATGGCGCTCGCGGGATCGAGCATCCGCAACATCATCATCGCGATCACCATTCCCGAGATCCCGCGGGTGACGCGCCTGGTGCGCGGGGTCGTGATGAGCGTGCGCGAGCAGCCGTTCGTGGAGGCTGCGATCGCGGCGGGGACGCGCGACCGCGTGCTCCTGCGCCGGCACATCCTGCCGACCACGGTGCCGCCGCTCATCGTGCAGGCGACCTACATCTGCGCGGCCGCGATCATCTCTGAGGCGTACCTAAGCTTCCTCGGCGCCGGCGTCCCGCCCGAGATCCCGAGCTGGGGCAACATCGTCGCCGAGGGGCGGGCGCTGTTCACCGTCGCACCCTGGACCGTGCTCTTCCCGAGCATCCTCCTGGCGCTCACCGTCCTCGCGGTGAACGTCGTCGGCGACGGGCTGCGCGACCGGCTCGATCCGCAGATGCAGCGCCGGATGTAGCTCCGAAGCGGTCGAGGCTCCGACCGATCCTGCCCGGGCACGCACGGCACGGCCGCGACGGCGGCAAGCTGATGCCTGAAACCTCCGCTCGTCGCACGGATGCGGACTTTGGCGGCGAATCCGTGGGCCGGCCGTCAGCCGCGGTCATGGACCGGGCAGATCGGTCAACGGTCGGCGTGCTGCCGACCGGCGATGGCGGCGGATCGTGGTGGAGGCGAGCACGGCCGCGATCATCACAGCGCCGGCGATGTCGCTCACCCAGTCGGCGTAGACGAGCGTCAGGGCCGCGGCGCCGGCAAGCACCCGTTCGTGGACCGCCAGCGGCACGTTGAGCCAACCGATCGCCGCGGCGGACAGGCAGACGATCCCGACGATGGCGGTGACCGTGGTCCATGCGATCTCCACCACCGAGCCGGCGAACAGGAGCCCGGGCCCGTAGACGAACATGTAGGGGATCAGGAACGCCGAGATCCCGAGCTTGAAGGCGACGAGGCTCGTCTGCCACGGGTTCGTGTTGGCGATCGCCGCCGCGGCGTACGAGGCGATCGCCACCGGCGGTGTGATCGACGACTTCGCCGCGCAGTAGATGATGAACAGGTGCGCGGCAATCAGCGGCACGCCGACCTGCTGGAGACCGGGCGCGAGCAGGACCGCGAGCACGATGTAGGCGCTGGCGGTCGGCATCCCCATCCCGAGGACGACGGCGACGACCATGGTGAGGAGAAGCGCGGCGATCATCGACCCGCCGGACACGGTGAGGATGATGTCCGCGACCCGCACACCCAAACCGGTGAGGATGATGATGCCGGCGATGATGCCGCCGATGGCGCAGGCGACGGTGATGGGTGCGATCAGCCGCGGCGCCTCGTTCATCGCGGTCAGCAGGATCGGACCGAGCCGCCGGCGGGCCGGCGGATCGAACAGCGGCACGAGGATGACGAGCGACAGCACCGCCGCGAGCCCGGCCGTTGTCGGCGTGTAGCCGTTGAACAGGACCCACATCATCGCGACGATGGACAGGAGCAGGTAGCCTTTGCGGCGCAGGACGCGCCAGGCCGTCGGGGCCTGCGGATCGGCCCGCGCCTGGAGGTCGAGGCGACGCGCCTCGAAGTGCACCATGGCGTAGATCGCGACGAAGTATAAGGCTGCGGGGATCGCCGCCGCCTTCATCACGTCGAGGTAGGAGACGCCGGCAAACTCCACCATCAGGAACGCAGCCGCGCCCATGATCGGCGGGGTGAGTTGGCCACCGGTCGAGGCCACCGCCTCGACGCCGGCGGCGAACGTCGGCTTGTAGCCCGCCTTCTTCATGGCGGGGATCGTGAAGGAGCCGGTCGTGACCACGTTGGCGGGCGACGACCCCGAGAGCATCCCCATGAGCGTGCTGGCGACGACCGCGGTCTTGGCCTGACCGCCGACGCTGCGCCGGGTGAGCGCGCTCGCCAGGTCCGTGAAGAAGGTGCCCGCGCCGGAGGACAGCAGCAGGCTTCCGAAGAGGACGAACAGGAAGATGTAGTTCGCGGTGACGACGAGCGGCTGGTTCCAGATCCCGTCCGGTGTCAGGTAGGACTGCTCGATCACCCGCTGCGGCGTGAAGCCATTGTGATGCAGCGGCGGCGGAAGGAGGTTTCCGAAGAGCGCGTAAAGGAGAAAGCAGACGAGGACGATGACGAGCACCCATCCGATGGTCCGCCGGGCGGCCTCGAGGATGACGATGAGGAGCCCGGCGCCCAGCGCCATCTCCAGCCGCGTCAAGGGTTGCACGTAGGTGAAGCGGTTCATCATGTAGTTGGGGTCCCACGCGAGGTAGAGCGTGGACGCGACCGAGACGGCGACGAGGCCGAGGTCGAGAGAGATCTTCGCCGCACAGTGCGGGCCTCGCCGCTGTGAGGCGTGGACGAGGAACAGCACCGACAGCGCAAGGAGGAGATGCAACGACAGATGCACCTCCGCCTGCGGCGTGCCGATGTAGGCGGTGACCACATGGTAGGCGGACATGGCGACCGACGTCGCGATGGCGAGGGCGCGCAGACCCCGGCGCACAAGATCCTCCGGCGTCGATGCGGTGACGACCTCGCCGGTCATGGCACGTCTTCTGCGCCGGTCGCCGCTCTACTGCAGCCCCTGCTCGCGGTAATAGCGTGCCGCACCCGGATGGACGGTGATCCCGCTGATGTCCGCCATCCGCGCGGCGTCGAAGCCGGACACCACGTTCGTCGAGCGTTCGAGGGCGGCGGCATTCTCCGCCAGCGTCTTCACGATCTGGTAGGCGTGCTCCTCGGGCATGTCGGCGTTGACGATGAGGATGGTGTCGACGCTCACCGTGGGCGCGTCCTCGTCCTGCCCATGATAGGTGCCGGCGGGCAGAACCGCGCGGCTGAAGCTCGGGTTCGCCTCAACGAGCGCCGCAGCGGCCTCGTCGCTGACCGGAAGAATCCTCATCGGCACGCTGATGAACGCCTCGGAGAAGGAGGCATTGGGGAAGCCGGTGGTGGCCTGAAAGCCCACTGCCGTGCGGTCGCGGACCGCGTTGGCACCCTGGGTCGGGCCGCCGCGGACCACGATGTCGAGATCGTCCTCGGTCAGCCCGTTCGCTTCGAGGAGCATGCGGAAGAAGGTGGAGGAACCCGCGCTTTGACCCTGCGTGGCGAAAGGCTTGCCCTTCAGGTCGGCGATGTCGGTCACGCCGCTCTCCGTCGTGACCGCGACCTGAGTATAGTTGGGGTACAGCGACGCCAACGCGACGACGCCACCGAACTTCGTTGGGAACGGATCCTCACCGGCGGTCGCCATGGTCACGGTCGGGCCGAAGGTGAAGCCGATGTCCGCCTGCCCTTGGGATACCGCCATGACGTTGGAGTTGCCGCCCCCGGGCTCGGCAGACGCGCTGATCCCTTCGTCGGATAGGATCTTCGCCATCGCGACGCCGACGGGATAGAAGCTTCCCCCGGCGTTGCCGGTCACGATGCTGATGTTGCTTGGGCCATCCTGCGCCTTGGCAGGGAGTGCCGAGCCCGACGCGGTGGCGAGCGTGAAACCGGCGACGAGCGCGCGCATGGGCGCGTTGAGGCGTGTCATGGCAGTCTCCTTCTGGACGCGGATGATCCGAGGGTCATGCCGCCCGATCGGCGGCGATCCGGCAGGCGAACAAGAGCCGCGAAATCTGTACCGGCGCATGTAGCGAGAATGCCAGATCCACTGCGCGTTGTCCCGCGCCGGGGGCAAGGAGCGGGGCAGCATTGGCCATGAACTTGGCGACGACGTCATCGCGGGTGATGGGGTTGGCGCGGCTGCCACGGTGATGATCGAGGCGACGCTCGAGGATCGTGTCGTCCGCGAGCGTCACGCGAATGTGGCCGCGGAAGCCGTCCGGCGAGGATGGCCCGGCGGCGCAGACGTGGGTTCGCTCGGCAAGGGCGCGAACCGCTGGGTCTGCGACCGCGGCATCTGTGAAGGCCGAGTTGTCGAGCCAGCCGCGGACCAGCGCCGCGGCGACGCAGTGGATCAGGCTTGCCCTCGCATGGGTCGGCGTGCGCGGTGCCACCTTGGCCGCGCGCGGCTCGCCGACCACCGGCACGTAGCGGTCGGCGATCGGCAGGTCGACGCGTGCGATGTCGCGCGGCGCGACGCCATCGCGGTGGAGTCCGATGGCGAGATCCACGAACGGGTGGATGACGTGGGCAGCCGGGTAAAGCTTGATGTGGTTGTCCTGGTACTGCCATGCGTCGCCGAGGTCGCGTGTCACTGCGGCGAAGTCGAAGCCGCCCTCGGGGACCGCGAGATGGCTCGCGAACAGGCCGAAGCGGCCCTCGAACACCGTGGCCGGCCCGGTGAAGCCCGCGCCGGCGAGAAGCGCGGCGGTGATCCCGCCGTGCGCAGCCCAGCCGGGATGTAGGGTCTTCACCCAGGTGCCGTCGGCGAAGGCCTCCAGCAACCCGGCCGCCTGGCTGCCGCAGATGCCGAGCGCATGGACCTCCTCCCTTTCGCTCAGCCGCAGGAGGCGCGCGGCGACCACCGCCGCAGCGAAGGTCCCGAGCACACCGGTCGGATGAAGGCCGCGGGTGTGGAAGGCCATGGGTGCCACCATCGCCAGCCGGCAGGCGATCTCGTTGCCGATGGCGATGGCGGACAAGAGCGCTGGACCGTCGGCGCCCTGCCGCTCGGCGATCGCGAGCGCCGCGGCCACGACGGGGCCGCTCGGGTGAAGCAAGGTCGACTGGTGCGTGTCGTCGAAGTCGGTGGCATGAGCGAAGGTGCCGTTCGCGAGCGTCGCCGCAGCGGCCGAGGCACGGTCCTCCGACCCGATGATGCCCGCTTCCGACGATTTCCCCATCGCGAGGGCGACCTGCCGCACCGGTGTCGCCAACGGTTCGGCTGCGCCGACGATCATGGTCCCCAGGGTGTCGAGAAGGCGCAGCTCTGCATCCGCACGCACATGGTCCGGCAGCACCGTGTCGTCGGACAGCCTCCAGGCGGCGATCCTCGCCGCCAGCGGTGCGCTGTCGTCAATCATCCGGCAAAAACCCTTCGCTGACGCAAGGAGAGACGAAGCCAGATGCGCTTGCGAGCACCCTCGAAAAACGACGGCGCGCTCGTCGAATTGCCCGCGGCGGTGAGGACGCGGTTCGACAACGCGTCAGTGCCGCAACGGGAACGCGGCGCTCATGCCTCGTCCCCTCCGCCGTTCATCGCGTCGTAGAAGAGGCCCAAGGCAGCCGAGTCGAGCTTGGCGAAGCCGGCGTTGCAGGCCGCCGTCATGAGCTGGTGGGCGAGCGTCGTCGCCGGCTGGGCGCGGCGCTCGTGGACGCCGACTGCGGCCGCGATGCCGAGGTCCTTGCGCATGAGTTCGGCGCGGAAGCCACCGTCGAGTGCGTTGTCGATGTAGCGCTTGGCGTGCATCTCAAGGACGCCAGAGCGGGCCGAGCCGGAGGACAGCACCTCGCGCATGACGTGCGGATCGACGCCGCCGCTGCGGGCCAGCGCGATCGCCTCGCAGGCACCCATCAGGTTGACGGCGACCATGAGCTGGTTGCACGCCTTCAGCGTCTGCCCCGCGCCGATCGGGCCCACGTGGTGGATGTTCTTGCCCATCGCGTCCAGGACGGGCCAGGCGCGCGCGACGTCCGCCTCCTCGCCTCCGACCATGATGGTGAGCGTGCCCTCGCTCGCTCCCTTCGCGCCGCCCGACACCGGCGCGTCGATCATTCGCGCACCGGCGGACGCGACGTGTGCGGCGACGTCCTTCGCCTCGAACGGCGCGATGGTGGAGCAGTCGATGAGGAGGCCGTCCGTCCATGGGGCGCTCGCCAGCCCGTTGTCGCCGCTGACCGCGACGGTCAGCGCCTCGCCGTCGGGCACGCAGGTGACGACGATGCGGGCCGCCGCGGCGACGTCCGACGGCGTTGCGACCACCGTGGCTCCCTCGCCGCGGAACGCCTCGGCCTTCTGCGGCGACGACGTGGTGACGACCAGCGGGAAGCCGGCCTTCATGACGTTGCGCGCCATGCCGGCGCCCATCACGCCGAGGCCGATGAAGCCGATCGGATCAGCCATTGCCATGCTCCTTGTCAGGGGACGACGCGGTGCGGCGCCCGAGGTCGCGCCAGAGCGCCAGGGTGAAGGCGACGGCGACGATCGCTGCCAGGGACAGGGTCACCGGGTTGGTCAGGAACGGTTCGAACGAGCCCTGCGAGCGGGTCAGCGCCTGGCGCAGCGCCTCTTCGAACGGCCTCGTGATGATGAACGTGATGAGGAGCGGCGCCACCGGAACGCCCGTGCGGTTGAACACGAAGCCGAGGATGCCCGCCCCGAACATCACCCACACGTCGACGATGTTGTTGCGCGCCACGTACGCGCCGGCGATGCAGATCAGCGCCACCGATGGCATCAGGTAGATCTTGGGGATCCTGAGCGTCATCGCGAGCGGACGGATGGCGATGAAGCCGAGCACGGCCATCAAGATCGTCGCGAACAGGAGCGCCAGGTAGATCGTGTAGACCACCTGCGGGTTGGTGACGAAGATCAGCGGTCCCGGTGTCACGCCCTGGAGCACGAGCGCGCCGAGGAGGATTGCCGTCACCGCGTCGCCGGGGATGCCGAGCGCCAGCGTCGGAATGAAGGTGGCGCCGACGACGGCGTTGTTCGCGCTCTCGGACGCCGCGACGCCGCGAACGTCGCCCCTGCCAAACTGGGACTTGTCACGGGCGGCGCGCTTGGCATCGCCGTAGGCGAGGAACGAGGCGATGGTGGCGCCAATGCCAGGCAGGATGCCGATGGCGGATCCGATGGCCGACGCACGGACGACTGGAAGGGCGATCCGCCTGATGTCGCCGCGAGTGACACGGTTCCTCGCGCGGTCCTCGGCGCCGAGGCTGAACTTGCGCAGCGGTTGCGCGAAGCCGCGCGTCGCCTCGTCGAGGATCTCGGCGAGGGCGAAGAGGCCGACGAGGAGCGGCACGTAGGTGAGCCCGTCCAGCAGCGACGTCTCGCCGAAGGTGAAGCGCGGCGTCCCGAGCATCGGGTCGGACCCGACGGTGGCAAGGACCATCCCCACCGCTGCCGACAGCAGCCCCTTGGCGAGGGAGGCACCGGACAAGATGCCGATGACGAAGAAGGTGAAGAGCAGCAGCGAGGCGATCTCGACCGGGCCGAAGCGCAGCGCAAAGTTCGCCAGCTCGGGCGCAACGAGCACGAGGAGCACCACCGAGAACGTGGCGCCGTAGAGCGAGGCGATCAGCGAGATGCGCAGCGCCTTCGTGGCGAGCCCCTGTTGCGCCATGGGAAAGCCGTCGAAGATGGTGGCGGCCGAGGCGGGGGTGCCGGGCGCGTTCAACAGGATGGCTGAGACCGAGCCACCGAAGATGCCCGAACCGTAAAGCCCGATCAGCAGCACCAGCGCCTGGTCGGTCGGCATGAAGATGGTGAGCGGCACGGCGAGCGCGACGGCGATGTTGACCGACAGCCCCGGGATCGCTCCGATGGTGAGGCCGACCGCCACCGACAGGACCAGCGTCAAGAACACCGCCGGTTCGGCGAACCCGCTGAGGGCGAGGGAGAAGGGGTCCATGACGGTCTGCGCCGCGGCCTAGAACAACACGTTGCCGGGGAGCGGAATCATGAAGACCTTGCGCAGCACCTGATCGAGGAGGACCGGCAGGGCGAGGGTGAGGATCAGCGCGATCCACCACGTCGTGGCGCGGAAGATCACGAACACGGCGGCGAGGAAGGCCGCCGCCGACGGCAAGAAGCCTATGTGCGGCATCAGGGCTGCGGCTGCGGCGACGACGAGGGCGAAGGCGATGCCGCTCGAAAGGCCTTCGCCGAACATCGTCTGGGGTGCCGTCCGCCCGCCGAGCGCGAGGACGGCGACCGCGAAGATCGCCGCCATCGCGCCGGCGAAGGTGGGCAGGGCCGTCGGCCCCACCGTGTAGTAGTCGCCGCTGCCGAGCGCCGTCTGCGCGCGTCCCACCTCGGGAACCAGCACGCCGAGGTAGACGGCCGATCCGGCGAGCAGGACGAGGGCGAGGACGCGGTCGGCGGCCATCACTGCGCCGCGGTCGCGTCCGACTTGGCGTCGCCGGTCTCGAGCGCGGTGGCGATCGACTGCGACATGTCGCTCATCGCCGCCTCGAAGTCGGGGCCGGAGAGGTAGCCCGGGGTGATGTTGGCCCGCTCCGCCAGCGACGCGAAGGTCTCGGAATCCATGGCGCGCTGGAAGCGCTCGCGCAGGTACTCGATCGCCGCGTCCGGGGTGCCGGCGGGCGCGACGAGACCCTTCATGTTCTCAAGGTTCACGTCGTAGCCGAGCTCGGAGAGGGACGGCACGTCCGGGATCTGCTCTGCGCGGTCGGAGGTGGTGGCGATCGCGTTCACCGTGCCAGCCGCAACCTGTGCAGCCGCATCGCCGGGCGTGATGATGGTCATGTCCACATGACCGCCCAGCAGCGCCGCGAGCGCCGGCGAGCCGCCCTGGTAGGGGATGTGCTGGAGGTCGATGTCCGCCTCGTCCGCGAACACCAAGAACGCGGAGTGCAGGATGCTGCCCGGTCCGGACGAGGCATAGGCGAGCTCGCCGGGGTTCTCCTTGGCTCGATCGACGACCGCCTCGATCGAGTCGAGCCCGCTGCCGGCCTTGGTGACGATGACCATGTGCTCACGGTTGACCCGGATGACGCCCTCGAGGTCGTCGAGGGAGTAGTTCACCTCGCGGTGATTGGGCACGGAGGTCGACTCCGAGCCGCCGGCCACGAGCAGCGTGTGGCCGTCGGGTTCAGCGTTCGCAACCAGCTCGGCGGCGAGGGTACCGGCCGCACCGGGCCGGTTCACCACCACGAGGGGCACGGGGAAGTACTCTTGCGCAGCCGACGCGATGAGGCGCGCCGTCTGGTCCGTCCCGCCCCCCGGCGCAAAGCCGACCACGATCTGGATCGGGCGGCTCGGCTCCCAGCTGGTGTCCTGTGCCACGGATGGTGTGACCGCGGTCAGCGCGGTCATCGCCACACCGAGCGTGGCGGCCTTCAAGATCTGCTTGATCGTCATGTCGTCTCCCTGGTTCCGATGCTTGTTGCCCAACGGACTTGCCCGGGTAAGGCGCATTTCGCAGCCGCGCGCGCATCTCCGGGTTCTGGGTGAGGTTCCCACCGACGCGGGCTGCAATGATGGCAGAAGGTTGGGCCTCGCTCCCGCGGTGCTTCACCTTCGTTTTGGAAGAGCTTCACTTTAGCCGCGCCACGCGCCGGGCCAAGCCGAGCGAGGCACAAGAGTCAGATCACCCCGGCGCGACGAAGCTCACCGAGCCTCGCAGTCGAGATCCCTGCTGCTTGGAGCACCTCATCGGTGTCTGCGCCGAGCGCCGACGGCGGCGACGTGGGCGTACCGGGTTCGCCGTCGACCTTGAAGCTGCGGTTGGGGATGTGGATCGTGCCGTCGTGGCCTTCGATGCTGTGCTCGCTTACGAGGGCGCGCGACCGGACTTGATCCTCCGCGAGCACCTCGTCCAGCGTGCGCACCCTCGCCGCAGGCACGTCCGCACGCGCGAGGACCTCCTCCCAGTGCGCCGCCGTCTCGGTCGCGAAGATCTCGTCCAGCATCTGGCGCAGGCAGTCGGCGTTCGCGGCCCGACCTCGTGGTGTCGTGAAGCGAGAGTCGGTCGCGATGTCCGCGCGGTCGAGCGCGGTGCACAACTTGCGGAACTGACTGTCGTTGTTGGCGGCGAGCATCAGCAGGCCGTCAGTGGTCTTGAAGGCGCCGGACGACGGGCTCCGGCTCCAGGCCTCGTTGCCGTTCTGCACCGGCTTCCAACCCGCCGACAGGTGCTGGCTCATCAGTGAGGCCATCAGCATCAATGCCGTGTCGAGCATGGCGACGTCGATCCGCACCGCCTTGCCGGTTCGGCGAGCCTCCATCAGGCCCGCCATCGCCGCCATCGCCGCGTTCATGCCGGTCGCATAGTCGATGTAGGGTGCCCCCACCTTGGTCGGCCCCTCGCCGGGCCGCCCCGTCGTCAGCATGATGCCGCACATCCCCTGAACGACGTGGTCGTAGGCCGGACGGCGCGACAGCGGGCCGTCCTGGCCATAGGCGGACACCGAGCAGTAGACGATGTCCTGCTTGACCTCCCGCACCGCCTCGAAGGACAGGCCGAGCCGCTCCGCCACGCCCGGCCGGTAGTTCTCGACGAAGATGTCGGCGGTCGCGATCAGCGCCTTGATGAGCTCCAACCCCTCTGCGGTCTTGAGGTTGATCGTGACCGACTTCTTGGCCGCGTTGTGCGTCAGGTAGTCGAGTGCCATCTGGCGATCGGCGAGCGCCGTCAGCGCGCCTCCCCTGCGCGTCCAATCCCCCTCCCCCGGCTTCTCGATCTTGATGACCTCGGCTCCGAGGAGCGCGAGCTGGTACGTTGCGTACGGTCCGGCCAGGATCTGGCTTAAGTCGACCACGCGCACGTCCTTCAGCGGCTCAAACATGATGACCTCTCAAGGTGCTGGGGCTGCAACCTGCCGGACGGGCGCCGTCCGACGCCAGGACGGGCCTACCTTGGCTCCACACCGGCGCTCTCGAAGATGCCCTTGTTCCGGTCGTAGGTCCTGCGCATCTCGTCGTACGTCGCGTCCACGTCGAAGAACATGATCGGGATGTCGGCGGCGGCTACGACCTTGCCGAACGTCTCGTCGGTCTCGGCTGCCTTGAGCGCGGCGTTCAGCGTCTCGAGGATCGGGCGCGGCGTGCCCTTCGGAAGGAACAGCGTCGCACGGGAGTCCATGGCGAGCGGATAACCCTGCTCATCGATGGTCTCGACGTCCGGCGCAGATTGATGGCGGAAGCTCGTCAAGGTTGCCACCGACTTCAACTCGTCCGGGTGGCGGTAGTGGATGCCACCCGACAGCGCCAGCACCACCTGACGGCCGAGCAGCGCGTTCAGCATCTCCGACCCGCTGTTGAGCGGCACGATGTTGACGTCGAGGCCTTCGACCTCGGCGATCTCCTCCATGTACATGCGGGCCTCCGGGCTCAGCGCGCCGTAGCGGAAGCCGGGATTGTCCTTCGCCCAGGCGACGAACTCGGCGAGGTTGTCGAACGGCGCGTCCTTCTGGGTCGCGAGGGCCGTCTGGTAGGCGGTGATCATGCCGGCGTACTCGAAGTCGTCCGGCGTGAAGGTGATGCGATCCATCACGAACGGCGCCGAGTTCACCACGGAGTTGGCTTGGAACAGCACGGTGTAGCCGTCCGGCTCCGCCCGCATCAGCTCCCGCGCCGCCACCGCGCCGCCGGCGCCCGGCTTGTTGACGACGTTGATCGGCACGCCGAGCTCGTCCGACATGACCGTCGACGCAGCGCGTGCCACGAGGTCGGTCTGCCCGCCCGCGCCATAGCCGACCAGCATCGTGATCGGCCGGTCCGGATAGCTCTCCTGCGCGAACGCCGTCGGCGCTGTGAGACCGATGGCGAGGCCGGCGGCCGCGGCCAGCAGGAGGCGCTTGGTCAAGTTGCCCATGGTCATGGTCCTCGCGTGTTGTGCTGAATCGGGGCTGCGCCGGGCGCAGCGTCGGGCGTGGTCGGTTGGTGGACGGGAGCAACGCCGCCCGCCGACCGACCGAGCAGGATGATGGTCCCTATCGTGAGGACGCCGAACACCAGCGCCACCGGATGGTTGGCAAGGTTCGTCGCCTCGTGGTCCAGGATCTGAAGCGACTGACGGAAGCTCAGTTCCAAGTTCGGTCCGATGACGAACCCGATGAGGAAGGTCACGAAGGAGAAGTCGAGCTTCTTCGCCAGGTAGCCGATGACCCCGAAGATCAGCATGACCAACACGGAGAACAGGCTGGACGTCTCCATGTACGCGCCGATGGTGCACAGGAGCAGCACCGGCGGGATGATGAGACGCATCGGCGCCTTGATGACCTGCGAGAACACGCGCTGGCCGGTGTAGCCGACGATCAGCATGATGAAGCTGGCGCAGATCATCGCCGCGTAGACGTCGCCGACGAGGCGCGGCTGCTGTTGGAACATCAGCGGTCCCGGCGTCAGGCCGTGGAGGATGAACGCGGCGATGAGGATCGCGGCGATGATGCTGCCCGGGATGCCGAGCGCAAACAGCGGCACGAGGCTCGCCGGGACCACGGCGTTGTCCGCGCTCTCGGCCGCCGCCACGCCCTCGATCATGCCGCTGCCGTACTTCTCCGGCGTCTTGGAGGCACGCACGGTCGCGCCGTAGGACAGGAACGAGCCGACGCTGGCGCCGAGCCCTGGCAGGATGCCGACGACGGACCCGATCAGCGTGCCACGGGCGATGGCGGGAGCGCAGCGCCGCCACTCGGAGCGTGAGACGACGCGGTCCTCGCGCGCGGCGCCGTCGGCGATCGCCTCCGTCTGCCGGTCGAGCGTCTTGAGGTTGCCGGCCTGCACGATCATCTCGGCGACCGCGAGCATGCCGATCGCCATCGGCACCAGCGAGATGCCGTCCTCGAGCTCGAGCAGCCCGAAGGTCAGCCGAGGAACGAAGGTCTCGGTCTCCATGCCCACGGTGGCGAAGTACACGCCGAACGCGCCGGCGATGAGCCCTTTGACGAGCGAGCGGCCCGACAGCCCGCCGATGAAGGTCAACGAGAAGAGAAGGATGGCGCACAGCTCCACCGGTCCGATGAGGAGCGCGTAGTGCGCGAGCGGAGCGGCAAGACCGATGAGGATGAGCGTCGACACGAGGTCGCCGATGACGGACGCGTAGAGCGCCATCTTGAGCGCCTTCTGCGCCTTACCCTGGCGGGCGAGCGGGTAGCCGTCGAGCGCGGTCGGCGCCGAGGATGGCTCGCCCGGGGTGTTGAGCAGGATCGCCGACACGGCGCTGCCGGCCGCGCTCCCCTTGGCGATGCCGATGAGCATGCCGAGCGCAGCCGCGGGGTTGAGGTAGAAGGTCAGCGGGATGCAGATCGCGACGCCGGTCGCCTTGCCGAGCCCAGGCACCGCCCCCACGACGTAGCCGATGGTCACGCCGAGGACGACCCAGACAAGCACGCCGGGCTGCAGGACGTCCCAGAAGCCGAGGATCAGCTGGTCCACGTCGCCCTCACACGATGGCCGTGCCGAGCAGGCGATAGAACAGCAGCCAGACCGCGCCGAGCAGGCCGCCGGTCAGCAGGACGATGACCAGCGGCCGTCGCTCGCCGAGCGCCAAGAAGCCGCCGACCATGAGGACGCCCCCGGCCGCGAGCGGCGACACATGGATGTAGAGCGCGATCGCGAGGCCGAAGACCGCCGCGATCTTGGCGAACGCCACGAGCTCGCGGCGCGGGATCGGCGATCCCGCGTCCTCCGGCCGGTCGGCTGCCCGGAGGTTCTGGACGACGAGCAGGATCGACAGGACCATCACCACGACCATCGACAGGTTCGGCACGAGGCGCGGCGACATCATTCCCGCCGGCCCCTCCTCGATCTGCCACGGGTTGACGACGAGCAGCACCAGAGCGCCCAGCGCGGCAAGCACCATCCCGGACACGACGTTGGCGCGTCTCACGCCCCTCCTCCCAGGCGCCCCATCTGGGATCACCGTTTCGTTCTTGGCGCTCTAGGCTGCAGCGCTTGATGCTCCGACAGTACGCCCGGCGCCGCATTCGACAAAGTCGGAAGTTCACCGATGGTCGTAGGCTCCAGGACCATTCAGTGGGTGCTGCTGCGCTGACGGTTCGCCGACGAGGACGGGGATCGAGCGCATGCGCACCAGCCTGGTTTGGCGAGGGGGGCGGCGAGTTGACACCATGGGGGGCGCTCCATAGCCTAACCTTTCAGCCACAAAGCTGCACAAGAACGTCGCAACAGACGCTCGATCGCCGACGCCGGTCGCCGGAGGGGAAGGAAGCCATGATGTTCAAGAGATCCGTCGCGACGCTGACAGCCATCCTCGCACTATGCGCCACGAGCCCGGTGCATGCTCAGGTGACTGCGGACGACGCGATCAAGGACGGGACGATCACCGTCGCCTTTGCGGCTGAGGCCACCACCCTCGACCCAGCGCTCTACTCGGCCGGCGTCGACACCTACTTCATCGGTCAGATCTTCGAGCAGCTCGTCAAGGTGATGCCGGATGGATCGCGGCAGAACTGGCTCGCCGAGAGCTGGGAAATCGTCGAGGATGAGAATGGCGATCCCATCATCGACGTGCGCATCCGGCCGGGCGTGACCTTCCACAACGGCGATCCCCTGACGGCGGAAGACTTCGAGTTCGCCTACCAGCGCCTGAAGGATCCGGCGGTTTCCCGCTGGTCGCACTACCAGGCCAACGTTGAGCAATTCGAAGTCGTCGATGACCTTCACTTCCGCATCCACTTCAGCGAAGGTGACGCGAACTACATCGCCAACCAGCTGCAGCTTTGGGCGATGCCTCGCGAGTACTTCGAGGAGGTCGGCGCCGAGGAGTTTGGGCGCAATCCCATTGGCACCGGACCGTGGAGGTTCGTCTCCCGTGCGGTGAAGGAAGAGCTACGGCTCGAGGCCTACGAGGACTACTGGAACAAGGAGCATCGCCCGACGGTCAAGAACCTCGTCATCAAGGTCATCCCCGAGGATCTAACCCGTGTCGCCGCCTTCCAGACCGGTGAGGTGGACTGGATCGATGCCGTGCCACCGGCGATGATTGAGGACGTGAAGGCGATGGAGAACGTTGCCACATCGACCCACGTGTCCGGCAACAACCTGTTCCTCGACCTCGACATGATCCCCGATGACTCCCCCTTCCGTGACGTCAGGGTCCGCAGGGCGATCGCCCACGGGATCGACATGGATGCCATCGTCGAGAGCGTCCTGTTCGGCCAGGGCGAGCGCTACGCGCAGGTCGGCGAGGGCGAGGCCGGCTTTGACCCCGACCTGACGCCCTACGAGTACGACCCTGAGAAGGCGACGCAGCTCCTCGCCGAGGCCGGGTACCCGGACGGGCTCGACGTGCGCTGCATAAACCTGACGACCCCCCGTGAGCCGAACATCAAGGAGATGGGCGAAGCGATGTTCGCCTACCTCGCCACCGTCGGCATCCGCTGTCAGGTGGAGAACCTTGAGTACGGCGCGTGGATCAACGTCGGCCGCCGCGACCCGGAGACGCCGCAGCTCGACGGCGCGATGATCAGCTGGATGTGGGGACACGGCGTGCCGGGCGACCCGGGCGTGCCCTGGGCGGGCCACCTCCATACCTACGTTGAGGGCGAGGGCTGGGGGAGCTACTCGCACAACAGCGACCCGTCCCTCGACGCCATGATCGAGGAGACGAACACGATCATGGACCCCGCCGAGCGCGAGGAGCGGCTCAAGGAGATCGCCGGCAAGAAGCACGAGCTCGTGCTGGGCGGCATCTCCACCTATCGGCCGCTCGTCACCTTCGCCTGGCGCGAGGACAAGATCGACTACACCCCGTGGCCGTGGCCCGGCTTCTGGCGAAACTTCCAAGAGATCGGCCTCAAGGAGTAGCTGTTCCGTTCGGTCCGCGCACGCGCCCGGCGCGTCCATCGCACCGGGCGTCCCCGTGAGGAGCCCCACATGGGCAGCTACATCGCGCGTCGCCTGCTGCAGAGCGTCCTGAGCATCGTCGGCGCGAGCATCGTCATCTTCGTGATCACCCGCCTCAGCGGTGATCCGGTCGTCCTCATGCTGCCGCCCGAGGCGCCGGAGGAGGTGGTGCAGCAGGTGCGCGAGAGCCTGCGCCTCGACCTGCCCCTTTGGCAGCAATACCTCGTGTTCGCCTGGAACGCGCTGCAGGGGGACTTCGGCCAGTCCTATCGCTGGCAAATGCCCGCTCTGGAACTCATCCTCGACCGCCTGCCCGCGACCCTGTACCTCGCCGCGGTCGCCCTCGCCTTCTCGATCAGCATCGCCGTGCCGGTCGGCGTCCTCTCCGCCGTCTACCGCGGCTCTTGGTTGGATACATTTGCCAAGGGCTTCGCGATGCTCGGCCAGGCCATGCCGAACTTCTGGGTCGGTCTCCTGATGATCCTGCTGTTCTCCATGACCCTTGGCTGGCTGCCGGCCTACGGGTCGGGCACGCCCGCCCACGTCATCATGCCCGCCATCGCGCTCGGCTGGTATCCGGTTGCCGCTCAGACCCGCATCGTGCGCTCCGCCATGCTTGACGTGCTTGACCAAGACTACATTCGGATGGGCCGCAGCGTCGGGGTACCCGAGCGCGTGCTCGTCTGGAAGTATGCGCTGCGCAACGCGGCTATCCCCCTCGTCACCATGCTCGGCGTGTACTTCGCGGCGATGCTGGGCGGCTCGTTCGTCGTCGAGGTGGTGTTCGCGTGGCCCGGCCTCGGCCGCACGGTGGTGGAAGCGCTGTTCTCGCGCGACTTCCCCGTGGTGCAGGCGGGCGTCTTGTTCTCCGCCGTGGTGTTCGTTGCCGTGAACTTCCTCGTGGACCTCAGCTACGGGGTCATCGACCCGAGGATCCGCCATGGTCGTTGAACCGGCACCTACGGCCGCCGCCGCGCGCCTTCCCCTGCCGCGCATCCGCCGCCGCCGGCACGCAACGGCGCTGCCCTGGTTCTCCCTAACCATGCTCACGCTCCTCGTGGTCGCCGCGGTGTTCGGCGTCTCCATCGCGCCGCACGACCCGACGCTGCTGAACCTTCGCGCCGCGTTCGATCCGCCGGTCTGGGTCGAAGGAGGCTCGTGGAGCCACCCGCTCGGGACCGACAACCTCGGGCGGGACATCCTGAGCCGGATCATCGCCGGCGCGCAGGTGTCGCTCGTCGTGGCACTGTGGGCCATCGTGCTCGCCGGTGGCATCGGCGCGGTTCTGGGGATGATCGCGGGCTACTTCGGCGGCTGGGCCGACGGCATCATCATGCGGATCGTCGACATCCAGATGTCGATCCCCGCGCTCGCCCTGGCGCTGATCCTCGCCGCCGTCCTGCGGCCGGGCCTCGACACGGTGATCATCGTCATCGTCGTGACGTACTGGGCCTGGTACGCGCGCATCGTCCGCTCCGAGGTGCTGTCCTTGAAGGAGCGGGACTACGTGGCACTCGCCAAGGTTGCCGGCGTGCGCTCCCCCACGATCTTCTACCGCCACCTCGCGCCCAACATCCTCAACACCCTGCTGGTGCTCGCGACGCTGCAGGTCGGGCAGGTCATCATCTTCGAGGCCTCGCTCTCCTTCCTCGGCCTCGGCGTGCAGGCGCCGGCGATCTCGTGGGGACTCATGCTGGCCGATGCGCGCGGCTACATCACCAATGCGTGGTGGGCGATCACCATGCCCGGCGTCGCCATCATGGTGACGTGCCTCTCCTCGAACCTCTTCGGCGACTGGCTGCGCGACGCGCTCGACCCGCGGCGGCGGCAGCTATGACCACACCCGCCCCGGCCCTGAACGTCGAGAACCTCGTCACCGAGCTGTCGCTCAAGCGTGGCGTGCTGCGGCCCGTCGACGACGTGAGCTTCCACGTCCACAAGCGTGAGACGCTCGGCATCGTCGGCGAGTCGGGCTCCGGCAAGTCGATGACGTGCCTGTCGGTCCTGCGCCTCCTGCCCAAGCCCGGCGGGCGGATCGCGTCCGGCAAGGTCGTCGTCGCAGGGACCGACCTAACCCAGCTCACCGAGCGCGAGCTGGCGCGCGATTGGCGCGGCAGCCGCGTCTCGATGGTGACGCAGGACCCGATGACCTCGCTCAACCCGGTCTACACGGTCGGCGACCAGGTGGGTGCGCCGCTCGTCTTCCACCGGATCGTCCATGGAGCGCGGGCGGCGCGAACGCGGGCCGCTGACGTGCTGGCGCGCGTGCGCATCCCCTCCGCGGACAAGCGGCTCGACGATTACCCGCACCAGTTCTCCGGCGGCATGCGCCAGCGCGTGGTGTCGGCGATGGCGATCGCGTGCGAGCCGGAGGTCATGATCGCGGACGAGCCGACGTCGAACCTCGACGTCACGATCCAGGTCAAGATGATCGACCTCTATCGCAAGATCCAGGAGGAGACGGGCGTCGCCATCGTCCTCATCACGCACGACATGGGGGTGGCGGCGTCCATCTGCGACCGCATCGCCGTGATGTACGCCGGCCGCATCGTGGAGAGCGGACCGTCACGGTCGCTCTTTCGTGCGCCGTCCCACCCCTACACCCAGGCGCTCTTGGCCTCGATCCCGAAGCTCGGGCGGAAGGCCAAGCGCCTCACCGCGCTTGGCGGCCAGCCGCCCGACCTCCTCGACCCGCCGCGCGGCTGCCGCTTCGCCCCGCGCTGCCCCCACGCGATGCCCAAGTGCGACGCCTACCCGCCGGACTTTCACCTCGGCAAGGGCCACCGGGCAGCGTGCTGGCTGAACGAGGACGCCGCCCGTGCTGCTTGAGGCGCGCGCGCTGAAGAAGCACTTCCCCGTCGGCCGAAGCCTGTTCGGCGAACGTGATGTCGTGAAGGCGGTGGATGGCGTGAGCTTCGCCGTCGAAGCCGGGCGCACCTTCGCGCTCGTCGGCGAGTCCGGCTGCGGGAAGACCACGGTCGCCAAGCTCATGCTGCTCCTCGAGCGACCCACGTCGGGCGAGGTGATCTACCGCGACCAGACCATCTCAGCCCTCTCGGGGTCCGCGC